>NZ_CP199005.1:953301-1271068 GCF_052399005.1 Streptococcus sp. HJ1 | reverse complement strand
CAACAGTTGTACTACCAAACCCCTTACTGGATGAAGAAGCAGGAGGAAGCTTATCATCAAGGAGACAATCTATTAAATCGTCAACTGGACGACTGGTATCCTCAGGTCAGACCGATAGAATCAGGTGATTTTTTGCAGATTGAAACGGATTTGACTAGCTATTATAGAAATTTTCAGGCTTACTATCAAAAAAAACCGAAAAATAATTGCCAAAAGCTCTATCCACCAGCCTTTTATCACTTATATTTCTCAAAAAATGTGGTAAAATAGAAAGGATGGAGGAATCTTATGGTATTACAACGACATGAAATAAATGAAAAAGATACATGGGATCTTTCAACGATCTACCCAACAGACCAGGCTTGGGAAGAAGCCTTGAAAGATTTAACTGAAAAAGTACAAACAGCATCTCAGTATGAGGGGCATCTCTTGGATAGTGCAGACAGTTTGCTTGAGATTACAGAATTCTCACTTGACTTGGAACGCCAAGTTGAAAAGCTTTATGTCTATGCGCATATGAAAAATGATCAGGACACGCGTGAAGCCAAGTATCAAGAGTACTATGCTAAGGCAATGACCCTATACAGTCAGTTAGAACAAGCCTTTTCATTCTATGAACCTGAGTTTATGGAGATTAGTGAAGAGCAGTATGCGGCCTTCCTAGAAGCTCAGCCAAAACTCCAAGTTTACAAACACTTTTTTGACAAGCTCTTGCAAAAGAAAGACCATGTTCTTTCGCAACGTGAGGAAGAATTACTTGCTGGAGCAGGAGAGATCTTTGGCGCGGCTAGTGAAACTTTCGCCATCTTGGACAATGCGGATATTAGCTTCCCATACGTCTTGGATGATGAAGGCAATGAAGTGCAACTCTCACACGGTACTTACATCCGTTTGATGGAGTCTAAAAACCGTGAAGTGCGTCGTGGTGCCTATGAAGCCCTTTATGCGACTTACGAGCAATTCCAACATACTTATGCTAAGACTTTGCAGACAAATGTTAAGGTGCAAAACTACCGCGCAAAAGTTCGCAACTATAAGAGTGCTCGCCATGCAGCCCTCGCAGCTAACTTTGTTCCAGAAAGTGTCTATGACAATCTAGTTGCAGCAGTTCGCAAGCATTTGCCGCTCTTGCATCGTTACCTAGAACTTCGTTCTAAAATCTTGGGTATTTCCGACCTCAAGATGTACGATGTCTACACACCGCTTTCGTCAGTAGATTATAGCTTTACCTACGAAGAAGCCTTGAAAAAGGCAGAAGAAGCTTTGGCAGTTTTAGGTGACGACTACTTGAGCCGTGTTAAACGTGCCTTCAGTGAGCGTTGGATTGATGTCTATGAAAACCAAGGCAAGCGTTCTGGTGCCTACTCTGGTGGTTCTTACGATACCAATGCCTTTATGCTTCTCAACTGGCAGGACAATCTAGATAATCTCTTTACTCTTGTCCATGAAACAGGTCACAGTATGCACTCTAGCTATACTCGTGAAACCCAACCTTATGTTTACGGAGATTATTCTATCTTCTTGGCTGAGATTGCCTCAACGACTAACGAAAATATCTTGACAGAGAAATTGTTGGAAGAAGTAGAAGACGATGCAACTCGCTTTGCTATTCTCAATAACTTCCTAGATGGTTTCCGTGGAACAGTTTTCCGTCAAACTCAATTCGCTGAGTTTGAACATGCCATCCACCAAGCAGACCAAAATGGAGAAGTCTTGACAAGTGATTTCCTCAATAAGCTCTACGCTGACTTGAACCAAGAGTACTATGGACTCAGCAAGGAAGACAATCCTCAGATCCAATACGAGTGGGCACGCATTCCTCACTTCTACTATAACTACTATGTTTATCAGTATTCAACAGGTTTTGCAGCTGCTTCAGCCTTGGCTGAGAAGATTGTCCATGGTAGTCAAGAAGACCGTGACCGCTATATCGACTACCTCAAAGCAGGTAAATCAGACTATCCACTCTATGTCATGAGAAAAGCGGGTGTTGATATGGAAAAAGAAGACTATCTTAACGATGCCTTTGCAGTCTTTGAACGTCGCTTGAACGAGTTTGAAGCCCTTGTTGAAAAATTGGGACTAGCTTAAGATGGTAGAGTCTTATAGTAAAAATGCCAATCACAATATGCGCCGGCCTGTCGTCAAGGAAGAAATCGTTGAACTCATGCGCCAGCGTCAAAAGCAGGTGACAGGTTCCTTAAAAGAATTGGAGACCTTCGCGCGTAAGGAAAACATTCCCATTATTCCCCATGAAACGGTCGCGTATTTCCGTTTTCTCATGGAGACCATACAGCCCAAGAACATTTTGGAAATTGGGACAGCTATCGGTTTTTCAGCCCTCTTGATGGCGGAACATGCGCCAGATGCTAAGATTATAACCATTGACCGTAATCCTGAGATGATTGGTTTTGCAAAAGATAATTTTGCTCGATTTGATAATCGTACGCAAATCACTCTTTTAGAGGGAGATGCAGTCGATGTTTTATCCAGTCTGACAGAAACTTATGATTTTGTCTTTATGGACTCGGCCAAGTCCAAGTATATCGTCTTTCTGCCTGAAATCCTTAAACATTTGGAAGTCGGTGGAGTGGTGGTCTTGGATGATATTTTCCAAGGAGGAGATGTTGCCAAGGACATCATGGAAGTCCGCCGTGGTCAACGAACCATTTACCGTGGTTTGCAAAGACTTTTCGACGCAACTTTGGATAATCCAGATTTAACAGCAACTTTAGTTCCACTTGGAGACGGTATTCTCATGCTACGAAAGAATGTAGCAGAAGTAGAGCTTCCTGGGAGCGAATAATTTTCAGAAAAATTTAAGAAATTATAGTAAAATAGATAAGGTAACACTTACCGTAAAAGGAGTAAACATGAAGAAAAAACTTATGGCAGGAGCCATCACACTTTTATCAGTAGCAACACTTGCAGCTTGTTCAAACAGTTCTGAAGGAAAAGATTTGATCAGCATGAAGGGCGATGTGATAACGGAACATCAATTCTTTGACGAAGTAAAGAACAATCCAACTGCTCAACAAGTCTTGCTAAATATGACCATCCAAAAAGTATTTGAACAACAATATGGATCAGAGGTAACGGATAAAGATGTGGATGACGCCGTTGCTGAAGAACAAAAGAAATACGGTGATAGCTACAACAGCGTCCTTCAACGTGCAGGTATGACTCCTGAAACTCGTAAAGCTCAAATTCGCACCAGCAAATTGGTTGAATTGGCAGTTAAGAAGGCCGCTGAGAGCGAATTGACAGACGAAGCCTACCAAAAGGCTTTCGAAGCGTACACTCCAGATGTAACTGCTCAAATCATCCGTATGGACAATGAAGACAAGGCAAAAGAAGTACTTGAGAAAGCTAAAGCAGAAGGTGCGGATTTTGCTCAATTAGCAAAAGACAACTCTAACGATGATAAAACAAAAGAAAATGGTGGCGAAATCACTTTTGACTCTGCTTCTACAGAACTTCCAGAACAAGTCAAGAAAGCAGCCTTTGCCTTGGATGTGAATGGTATTTCTGATGTGATTACAGCTACTGGAACACAAGCATACAGCAATCAGTTCTACATCATCAAAGTAACGAAGAAGACAGAAAAATCTTCTAACTTGGATGATTACAAAGAAAAATTGAAGACAATCATCTTGACTCAAAAACAAAATGATTCTGCCTTTGTTCAAGGAGTAATTGGTAAAGAATTGCAAGCTGCTAATATCAAGGTCAAAGACCAAGCCTTCCAAAACATCTTCACCCAATACATCGGTGGTGGTGACTCAAGCTCAAGCAACAGCTCTTCATCTAACTAAAAACTTAAAATACAAATCTCAAGAGAGGTTTGTATTTTTTGCTTGAACTAGAAAATAAGTAAAATTCGAAGGATTAAAGGATAAGAGTTTTTTTCTTTCTGAAAAAGTGGTATAATAGCAATCAAAACTAGAAAATAAAACGGAATTGGGAACAGAAGCGTCTGTTCCTATTAGAGTGGTGAAATATGAAAATTAGTAAAAGGCACCTACTAAACTATTCCATTTTGATTCCTTACTTCCTTTTGTCGATTTTGGGACTGATTGTGGTTTATTCGACAACGAGTCCAACCCTGATTGAAGAAGGGAAAAGTGCCTTTCAATTGGTGCGTAACCAGGGGATCTTCTGGATAGCTAGTTTGATTCTGATTGCCTTAATTTATAAATTAAAATTAGGTTTCCTAAGAAACGGACGTCTTATTTTTATCGTAATGATTGTGGAGATGGTTCTTTTAGCTCTGGCGCGACTGGTCGGAACACCTGTCAATGGAGCATACGGATGGATTTCTGTCGGACCTGTAACGATTCAGCCTGCGGAGTACCTTAAGATTATCATCATCTGGTACCTGGCACATCGATTTTCAAAACAACAAGATGAGATTGCGATTTATGACTTCCAGGTTTTGACACAGAATCAGTGGCTACCTCGAGCCTTTAACGACTGGCGTTTTGTTCTGCTGGTTCTGATTGGAAGTTTGGGAATTTTCCCAGACTTGGGAAATGCGACCATCTTGGTCTTGGTGGCGCTCATCATGTATACCGTAAGTGGGATCGCCTATCGTTGGTTCTCGACCATTCTAGCTCTCTTGGCAGGAAGTTCAATGTTAGTCTTGTCTGTCATTCGCTTTGTTGGGGTTGAAAAGTTCTCTCAAATACCGGTATTTGGTTACGTTGCTAAACGTTTCAGTGCTTTCTTTAATCCCTTTAATGACTTGGCGGGGGCAGGACACCAGCTCGCAAATTCCTACTATGCAATGGTAAATGGTGGCTGGTTTGGACTGGGACTGGGAAATTCTATCGAGAAGCGTGGTTATCTGCCAGAAGCCCATACGGATTTCGTCTTTTCGATTATCATCGAAGAGTTTGGATTCGTAGGAGCCAGTATGATTTTGGCTCTACTCTTCTTCTTGATTTTGAGAATTATCTTAGTCGGAATTCGAGCTAAAGATCCTTTTAATTCTATGGTTGCTATCGGTGTCGGAGGGATGATCCTTGTTCAGGTCTTTGTCAATATCGGTGGGATTTCAGGGTTGATTCCTTCTACAGGGGTAACCTTCCCCTTCCTTTCACAAGGTGGGAACAGTCTACTGGTATTATCCGTAGCCATCGCGCTTGTACTGAACATTGATGCAAGCGAAAAACGTGCCAAACTTATCAGAGAATACGAGAATCAAACCGATGAAAGTCTGTAAGAATTGTATGGAAAGGAAAGTATATGTCTCTTCAAAAATTAGAAAACTATAGTAATAAAGCAGTCGTCCAAGAAGAAGTCTTGATTCTGACTGAGCTATTAGAAGATATCACAAAAAATATGCTGGCGCCAGAAACCTTTGAAAAGATTATCCAGTTGAAGGAATTATCAACTAGCGAGAATTATCAAGGGCTCAATGACCTAGTGACCAGTCTTTCGAATGAAGAAATGATTTACATTTCACGCTATTTCTCTATCCTTCCACTTTTGATCAATATCTCTGAGGATGTGGATTTGGCCTATGAAATCAATCACCAAAACAATGTGGACCAAGACTATCTAGGGAAACTATCTACAACAATTAAGATGGTAGCTGAAAAAGAAAATGCAGCTGAAATTTTAGAAAAGTTAAATGTCGTCCCTGTCTTGACCGCCCATCCAACGCAAGTACAACGCAAGAGTATGCTGGATTTGACCAACCATATCCATAATCTTTTACGTAAGTACCGTGATGTCAAACTAGGCTTGATTAACAAAGAAAAATGGCACACGGATCTCCGTCGTTATATTGAAATTATCATGCAAACGGACATGATTCGTGAGAAGAAATTGAAAGTAACCAACGAAATCACCAACGTGATGGAGTACTATCAAAGTTCATTTTTGAATGCTGTTCCACGTTTGACAGCTGAGTATAAGAAACTAGCTAAAGAACAAGGCATCGAGCTCCAACATCCAAAACCGATTACCATGGGAATGTGGATTGGAGGAGACCGTGATGGCAATCCTTTCGTAACTGCTGAAACCCTCAATAAATCTGCCTTGACCCAGTGTGAAGTTATCATGAATTACTACGATGAGAAGATTTATAACCTCTATCGTGAATTCTCACTCTCAACCAGTATTGTGAATGTCAGCGACAAGGTTCGTGAGATGGCGCTGAAGTCACAAGATAACTCGATTTATCGTGAAAAAGAACTCTATCGTCGTGCTCTTTTTGATATCCAAGCTAAGATGCAGGCAACCAAGGCTTATCTCATTGAAGACAAGGAACTTCAGCCTAGATATGCCACTGCAGATGAATTCTATCAAGATTTGTTGGCCATTCGCGATTCTCTCCTTGAAAACAAAGGTGACTACCTGATTTCTGGAGAATTCGTCGAATTGATGCAAGCTGTCGAGATCTTTGGTTTCTATCTTGCCTCTATTGACATGCGCCAGGATTCTAGTGTTCACGAAGCCTGTGTGGCTGAATTGCTAGCATCAGCTGGTATCAACGACCACTATAGCGATCTGTCTGAAGACGAAAAATGTAGCCTTCTCTTAAAAGAGTTGGAAGAAGACCCTCGTATCCTCTCAGCAACTCATGCTGAAAAGTCAGAACTTCTTGAGAAGGAACTGTCTATCTTTAAAGCTGCCCGCAAGTTGAAGGATAAACTGGGTGAAAATGTCATTCGTCAAACCATCATTTCTCACGCAACAAGTGTCTCCGACATGCTAGAACTAGCCATCATGCTCAAGGAAGTCGGATTGGTGGATGCTCAAAAAGCCCGCGTTCAAATTGTTCCCCTCTTTGAAACCATCGAAGACTTGGATCATTCGGAAGAAACCATGAGAAAATATTTCTCTCTTCCTTTGGCTAAAAAATGGATTGCTTCAAAAGATAATTACCAAGAAATCATGCTTGGCTACTCTGATAGTAACAAAGACGGTGGTTACCTGTCATCGTGTTGGACCCTCTATAAAGCCCAACAACAACTGACTGCTATTGGGGATGAATTTGGCGTTAAGGTCACTTTCTTCCATGGTCGTGGTGGGACTGTCGGTCGTGGTGGTGGTCCAACATATGAAGCCATTACATCTCAACCGCTCAAGTCTATAAAGGACCGTATCCGTCTGACTGAGCAAGGAGAAGTGATTGGAAACAAATACGGTAACAAAGACGCTGCTTATTACAACCTTGAGATGTTGGTTTCTGCAGCCATTAACCGTATGATTACCAAGAAGAAGAGTGATACCAACACATCAAACCGTTACGAAGCTATTATGGATCAAGTAGTGGACCGTAGTTATGATATCTACCGTGACTTGGTCTTTGGAAATGAACATTTCTATGACTACTTCTTTGAATCAAGTCCGATCAAGGCTATTTCAAGCTTCAATATCGGTTCGCGTCCAGCAGCTCGTAAGACCATCACTGAAATTGGCGGTTTGCGTGCCATTCCTTGGGTCTTCTCATGGTCACAAAGTCGTGTCATGTTCCCTGGATGGTATGGTGTAGGATCAAGCTTTAAAGAGTTTATTGATCAAGATCCGAAAAATATCGAGTTTCTTCGTGACATGTACCAAAACTGGCCTTTCTTCCAATCATTGCTTTCCAATGTAGACATGGTCTTGTCTAAGTCTAATATGAACATTGCCTTTGAATATGCCAAGCTCTGTGAAGATGAAGAAGTGCAAGCTATCTTTTACACTATTTTAGATGAATGGCAATTGACCAAGGATGTTATTTTAGCTATCGAAGGTTATGACGAACTCTTGGCAGAAAACTCTTACCTAAAAGACAGTCTAAACTATCGTATGCCTTACTTTAATATCCTTAACTACATTCAGTTGGAGTTGATTAAACGTCAACGTCGTGGTGAATTGTCAGCAGACGAAGAAAGATTGATTCATACAACCATTAACGGAATTGCAACAGGTTTGCGTAATTCAGGTTGATATTTTCTAAACTTCCTTTTTTTCTAGGGGAAGTTTTTGAATTGTTTAAAAAATTCTAAAAATAGTCTTGACAAGTAATTGAAAAATGATATAATTTAAACATTCAGAAAGTAATCATTGAAGTTTTTTAGAGAGTCTGTGCTTGGTGGAAACAGATAGATGAAAGTGATGAAAATTGGGCTGAATGTTATAAAGAATTTGAAATCATAAGAATTCGGTGAGCACACCTTACAGTGCAACTCGTGAATGCGAGAAAGAGCGATAGGGATAGTCCCTATAATTGAGGTGGCACCGCGCATCGACGTCCTCACACAAGTTTTTTGTGTGAGGACTTTTTCTATTAGGAGGATGATGATGGAATTTAAACGATGGCATCGCTTGATGATGTGATTTAAAAAGTTAAGATAAAAGAATTAAGGAGAAAGAATATGAAAAATAAACGTTTGATTGGAATTATCGCTGGATTAGTAGTATTGGTAGTGGCTAGCTTGATTTATTCATCAATGAACAAGCCAGCAGCTAAGGAAGAGCAAAAGGTTGCTAAGGTTGGTGTCCTTCAATTTGTTAGTCACCCATCCTTGGACTTGATTTACCAAGGGATTCAAGATGGACTAGCTGAAGAAGGCTATAAGGATAGCCAGGTAAAAATCGACTTTATGAACTCTGAAGGTGATCAGAGCAAGGTTGCAACCATGAGTAAACAATTGGTAGCAAATGGAAACGATGTAGTTGTTGGGATTGCAACACCAGCAGCTCAAGGACTTGCAAGTGCTACTAAAGATCTACCAGTTATCATGGCTGCTATTACAGATCCAATCGGTGCTAACTTGGTCAAAGATTTGAAAAAACCAGGTGGCAACATCACAGGGGTATCAGACCACAACCCAGCTGAACAGCAAGTGGAATTGATTAAAACTTTGACACCAAATGTCAAAACAATCGGAGCTCTTTACTCAAGTAGCGAAGATAACTCAAAAACACAGGTAGAAGAATTCAAGGCTTATGCTGAAAAAGCAGGTTTGACAGTCGAAACATTTGCTGTTCCATCAACAAATGAAATTGCTTCAACAGTTAATGTCATGACCAGCAAGGTCGACGCTATCTGGGTTCCAATTGACAACACCATCGCATCAGCATTCTCAACAGTTGTTTCAAGCAACCAAACAGCTAAAAAACCAATCTATCCAAGTGCCACTGCCATGGTAGAAGCAGGAGGATTAGCTTCTGTAGTAGTTGACCAACACGATCTTGGAGTGGCTACTGGTAAAATGATTGCCAAAGTTTTGAAAGGTGAAAAACCAGCTGATACTCCAGTTAATGTCTTCTCAACTGGTAAATCGGTTATCAACAAAAAATTAGCGCAAGAACTTGGTATCACAATCCCTGAGTCTGTTCTAAAAGAAGCAGGACAAGTGATTGAATAAAGATAAAGGAGGAGTTGGGGACATCTCCTCCCATTTTTACTAAAGAAAGAAATGAGTGAAAGATTATGATAGTATCCATTATTTCTCAGGGAATGGTCTGGGCGATTTTAGGTTTGGGAATCTTTATGACCTTTCGAATTTTAAATTTCCCGGATATGACGACTGAGGGCTCTTTTCCTCTAGGGGGAGCAGTAGCTGTAACCTTGATAACACAAGGGGTTAATCCATTTTTAGCGACCTTGGCCGCAGTAGGAGCAGGCTGCCTAGCTGGTATGTCAACAGGTCTCTTATACACCAAAGGTAAAATACCAACTCTCTTATCAGGGATTTTGGTTATGACTTCTTGCCATTCCATCATGCTCATGATTATGGGGCGTGCCAATCTGGGTCTTCTTGGAACCAAGCAAATTCAGGATGTCTTGCCTTTCGATTCAGACCTCAATCAACTCCTGACTGGCTTTATCTTTGTTGCCTTTGTTATTGGTCTCATGCTCTTTTTCCTAGATACCAAACTAGGTCAGGCTTACATCGCTACAGGTGATAATCCTGATATGGCTCGTAGTTTTGGAATTCATACGGGTCGTATGGAACTCATGGGGTTGGTTCTTTCAAATGGAATTATCGCGCTTGCAGGGGCCTTAATTGCTCAACAAGAAGGATATGCAGATGTTTCTCGAGGAATTGGAGTGATTGTCGTAGGGCTTGCTAGCTTGATTATTGGTGAGGTTTTGTTCAAGAGTTTGACCCTAGCGGAGCGACTCATGACCATCGTTGTAGGTTCTATCGCTTATCAGTTCCTCGTATGGGGCGTGATTGCTCTTGGATTTAACACGAGCTATTTACGACTATATAGCGCTTTGATTTTGGCAGTTTGTCTTATGATTCCAACCTTCAAAAGCAAATACCTGAAAGGAGTCAAGTTTAGCAAATGACAGCAATTGTAGAATTAAAAAATGCTACCAAAGTCATTACGAATGGCTTTGACGAGGAAAAAATCATTCTGAATGATGTTTCTCTTGAGATTTTTGAACATGATTTCATTACAATACTAGGTGGAAACGGAGCAGGGAAGTCAACGCTTTTTAACACTATTGCAGGTACCCTACCTTTAACAAGTGGAAGTATCCGTATCATGGGGGAGGATGTGACGCATTTTTCACCAGAAAAGCGAGCTAAGTACTTGTCTCGTGTCTTTCAGGATCCTAAAATGGGTACGGCTCCCCGTATGACGGTGGCGGAAAATCTCTTGATTGCCAAGTATCGTGGTGAGAAGAGAGGACTTCTTCCTAGAAGACTATCAAGTCATAGAGAAGAGTTTCAGGCTACCATTGAAAAGGTTGGAAATGGTCTTGAAAAACATCTGGACACTCCGATTGAGTTTCTATCAGGTGGTCAACGCCAGGCCTTGAGTCTCTTGATGGCAACCTTGAAGCGACCAGAGTTGCTCTTGTTGGATGAACACACAGCAGCTCTTGACCCAAAAACCAGTGTTGCCTTGATGGAGTTAACAGATGACTTTGTCAGCAAGGATCATCTAACAGCCTTGATGATTACCCACCATATGGAGGATGCACTGAAGTATGGAAATCGTCTGATAGTCATGAAGGAAGGTCGTATTATCCAAGACCTCAATAAAGAAGAAAAAGCTAAGATGAAAATCTCAGACTACTATCAATTATTTGAATAGGTGAGTTAAATAATCATCAAAAAATAGTGAAAATTAACTTAGAAACATGAAAGTGTTTCTGAGTTTTTTATCTCCTCTTTCTATCTGGAAAAATAAGGCAAAGAGAATTACGGAAAGCGTATGAAATGGTTTACTTTTTTTCAGAAATAAGCTATACTAGTTTACGTGAAACTATGATAAGATGGAGGTATTGTGTATGGTTGACAAGCAAGTCATTGAAGAAATCAAAAACAATGCCAACATTGTGGAAGTCATAGGTGATGTGATTTCTTTACAGAAGGCTGGACGGAACTATATAGGGCTCTGTCCTTTTCATGGTGAAAAGACCCCCTCTTTCAACGTTGTGGAAGACAAGCAGTTTTATCACTGTTTTGGATGTGGGCGTTCAGGAGATGTCTTTAAGTTTATCGAAGAATACCAAGGCGTGTCCTTTATGGAAGCCGTTCAGCTCTTAGGAGAGCGCGTCGGTATTCAACTGGCTATGCCTGTCCAGTCTCGTCCTCAACAAGCTTCCCCCCATCAAGCTCTATATGATATGCATGAAGAAGCTGCACGCTTTTACCATGCCATCCTCATGACGACAAAGATGGGAGAAGAAGCAAGGGCTTATCTCTACAAACGCGGATTGACAGACGATGTTCTGAAGCACTTCCAGATTGGACTAGCTCCAGCAGAGAGAACCTATCTCTATCAACGTTTGGCTGACAAGTTTGAGGAAAAGGATTTATTGGATTCTGGCCTGTTTTACCTGTCAGATGGCAATCAGTTTTATGATACTTTTTTTGGACGGATCATCTTTCCTTTGACCAATGACAAGGGACAGGTCATTGCATTTTCAGGTCGTATCTGGCAAGAAACTGACAGTCAGACTGCCAAATATAAAAATAGTCGCTCGACTGCAATTTTTAACAAGAGCTACGAATTGTACCATTTGGACAAGGCAAAAAAGGGAACAGGTAAGATTACAGAGCTCTATCTGATGGAAGGCTTCATGGATGTGATCGCAGCCTACCGTGCTGGTATAGAAAATGCTGTAGCTTCCATGGGAACAGCCTTAAGCAAGGAGCATGTTGACCACCTCAAACGCTTTACCAAAAAAATTGTTCTCAGCTATGATGGCGACAAGGCAGGGCAGGCAGCAACAGCCAAGGCTCTAGAGGAGTTAAAAGACTTCTCAGTTGAGGTTGTTCGAGTACCTGATGCCATGGACCCAGATGAGTATTTGCAAAAGAATTCTGCTGAAGACCTGGCTTACCTTTTAACCAAGACTCGGATTAGTCCCATAGAGTTCTATATTCACCAACTCAAACCTGAGAATAGTGATAACTTGCAAGCGCAAATCGAATTCATTGAAAAGATTGCGCCCTTAATCGCCAAAGAAAAGTCTATCACTGCCCAGAATTCTTATATCCACATTCTGGCGGATAACCTACCTTCCTTTGATTATCAGCAAGTAGAACAGATTGTAAATGAAAGTCGGATTGTTCAAAGGCAGGAGAGAGTCAAGGAGCATCCTACGCCAGTAGTGATTAGTTTGCCTGTGACGCGGCAACTGACAGCAGTTATGAGAGCAGAGGCTCATCTCCTTTATAGGATGGCTGAGAATCCAGTTGTTTTAAATGACTACCGATTAAGAGAAGATTTTTTCTTTGATACCCCAGAATTTCAAATTCTTTACGAATTATTAAGTGTAGAGGGAGAAATCGGATCAGAGGAACTGTCTCATCAGACTCCTGAGGTTGAAAATGCCTGGTACCATGTTCTTGGTCTAGATTTGCCAGCTGAGATGTCGCCTCAAGAACTTTCTGAAGTCGAAGAAACTCGTAACCGTGCCCTCCTCAGCAAGGACAATTTAAGGATTAAAAAGAAAGTGCAGGAGGCTAGTCATGTAGGAGATACAGACACAGCCTTGGAAGAATTGCAACGATTGATTTCCCAAAAGAGAAGAATGGAGTAATAATGGCAACAAAACAAAAAGAAGTAACCACATTTGATGTGCAAGTAGCGGACTTTATCCGTAACCACAAAAAAACAGGAACAGCAACAGATGATGAAATCAATTCAAGTCTGGTTATTCCTTTCACCCTCGATGCAGACGGCATTGAAGACCTTTTGCAACGGATTCAGGATGCTGGAATTTCTATCACAGACAACGAAGGAAATCCAAGCGCGCGTGTGCTTAGTGCAGAAGAAGAACCAGAACTCAGTGATGAGGACTTGATTGGCTCAACTTCTGCCAAGGTTAATGACCCAGTCCGTATGTATTTGAAGGAAATCGGGGTCGTTCCTCTCTTGACCAACGAAGAGGAAAAAGAATTGGCTCTAGCAGTTGAGGCTGGTGATATTGAAGCCAAACAACGTCTTGCAGAAGCCAACCTTCGTTTGGTGGTTTCGATTGCTAAGCGCTACGTAGGGCGTGGCATGCAGTTTCTGGATTTGATCCAAGAAGGAAACATGGGCTTGATGAAGGCTGTTGACAAGTTTGACTATTCAAAAGGATTTAAGTTTTCTACGTATGCAACTTGGTGGATTCGTCAGGCAATCACTCGTGCCATCGCTGACCAGGCCCGTACTATTCGTATCCCTGTCCACATGGTAGAAACCATTAACAAGCTTGTCCGTGAACAGCGTAATCTCCTTCAAGAATTGGGACAAGATCCAACTCCTGAACAAATCGCTGAGCGTATGGATATGACACCTGACAAGGTCCGTGAAATCCTAAAAATCGCTCAAGAACCAGTATCACTTGAAACACCGATCGGTGAAGAGGACGATAGCCATCTTGGGGACTTTATCGAAGACGAAGTGATTGAAAATCCAGTAGACTACACAACTCGTATCGTCTTGCGTGAGCAGTTGGATGAAGTCTTGGATACTCTTACAGACCGTGAAGAAAACGTCTTGCGCTTGCGTTTCGGACTAGATGATGGAAAAATGCGTACTCTTGAAGATGTTGGTAAAGTCTTTAACGTGACTCGTGAGCGTATCCGTCAGATTGAGGCCAAGGCTTTGAGAAAATTGCGCCAACCAAGTCGCAGCAAACCCCTTCGTGATTTTATTGAAGACTAAGAGTGAGGAATAACATGGCTTATACAGAAGAGCAAATTGAAACGATCAAAACACGCATTTTAAATGCTTTGGAAGAAGTCATCGACCCTGAGTTGGGGATTGATATTGTCAACCTAGGTTTGATTTATGAAATTCGTTTTGATGGTGAGACAGGTCACACTGAAATTGATATGACCTTGACAACTATGGGCTGCCCACTGGCTGACCTTTTGACAGACCAGATACATGATGCGATGACAGATGTTCCTGAGGTAACCAATACCGAAGTTAAATTGGTCTGGTATCCAGCTTGGACTGTTGAGAAAATGAGTCGCTATGCACGTATCGCCCTAGGAATTAAATAAAGACTAAGAATAATGCGAGAGACGATTGGAAAATAGGGTGAATTTATCCTTTTTCCTATGGTCTCTTCTTTCTTTTGCTGATTTTCTGGAAATAAAATGGTATAATGAAAGGTATGGAAAACGAAAAATTGCGTATTAATATGCTAAGTTCAAGTGAAAAAGTAGCTGGTCAAGGAGTGTCAGGAGCTTATCGAGAATTGGTTAGTCTCCTTCACCGTGATGCCAAAGACCAGTTGATTGTTACGGAGAATCTTCCTGTCGAAGCGGATGTAACTCACTTTCATACCATTGATTTCCCCTATTATTTATCCACTTTCCAAAAGAAACGCTCTGGGAGAAAAATTGGCTATGTGCATTTTTTGCCTGATACGCTTGAGGGGAGTTTGAAGATCCCATTTTTCCTAAAAGGAATTGTCAAACGCTATGTTTTTTCCTTTTACAACCGAATGGAACACTTGGTGGTGGTCAATCCCATGTTTATCGAGGATTTAGTGGCTGCTGGTATTCCGCGTGAAAAAGTAACTTATATTCCAAATTTTGTAAACAAAGAAAAATGGCATCCATTACCAGCTGAACAGGTTGCACAACTCCGGAAGGAAATGGATCTTGCGGAAGATCAGTTTGTCGTTATTGGTGCGGGTCAGGTTCAGAAACGTAAAGGAATTGATGATTTTATCCGTCTTGCTGAGGAATTGCCAGAAATTACCTTTATCTGGGCAGGTGGTTTTTCATTTGGTGGGATGACAGATGGTTATGAACGCTACAAGAAGATAATGGACAATCCACCTGAAAATCTAATTTTTCCAGGTATTGTTCCTCCAGAGCGAATGCGAGAGCTCTATGCTTTAGCGGATCTCTTCTTGCTACCAAGTTACAATGAATTATTCCCTATGACCATCTTAGAGGCTGCTAGTTGTGAAGCACCGATTATGCTAAGGGATTTAGATTTATACAAGGTCATTCTCGAAGGGAATTATCGTGCTACCAGTGATGTTTCAGAGATGAGAGAAGCTATTCTCGAATACAAAGATCGTCCTGAAAAGTTGAAAGACTTGAAAGAAAAAGCTAGAGAGATTTCTAAAGAGTATTCCGAGGAGCATTTACTGGAAATCTGGTTGAAGTTCTATCAGGAGCAGGCGGCTTTGGGCAAAAAGTGAGGTAATTTATGCGAATTGGTTTATTTACTGACACCTATTTCCCTCAGGTTTCTGGGGTTGCGACTAGTATTCGAACCTTGAAGACAGAGCTTGAGAAGCAAGGACATGCAGTTTTTATCTTTACAACAACAGATAAAGATGTGAATCGCTATGAGGATTGGCAAATTATCCGAATACCGAGTGTTCCCTTCTTTGCATTTAAGGATCGACGTTTTGCTTATCGTGGCTTTACAAAGGCTCTTGAAATTGCTAAACAGTATCAGCTAGATATCATTCATACTCAAACAGAGTTTTCACTAGGTTTGTTAGGGATTTGGATTGCGAGAGAGTTAAAAATTCCTGTTATCCATACCTACCATACTCAGTACGAAGATTATGTGCATTATATTGCGAAGGGTATGCTGATTCGTCCAAGTATGGTAAAATATCTGGTACGGGGCTTTCTTCACGATGTTGATGGAGTGATTTGTCCTAGTGAGATTGTTCGTGACCTTTTATCGAAATACAAAGTTAAGGTTGAAAAGCGTGTTATCCCAACTGGAATTGAATTGGCTAAGTTTGAACGACCTGAGATCAAAGAGGAAAACTTACAAGAGCTTCGTTCGAAGTTAGGTATTCAGGAAGGTGAGAAAATGCTGCTGAGTCTTTCTCGTATCTCCTTTGAGAAGAATATCCAAGCAGTCTTAGCTGCCTTTGCACAGGTTTTGAAAGAAGAAGACAAGGTGAAGTTGGTTGTTGCTGGAGACGGACCTTATCTGGACAGTCTGAAAGAACAAGCAGAGAAATTAAACATACAAAAACATGTGATTTTTACAGGTATGATTGCTCCAAGTGAGACAGCCTTGTACTATAAAGCAGCTGATTTCTTTATTTCAGCCTCTACGAGTGAAACTCAGGGCTTAACCTATCTAGAAAGTCTAGCCAGTGGAACACCTGTTATCGCTCATGCCAATCCCTATCTTGAAAATCTGATCAATGATAAAATGTTTGGGACCCTCTACTATGGAGAACGAGAGCTTGCAGGAGCTATCCTTGAAGCATTGATCGCTACTCCTGATATGTCTGAACAAAAGTTAGCGGATAAGTTGTACGAGATTTCGGCTGAAAATTTTGGGAAACGAGTTCATGAGTTTTACCTTGATGCTATTATCACAAATAACTTTGAACATGAGTTACATGATGGACAACCTGTCACTCAACGCTTCTTAAAAACGATTCTCTATCTACCTCAACAGGCTGTTACAAGCCCAGTAAAAGAATCCAAGCGTATTTTAAGAGCGTCTCGAAAACAATTGTCTAGCATCAGAGATTATTGGAGAGACGAATTCAAATAATAGAATAAGAGGAAGAAAAAATGAAAAAATTAATGAGAAGCGGGAAAGATCAAAAAATTGGTGGAGTATGCGCAGGAGTTGCTCATTATTTTGATATTGATCCAACAATTGTTCGTGTCATTTGGGCTGTTCTTGCATTTTGTTATGGGACAGGAGTCCTTGCTTATATCATTTTATGGTTGATTGCACCAGTTTCAACAGACTATTAAATTAGAATTATATAGAAAAAGGAGAAGTTATGGCTTTTGGAGATAACGGAAAACGTAAAAAAACTTTGTTTGAAAAGGTGACGCTTGTTGTCGTGCTCATCATGTTGTTTGTAACCCTTGCTGGTATCTTTGCAACTGCGCTTGGAGCTTTTAGCAGATTCTAAGCAAGCTACGAGGATAGAAACAATAACTAATGACTGGGTTCTCCCCAGCCTTTTTAAAGTGAGAAGAAAATATGAGTATGTTTTTAGATACAGCCAAGATTAAGGTCAAGGCTGGTAATGGTGGCGATGGTATGGTTGCCTTTCGCCGTGAAAAATATGTCCCTAATGGCGGTCCTTGGGGTGGTGATGGTGGACGTGGAGGTAACGTTGTTTTCGTGGTAGACGAAGGCTTGCGTACCTTGATGGATTTCCGCTATAACCGTCATTTCAAGGCTGATTCCGGTGAAAAAGGGATGACCAAAGGAATGCACGGACGTGGTGCAGAAGATCTACGTGTTCACGTACCACAAGGAACGACTGTACGTGATGCGGAAACAGGTAAAGTCATTACAGACTTGATTGAACATGGTCAAGAATTTATCGTGGCTCATGGCGGTCGAGGTGGTCGTGGAAATATCCGTTTTGCCACTCCAAAAAATCCTGCACCTGAAATTTCTGAGAATGGAGAACCAGGACAAGAACGCGACTTGCAACTGGAATTGAAGATTCTAGCGGATGTCGGCTTGGTCGGTTTCCCATCTGTTGGAAAGTCAACTTTGCTTAGTGTCATCACTTCAGCTAAGCCCAAAATCGGTGCTTACCACTTTACGACGATTGTACCTAATTTGGGGATGGTTCGTACGCAGTCAGGTGAATCTTTTGCAGTAGCAGACCTTCCAGGTTTGATTGAAGGGGCTAGTCAAGGTGTTGGTCTTGGAACTCAGTTTCTTCGTCATATCGAACGCACTCGAGTCATCCTCCATGTCATCGATATGTCAGCTAGCGAAGGACGTGATCCTTATGAGGACTACCTTGCTATCAATAAGGAATTAGAATCCTATAACCTTCGTCTTATGGAGCGTCCACAGATCATCGTAGCCAACAAGATGGATATGCCTGAAAGTCAGGAAAATCTGAAAACTTTCAAGGAAAAGTTGGCAGCAAACTACGACGAGTTTGAGGAACTTCCAGCTATCTTCCCTATTTCTGGATTGACCAAGCAAGGGTTGGCGACTCTTTTGGACGCGACAGCTGAATTGTTAGACAAGACTCCAGAATTCCCGATTTATGATGAATCCGATATGGAAGAAGAGGCTTACTATGGCTTTGACGAGGAAGAAAAGGCCTTTGACATTAGTCGTGATGATGATGCGACATGGGTACTTTCTGGTGAAAAACTCATGAAACTCTTTAACATGACCAACTTTGACCGTGACGAATCGGTCATGAAGTTTGCCCGTCAGCTTCGTGGTATGGGGGTTGACGAAGCCCTTCGTGCGCGTGGAGCCAAGGATGGAGATTTGGTAAGAATCGGCAAGTTTGAATTTGAATTTGTAGACTAGGAGATTGATATGGGAGATAAACCGATATCATTCCGAGATGCAGATGGAAATTTTGTTTCTGCAGCAGATGTGTGGAATGAAAAGAAACTAGAAGAATTGTTTAATCGTCTAAATCCTAAACGTGCTCTTCGATTGGCGCGTACAAAGAAAGAAGAAACACAGTCAAAGAAATAAAACAAATCCCGTGATCTTTTGATCACGGGATTTGTTTTATTCACTAAAGAAAAATGGTGGCGCATATTTTTTAAGACTCTCAAAACAAGCCTGCGCTTTTGTAGCATCTTCACAGATAATCATGCAGACGTCATCTCCACAAAGGGTTGCAACGACATCTGGAAAAGCCAAGGAATCAATTACAGATCCAAACGATTGGGCTAAACCGGGTAAAGTTTTCAAAATAACCTGGTGTTGCACAGGACGCAGCATAACAAGAGCGTCTTCCATATAGTTTTCAAGACGTTTTTCCCACTTGGAGATAGAGCCTGTATTTAGCACATAATAAGAATTATCCTCTTCGCGCACTTTTGAAAGGTTCATGGTTTTGATATCGCGTGATAAGGTAGCCTGAGTAACTTGGATATCATTTTCCGCTAACAAAGCTTGTAATTCAGCTTGAGTATGGATTTTGTTTTTTGAAACGAGGGCGCGGATAAGTTGGTGTCTGTGTTCTGATTTGTTCATAAAGTAAGTACTCCTTTTACAAGGTACAGTAGCGTGGACTGAACGAAAATGTCAGTCGGGGTGGTAGGCGGTATTGTCACGTATGATGATTTTAAAGTCAGTAGGATAAAGAACTAGATGGAGAGATTCTCCTTCTTTTAACTTGTCACTAGTTGCGTGCAGATAAACTGGGTAGCGATCCGTTTATCTACATTGATGTTCTTTAATGACAGTGAATCATTCAATTTGGGTAGCTTTTTGTCACGGCGTTTTGTGAATTTACTCTAAATGTAATTCACAGAGATTTCCAACATGTGGTGTAGTAGCGTGTATGATAAATGGTTACACATGTTGGTTAGAGGAAGTATCTTTTGTCCAAGTTCTATCTAGGGGCTTCTAAAATGCTTTTAGATGAACTGAATTTGATACAAAGTTTATGTTTGATTCGACTGTTCAAGTGGAAAACTTTGGTTATAGGAAGTTCAATGGTCAAATTCATTGACTTTTCCTTTGAATACTTCCATATTGAAAGTCTGGTAGATTATACCTTTTGACAAGGTAGGATAAGACTAGACTGTGCTAAATCAACAGTCAACTGATAGTCTGTATTATCTCGAATTGTAATCTCAAAGTCTGTGGTGTAGAGAACCAAACGGAGAGTATCTCCTTCTTTAAGTTTGTAGATAGTTGGTTGAAGCTCTAGCTGGAAGTCCATCCATTCATTTGGTTGGATTTCTTCAATCATCAAGAGATTGGTTCGATTTTGAAGATTAAGGTAGCCTTTGGTGATGACACGTTGGGCACTTGGGTTGAATGGCAGTTCACAGAGATTTTCTAACATGTGGTAACGACCATTATCAATGGTTCTAGCATTTAAAACAGCTGGATAAGGCTGCAGATATTTCTTTTGTCCAAGTTCTAACAGTTGGGCTGATAATAAGCCCTTGTTCGTACTCGATTTGACACGAAGTTTCAGCTCCACTCGCCCATTTAAGTGAATGTCTTGACTTACTGGAAGGTCAATGGTGATTTGATTGGCTTTTCCTTGGTAAAGTTCAGTGTTGAAGGTCTGGTAAGTCTTACCATAACGATCAAAATCTTTTTGATCATACTGGTTTTGAATCACTTTTTCATCATTACCAAGAGAGAAGGTATGCAGTTCATCCTGTTTGCCAAAGTTATCAAGACCTTGCCATTTTTGCGGTGCGATATTGTCCTGCCAGATGACAGTCGGAAGTTGATAGCCTGAGTCAAGTCCTAACAATTTCTTACTTAACAAGGCATTCATGGACTCGCGGAAGTCGATCGACTGCCAGTTGTTCATATAGACATGGGCACCATGATGGAAAAAGAGGTGCTTATTGATGTGGCTAGGAAGAGCATGAAACATCTGGTAAACATGAAGAGGTTTGACGTTCCAATCCTGGGAACCATGCGTAAAGACGACCTCAGCTTGAACCTTGTGAGCATTGAGCAGATAGTTGCGGTCATGCCAAAACTGATTGTAGTCACCAGTCTTGCGATCGAGTTTCTCTTTAACCTTTTCTAAGTCCGTTTGATGAGCTTCATTGCCACGAATATAGTCACCGCCTAAGAGATTGCGGGAGTAGGTCAATTCAGCAAGTGAGTCAAAATCCTCACCTGGATAACCACCTGGGCTGGTTACCAGACCATTTTCACGATAGTAGTTGTACCAAGAGGAAATACCTGCTTCTGCGATGATCACTTCCAAACCATCAACACCAGTGGTGGCGAGACCATTAGACATGGTACCTAGATAGGAAATACCTGTTGTTGCGACTTTGCCGTTTGACCAGTCAGCCTTGATTTGGCGCTTGCGCGTGTGGTCCGTGAAAGCACGACAACGACCATTGAGCCAATCAATGACATTTTTATAAGCTTCAATCTGCTGGTAGTCACCATTGGTCATGAGACCTTGAGAATCTTTGGTTCCAACACCTGATACATAGAGATTGGCAAATCCACGTGGGAGGAAGTAGTCATTGAGTGTATATGAGCTATTGATATGAGATAGCTTTTCTTCAGCTTCTGAGACGACTTCTGCTTGACCATGAGATTCGACTAAATTCAGCTTGGGCTCCTCAAGTTCAATGGTGTGGGGCGGTTTGACCTCAAGCACCCCTTCCATTTTGTAGAGAGCCTTGTCACTGGCTTTATCGTTGGTCCCTTGGTGGTAAGGGCTGGCAGTCATGACTGAAGGAATCTGTCCATCATAACGCGGGCGAATAATGCTGACCTTGACTAAGTCAGGGAGACCGTCGTTATCAGTATCCACACGACTCTCGACATACACGACTTCACGAATGACATCATGAGTAGAGAAGGTTGCCAAGCTCTTACCGTTAAAGTAGTGGTAGTGATTGTCTTCTGAAATGAGTCCATCACTAACAAGTTGATCAATGAGCGTATTTCCTTTTTTCGTTCTCGTATTGAGTAACTGATAAAGATTTTCAATGAGATCCCCATAAACAATAGGAAAACCAGTTTCTTTACGAAACTGTTCGGCATCCTCAAAGTCAACAAGATAGCTAAATCCTAAAAGTTGAAAAACGACTGTGTAGAAAATCTCCGCAGTTAACTCACGGTCTGACTGGAAAAAGGTTACTAAATCTGTTTCTTTATCCGCAGCCAAAGTCGATAAGGCATAATCCGTGTCAGAATAAGTGAAAAAACTCCAACAAATGAAGTCTTCAAACTGTCTTTTTAAGGACAGTTGGGGTGACAGCTTTAGACCAAGACCTTCTAATTCCTCAAATCGTTGAGAACTAGTGGTTGGTTGATAGCTGAATTGATTAAAACGCATGTTTCTCTCCTTTGAAAACAGACTGGATTTATTATATCAAAAAAGAGGGAAAAATGGAATAAATAAACTTAAATGAAATAAATTTCTTAAACCAGCATATCTATTTAGTAAGTTATTATAAAATGCTGAATAAATACCATAGAAGTAAGCCTTTTTCTAGAGAATTTTATATGTAAAACTGCATATAACTCCTATCTTTATTATTCTTCGTTTGGTATAAATATATCTAAATTTACATTTAAAACTATTATATAATATTAATTTTATATTTTCTTCCTTTGAAAAATGAAGAATTTAACAGTAAGAAGAGAAGAAGTTTGGAACTGATGATATTGAAAAGAAAGTGCAGAGTTGCTTCAATATCCAGCTTAAAATGGTATAATAGTAGTAAAACGAAAGCAAGGAGGAGAAGAAATGATTGCACAGCTCGACACCAAGACTGTTTATAGTTTTATGGAAAGTGTGGTTTCGATTGAAAAATACGTACAAATGGCTAAAGAATACGGCTATTCTCACCTTGCTATTATGGATGTGGATAATCTCTATGGAGCTTATCATTTTCTAGAAGCAACTCGTAAGCATGGCATTCGACCTTTAATTGGTCTAGAAATGACCTTGGTCAAAGATGAGGAAAATATTTCTCTTCGTTTTCTAGCCCTATCCACTAAAGGTTATCAAGAGTTGATGAAGTTATCCACTTTAAAAATGACTGGACGGAAAAAATGGTCTGACTTCACCTCCCACCTCGAAGATGTGGCTATTGTTGTTCCCTATTTTAATGGGGTCGAACAGTTGGATTTTGGGGTTGATTATTTTATCGGTGTTAGTCCAGATACTCCTCAAGAAGTCTTTACCAGACCCATTCTTCCACTCTATCAAGTCAACTCTTTTGAAAAAGAAGACCTACAGGTTTTACAAATCTTGTCAGCAGTCAAGGACAATGTCAGCCTGAGAGAAGTAGATGTACATTCACAACAAGGGATTTTTTTACCTGCCTCAGATTTAGAAGCTCGGTTTAAAAATCGCTTCCCTCAGGCGCTTGCCAATCTCCAGAATTTGATAGAGAATGTAAGCTATCAAATCGACCCAAGTTTAAAACTTCCTCGCTTTAATCCTGAAAGACCAGCGGTGGAAGAGCTTCGAGCAAGAGCTGAGAATGGCTTGATTGACAAGGGGCTAACCTCAGCTATCTATCATGAGCGACTGAATGAGGAATTAGCTGTGATTCATGATATGGGATTTGACGACTATTTTCTTGTAGTTTGGGATTTGCTCCGTTTTGGACGCTCCCAAGGCTACTATATGGGAATGGGTCGTGGTTCTGCGGTTGGTAGTCTGGTGGCTTACTCACTGGATATTACAGGAATTGATCCGGTTGAAAAGAACTTGATTTTCGAGCGCTTTTTAAATCGTGAGCGCTATACCATGCCCGATATCGATATCGACATTCCAGACCTTTATAGACCAGAGTTCATTCGTTATGTTCGTGATCGCTATGGTAGTCAACATGTGGCACAGATTGTCACTTATTCGACCTTTGGAGCAAAACAAGCAATTCGTGATGTTTTCAAACGCTATGGCGTTCTAGAGTACGAATTAACAAATATTACGAAAAAAATCAGTTTCCGAGATACGCTAACGACAGCCTATGAAAAAAATTTGCAGTTTAGGCAGGTCATCAATAGTAAGATTGAATACCAAAAAGCTTTTGAGATTGCTCGAAAGATTGAAGGGTATCCTCGTCAGACTTCTATTCATGCAGCTGGGGTCGTTATGAGTGACCAAGATTTGACGGACTATATTCCGCTCAAATACGGTGAGGACATGCTGATCACCCAGTATGATGCTCATGCAGTTGAAGCTAATGGTCTTTTAAAAATGGATTTCCTAGGTCTGCGTAACCTAACTTTTGTCCAAAAAATGCAGGAATTACTAGCTGAGTCAGAAAGTATTCATCTGAAAATCGAAGAGATTGATTTGGAAGACAAAGAAACTCTAGCCCTCTTTGCAGCTGGAAATACGAAAGGAATTTTCCAATTTGAACAACCAGGAGCCATTCGACTGTTGAAACGGGTCAAACCACAAGTCTTCGAAGAAGTGGTAGCAACGACATCCCTCAATAGACCAGGTGCTAGTGATTATATTGATAATTTTGTCGCTCGTAAGCATGGTAAAGAAAAGGTGACGGTGTTAGACCCTGCCTTAGAAGACATCCTTTCATCAACCTACGGTATTATGCTCTATCAAGAGCAGGTCATGCAGGTAGCTCAACGCTTTGGAGGATTCAGTCTTGGTAAAGCCGACATTCTCAGACGTGCCATGGGTAAGAAAAATGCCAAAGAGATGCATCTGATGAAGGAAGATTTTATCACAGGAGCTATGAAATTGGGGCATACAGAAGAAAAGGCCAACCAAGTTTTTGCAGTGATGGAAAAGTTTGCAGGCTATGGATTTAACCGATCCCACGCTTATGCCTACTCAGCACTGGCATTCCAACTAGCTTATTTCAAGACACACTATCCTGCTATTTTCTTTCAAGTTATGTTGAACTATTCTAGCAGTGATTACATTGTAGATGCATTGCAGATGGGCTTTGAAGTAGCTCCCTTAGCAATCAACAGCATTCCCTATCATGATAAAATTGCTCAGAAGAAAATCCATCTTGGTCTAAAAGCCATTAAGGGAATGCCAAGAGATTTGTCTTACTGGATTATTGAAAATCGTCCTTTCTCAAGCATTGAAGATTTTGTCACACGTCTTCCCAAGAATTACAAGAAATTGTCGCTTTTGACGCCTTTGGTTGAACTAGGACTTTTTGATGAATTTGACAAGAATCGCCAGAAAATCTTAGTCAACCTACCAAACTTATTTGTTTTTGTTGAGGAGTTAGGTGGACTCTTTGCAGATACAAATTATAGTTGGACTGAAGCTGATGATTTTACGGAGGCAGAGAAATTTTACAAAGAGCAGGAACTGATTGGGGTAGGTATCAGTGCCCATCCTCTCCAAACTCTTGCCAAACACGCCCTATATCCGACGACGCCAATCGCTAATCTAACCGAGGGAACTCAAGCCACTCTCCTAGTTGAAATTCAAAAGATTAAAGTGATTCGAACCAAGAAAGGCGAGAGTATGGCCTTTCTACAGGTTCATGATAGTAAGTCTCGGATGGATGTAACTGTATTTTCAGACCAATATAGAAAATTTGCTTCCATTTTATCCGAAGGGAAATTTTACTACATCAATGGCAAAGTTCAATCTCGAGATGGTCGTCTGCAAATGATTGCACAAGATTTGAAAGAAGCAGTAGCTGAACGATTCTGGATTCAAGTTAAAAATCACGATAATGATAAAGAAATTTCAACTATCCTAGAACAACATAAAGGCTCTATTCCTGTAATTATCAGGTATGTTGAGGAAGAGAAAACAATTGTTTCCTCCCAACATTTTGTAAAAAAAGATCCCCTTTTACAGGAAAAATTAGAGGGAATTGTTATGAAAACGATTTATCGCTAAAAATACAGAAAATAGAAGAATTTTCCAATTAAATGTGGTATAATCAGTAAGAATGTTAAAAGAAAAAGGAGCATAACCAAATGAAACGTATTGCTGTTTTGACCAGTGGTGGAGACGCCCCTGGTATGAATGCTGCCATCCGTGCGGTAGTTCGTCAAGCAATCTCAGAAGGAATGGAAGTATTTGGTATCTACGATGGATACGCAGGTATGGTTGCCGGTGAAATCTATCCACTTGATGCTGCTTCAGTAGGAGACATCATTTCACGTGGTGGTACTTTCCTTCACTCTGCTCGTTACCCTGAGTTTGCACAACTTGAAGGCCAACTTAAAGGGATTGAGCAATTGAAAAAACACGGTATCGAAGGAGTCGTAGTTATCGGCGGAGACGGTTCTTATCACGGAGCTATGCGCTTGACGGAACATGGTTTCCCAGCTATCGGACTTCCAGGAACTATTGATAACGATATCGTAGGTACTGATTTCACAATTGGATTTGATACTGCAGTCACTACTGCAATGGATGCGATTGATAAGATTCGTGATACATCATCAAGTCACCGTCGTACTTTCGTTGTTGAGGTAATGGGACGTAACGCTGGTGATATCGCTCTTTGGGCAGGTATCGCAACTGGTGCTGACGAAATCATCATCCCTGAAGAAGACTTCAAGATGGAAGATATCGTTGCAAGCATCAAAGCTGGTTATGAATGTGGTAAGAAACACAACATTATCGTTTTGGCTGAGGGAGTTATGTCTGCCGATGAGTTTGGTAAAAAACTCAAGGAAGCTGGGGACACTAGTGACCTTCGTGTAACTGAACTTGGACACATCCAACGTGGTGGATCACCAACCGCTCGTGACCGTGTATTAGCATCACGCATGGGTGCACACGCTGTTAAACTCCTTAAACAAGGAATCGGTGGTGTCGCTGTTGGTATCCGTAACGAGAAAATGGTTGAAAATCCAATTCTTGGAACAGCAGAAGAAGGAGCTTTGTTTAGCCTAACAGCTGATGGTAAGATCGTTGTTAACAACCCTCATAAAGCTGATCTTGAACTTTCTGATTTGAACAAGAGCTTGTCCTAATCAACTTTCATTAATTTGGTAACATGACCTTAAAAGGTCGAATTATATAAAGGAGTCACAAAAATCATGAACAAACGTGTAAAAATCGTTGCAACTTTAGGTCCTGCGGTTGAAATCCGTGGTGGTAAAAAATTCGGTGAAGACGGATACTGGGGTGAAAAACTTGACGTTGAAGCTTCAGCTCAAAATATTGCTCAATTGATTGAAGCAGGAGCAAACACTTTCCGTTTCAACTTCTCACACGGTGATCACCAAGAACAAGGTGAGCGTATGGCAACTGTTAAACTTGCTGAAAAACTTGCAGGTAAAAAAGTTGGTTTCCTTCTTGATACTAAAGGACCTGAAATCCGTACAGAATTGTTTGAAGGTGATGCAAAAGAGTACTCTTACAAAACTGGTGAAAAAATCCGTGTTGCAACTAAACAAGGAATCAAATCAACTCGTGATGTGATTGCTTTGAACGTTGCTGGTGCCCTTGATATCTACGATGATGTTGAAGTTGGTCACCAAGTTTTAGTTGACGATGGTAAATTGGGTCTTCGTGTTTTCTCAAAAGACGATGCAACTCGTGAATTTGAAGTAGTCGTTGAAAATGACGGTATCATTGCTAAGCAGAAAGGTGTAAACATCCCTAACACTAAAATTCCTTTCCCAGCCCTTGCTGAACGTGATAACGATGATATCCGTTTCGGTTTGGAACAAGGTATCAACTTCATCGCGATTTCATTTGTACGTACTGCGAAAGACGTTAACGAAGTTCGTGCAATCTGTGAAGAAACTGGTAATGGTCACGTTCAATTGTTTGCGAAAATCGAAAACCAACAAGGTATCGATAACTTGGATGAAATCATTGAAGCTGCTGACGGTATCATGATCGCTCGTGGTGACATGGGTATCGAAGTACCATTCGAAATGGTTCCAGTTTACCAAAAAATGATCATCACTAAAGTGAACGCGGCAGGTAAAGTTGTTATCACAGCAACAAACATGCTTGAAACAATGACTGAAAAACCACGTGCAACTCGTTCAGAAGTATCAGACGTATTTAACGCTGTTATTGACGGAACTGACGCTACAATGCTTTCAGGTGAGTCTGCAAACGGTAAATACCCACTTGAGTCAGTAACAACAATGGCTACAATTGACAAGAACGCACAAACTCTTCTTAACGAATACGGACGTTTGAACTCAGATACTTTCGAACGTAACTCTAAGACAGAAGTTATGGCTTCAGCTGTTAAAGACGCTACTAACTCAATGAACATCAAATTGGTTGTTACCCTTACTAAGACTGGTCACACAGCTCGCTTGATTTCAAAATACCGTCCAAATGCTGATATCTTGGCATTGACATTCGACGAATTGACAGAGCGTGGATTGATGTTGAACTGGGGTGTTATCCCAATGTTGACTGAAGCTCCATCATCAACTGATGATATGTTCGAAATCGCTGAACGTAAAGCAGTTGAAGCAGGTCTTGTAGAATCTGGTGACGATATTGTTATCGTTGCAGGTGTGCCACTTGGAGAAGCTGTTCGTACAAACACAATGCGTATCCGTACAGTACGCTAATCTAACATTAAAACCTATCATTTCAGGCTGAAAAGTTTGAGTGATAGGTCTTTTTTTATCAAAATGAGATTGTATTTAGTAAATAGGAATGGGAAAAAACTGAAAATTATGATATAATAGAACGAAAAGACCTTTTTAGTAAATTTTGAAAGAGTAAAACATGAGAAAAATTGTCATCAATGGTGGACATCCATTGCAAGGTGAGATCACCATTAGTGGTGCTAAAAATAGTGTTGTAGCGCTTATTCCAGCTATTATCTTATCAGATGATATTGTCACTTTAGATTGTGTTCCAGATATTTCAGACGTTGCTAGTCTTGTCGAAATCATGGAGATTATGGGGGCGACTGTTAAGCGTTATGAGGATGTCTTGGAGATTGATCCAAGAGGTGTTCAAAACATTCCTATGCCTTATGGCAAGATTAATAGCTTGCGTGCTTCTTATTATTTCTACGGAAGTCTTTTAGGTCGCTTTGGTGAAGCTACAGTTGGACTTCCTGGTGGATGTGATCTGGGACCTCGTCCGATTGACCTTCACTTAAAAGCCTTTGAAGCCATGGGTGCTAAGGTCAGCTATGAAGGAGATAATATGAATTTATCTGCCCAAGGTAAGGGGCTTCATGGCGCAAGTATTTACATGGATACCGTTAGCGTTGGAGCAACGATTAACACTATGATTGCTGCGGTTAAAGCTAAGGGACGCACTGTCATTGAAAATGCGGCTCGTGAACCGGAAATTATCGATGTTGCTACTCTTTTGAACAACATGGGGGCCCATATTCGTGGTGCAGGAACTGATATTATCATTATTGATGGTGTCGAGAAACTTCATGGAACGCGTCACCAGGTTATTCCAGACCGTATCGAAGCAGGAACCTATATTTCACTTGCTGCAGCAGTAGGAAAAGGAATTCGTATTAACAACGTTCTTTATGAGCATCTTGAAGGCTTTATCGCCAAACTAGAGGAAATGGGCGTTCGTATGACGGTCTCAGAAGACAGTATCTTCGTTGAAGAACAGTCTGGTTTAAAGGCCATCAATATCAAAACAGCTCCCTATCCAGGGTTTGCAACCGATTTGCAACAGCCTATCACGCCACTTTTACTAACTGCCCAAGGTCGTGGAACCATTATTGATACGATTTATGAGAAACGTGTTAATCATGTCTTTGAGTTAGCAAAAATGGATGCGGATATTACGACTACAAACGATCACATTATTTACAACGGTGGTCGTAAGTTACACGGGGCAAGTGTAAAAGCTACAGACTTGCGAGCTGGTGCTGCACTTGTCATCGCTGGTTTGATGGCTCAGGGCCAGACTGAAATTACGAATATTGAGTTTATCCTTCGTGGCTACTCAGATATTATTGAAAAATTGCGTAGTCTTGGAGCAGATATTACACTCGTTGAAGACTAAGCCGTTGAGGTGATTATGAATATTTGGACCAAATTAGCAATGTTTTCTTTTTTTGAAACGGAGCGCTTGTATTTGCGTCCTTTCTTTTTTAGTGACAGTCAATCGTTTTTTGAGATTGCTTCAAACCCTGAGAATTTACAGTTTATTTTTCCCAGTCAAGCAAGTTTGGAAGAAAGTCAGTACGCCCTTGCTAACTATTTTATGAAGAATCCTCTAGGTGTTTGGGCAATTTGTCTCCAAGGAAATCAGGAAATGATTGGCTCCATTAAATTTGAAAAGATTGATGAAATCAATAAAGAAGCAGAAATTGGTTACTTCTTAAAAAAGGATTCTTGGTCACAAGGTTTTATGACAGAAGTGGTTACCAAGCTATGTCAGCTTTCATTTGAAGAATTTGGTTTAAAACAATTATCCATCATCACTCATTTGGAAAATCAAGCTAGTCAAAAAGTAGCCTTAAAATCAGGCTTTAACCTCGTCCGACAGTTTAAGGGGAGCGATCGCTATACGCGAAAAATGAGGGACTATCTTGAATTTCGATACATAAAAGGAGAATTCAATGAGTAAACACCAGGAAATTTTGTCCTATCTGGAAGAGTTGCCAATTGGGAAGAGAGTTAGTGTTCGCAGTATTTCCAATCACCTAGGTGTTAGTGACGGAACAGCCTACCGAGCTATCAAAGAAGCTGAAAATCGTGGCATCGTTGAAACTCGGCCACGTAGTGGAACCATACGGGTAAAGTCCCAGAAAGTGGCTATTGAGAGGCTAACCTATGCTGAAATTGCTGAAGTCACCTCATCTGAAGTTTTAGCTGGTCAGGAAGGGCTGGAGAGAGAGTTTAGTAAATTCTCCATTGGGGCTATGACAGAGCAAAATATCCTGTCCTATCTCCATGATGGCGGTCTTTTGATCGTAGGAGACCGCACTCGCATTCAACTTTTAGCCTTGGAAAATGAAAATGCAGTCCTTGTAACAGGTGGTTTTCATGTCCAAGATGATGTTCTTGAGTTGGCTAATAAAAAAGGGATTCCAGTTCTAAGGAGTAAACATGACACTTTTACAGTAGCGACCATGATTAACAAAGCCCTCTCAAATGTTCAAATCAAAACCGATATTCTGACAGTCGAAAAGCTCTATCGTCCCAGTCATGAGTATGGTTTTTTGAGAGAAACGGATACAGTCAAAGACTATCTAGATTTGGTCCGTAAGAACAGAAGTAGTCGTTTCCCAGTCATTAATCAGCACCAAGTGGTTGTTGGGGTTGTTACTATGCGTGACGCAGGAGATAAATCCCCCAGCACGACGATTGATAAGGTGATGACACGTAGTATCTTCGTAACTGGCTTAGCGACCAATATTGCAAATGTCAGTCAACGGATGATCGCAGAAGACTTTGAGATGGTTCCCGTTGTCAGAAGTAACCAGACTCTACTTGGTGTCGTAACACGACGAGATGTCATGGAAAAGATGAGCCGTTCTCAAGTTTCTGCTTTGCCGACTTTCTCAGAACAAATCGGGCAAAAACTCTCTTATCATCATGATGAAGTTGTCATTACTGTTGAGCCTTTCATGTTGGAGAAAAATGGTGTCCTTGCTAATGGTGTCTTGGCTGAAATCCTTAATCACATGACCCAAGACCTTGTTGTCAATAGCGGGCGCAATCTTATCATAGAGCAGATGCTGATTTATTTCTTGCAGGCTGTGCAGATAGATGATACTCTGCGGATTCAGGCTCGTATTATTCACCACACGAGACGCTCAGCCATTATTGATTATGATATTTATCATGGGCATCAGATTGTTTCAAAAGCAAATGTTACGGTTAAAATTAATTAGAATCTAGGAGAAAAAATGATAACTTTAAAATCAGCACGTGAAATCGAAGCCATGGATAAGGCTGGTGATTTCCTAGCAAGTATCCATATCGGCTTACGTGATTTGATTAAGCCGGGCGTGGATATGTGGGAAGTTGAAGAGTACGTTCGTCGACGTTGTAAAGAGGAGAATTTCCTTCCTTTACAGATAGGCGTGGATGGTGCAGTCATGGATTACCCCTATGCCACTTGTTGCTCTCTCAATGACGAAGTAGCTCACGCTTTTCCACGTCATTACATCTTGAAAGATGGCGATTTGCTCAAGGTTGACATGGTACTGGGTGGTCCGATTGCCAAATCCGACCTCAATGTATCTAAACTCAACTTCAACAATGTTGAGCAAATGAAGAAATACACCCAAAGTTATACTGGCGGTTTAGCTGACTCATGTTGGGCTTATGCGGTTGGTACACCGTCTGAAGAAGTGAAAAACTTGATGGATGTGACCAAGGAAGCTATGTATAAAGGAATTGAGCAAGCAGTTGTTGGCAATCGTATCGGTGATATCGGTGCAGCCATTCAAGAATACGCTGAAAGTCGCGGTTATGGGGTTGTACGTGATTTGGTTGGTCATGGTGTTGGTCCAACAATGCACGAAGAGCCAATGGTTCCTAACTACGGTATTGCAGGTCGTGGACTCCGTCTCCGTGAAGGAATGGTACTAACCATTGAACCCATGATTAATACTGGTGACTGGGAAATTGATACAGATATGAAGACTGGCTGGGCTCATAAGACTATAGATGGCGGCCTGTCTTGCCAATATGAACACCAGTTCGTGATTACCAAAGACGGTCCAGTTATCTTGACTAGCCAAGGCGAAGAAGGAACGTATTAAAAAAAAGGGAGCTTAGCTCCTTTTTTTGTGTCAAATTTTATCAAAATAAATAAGCGTAGCAGACTTCTTACAAATTTATCCTTTTGTAGTAAAATAGGATTAGAATTTTGAGAAAGTAGGTAATTCGTTGGAGTCGATTATATTTCTAGTATCAGTTTTTTTAGCAGGTATCCTGTCCTTCTTTTCACCCTGCATCTTTCCTTTGCTACCTGTCTATGCTGGTATTTTACTGGATGATCAGGGGAATTCGAAAAGCTTTCGCTTTTTTGGAAGAGACGTTGCATGGTCTGGTTTAATTCGAACCTTGTGCTTTATTGCAGGAATCTCCCTCATTTTCTTTATTTTAGGATTTGGAGCTGGATTCCTAGGGCACATGCTCTATGCAGACTGGTTTCGTTATACTATGGGAGCAGTCATTATCCTTTTGGGTCTTCACCAGATGGAAATCTTGCATTTCAATAAACTGGAGATTCAAAAGACAGTCACCTTCAAACAATCCAAGTCTAATCACTATCTGTCAGCCTTTTTACTTGGGATAACCTTTAGTTTTGGTTGGACCCCTTGTATCGGACCAGTCTTAAGTTCAGTATTGGCCCTAGCAGCTTCAGGTGGCAGTGGTGCTTGGCAAGGAGCCTTACTAACCTTAGTTTACACATTGGGAATGGCCCTTCCTTTCATTGTTTTGGCCTTGGCTTCGGGCTGGATTATGCCCTATTTTAGTAAATTAAAACCCCATATGATCCTACTAAAGAAAATCGGGGGAGCTTTGATTATTTTGATGGGATTATTATTAATGCTAGGGCAGTTAAATGCCTTGTCAGGAATTCTTGGATAATTGGATAAAAGGAGAAAAAATGAAAAAAGTTATTTTTGCTGGATTGAGCCTCATGTCTCTATTCTTATTGATTGCCTGTGGTGAAAAAGAAACCAAACAGACAAGCAGTCCCAAACAGCCTGCTGTACAACAAATCGCAGTTGGTAAGGATGCGCCAGACTTCACCTTGCAGTCTATGGATGGTAAAGAAGTGAAGTTATCAGACTATAAAGGGAAAAAGGTCTATTTGAAATTCTGGGCTTCTTGGTGCGGACCATGTAAAAAAAGCATGCCTGAGCTGATGGAACTAGCTGCCAAACAAGATCGAGACTTTGAAATCTTGAGTGTCATTGCACCTGGTTTACAAGGTGAAAAAACAGTTCAAGATTTTCCAAAATGGTACCAAGAGCAAGGCTACAAGGATATACCAGTTCTATATGATACGCAAGCAACCACCTTCCAAGCCTACCAAATTCGTAGTATTCCAACGGAATACTTGATTGACAGTCAAGGAAAAATCGGAAAAATCCAATTTGGTGCTATTAGCAATGCTGATGCAGAAGCGGCTTTTAAAGAAATGAAATAAAGAAAAAATCGCGATTGTTTGCGATTTTTTTTATAGTTTTTCATTGATAAAGCGGATAAATTGATTCCACCAAACCTTCAAAAAGAAGGCTTTTTCTACTTTCTTTTCAGAAACCATTTCAAAAGATGGTTTGTCGGAAGTGAGATAGCCCTGACCGACCAAATCCTGATCATCATAGGTTAGAGTACCAACAACCTTGCCTTCTTCCAATGGAGCCATTTCTGATGTTGATTTCGGTGTGAATTGGAGAGTTGGTGTAGTACCGCTTCCGATGCGTTGGACGATGGAAATGTCTGACTTAGCGACAGCTGTCACATTATCTTCTTTACCATCCAGAACTGTTACTTTACTATCATTGTATGCTTCACCTTTCTGAACGACAGTTTTTAAGGCGAAGTTTGCAGAAATATAATCTAAAAGTGCAGAAGTTGCTGTAAAACGCGCATAAGGGTTAGTATCTTGTTGATCTGCATTTAAAACAACCGTAATAATACGCATCCCTTTCTCAACAGTTGTTCCCACGAATGAAGCGCCAGCTTTATCGGTAGTACCTGTCTTTAGTCCATCGATACCACCACGATAGGCAGGCATTCCTTCCAACATATAGTTGGTTGAGTGGATTTCAAGTCCTGCAAAGGTAGAAGTTGGCTTTTTGGTGATTTCCAAAACTTGAGGATAATCTCGGATGAGGTTACGAGCGACGATTGCAACGTCGTAGGCACTCAACTTGTTTTCATCGTCTTTTTTAGAACCAGGATAGATATTATCGCCCAGGGTCTCATTATTTAAACCAGTAGTGTTTACAATAGTTGCATCTTGAATTCCCCATTCAAGAAGTTTAGCCCTCATCTTGTCTACAAAGTCTTTCTCAGAACCAGCAATCTTTTCTGCTAGTGCAATCGCAGCGCTGTTCGCGCTGGATACCATTGTAGCCTCTAATAGCTGTTCAACAGTATAATTTCGAGCTTCCATAGGGACGTTACTCGCCTCAGAATTAGTTGTAAGTTTGTAAGGATAATCTGAAATATCAACAGGTGTAGATAGGCTGATAGTTCCTTGTTCCAGAGCTTCATAGACCAAATAAACTGTAACCAGTTTTGTAATAGAAGCAATTTCTACAGGCTGATTTGCATCTTTTTCATAGAGGATTTTTCCAGTTGTAGCCTCGACAGCAATAGCATGTTTAGCAGCAACATCAAACTCCTGAGCAGAAACAGTAGAAGCTGTTCCAAAAACCAACAGTGTCATAAAAGATAAAATTATTTTTTTCATATTAGCTTTATTTTATCATAAAGAAAAAAAATATTCTCGCTTTTTTACTAAAGCCATCTTATCTTTTTCAGAAATGTGGTAAAATAGAGAGAAGGAGGATACCTATGTTCCGTAGAAACAAATTATTTTTTTGGACAGCTGAAATTTTATTATTAACACTGATTTTCTATCTTTGGAGAGAAATGGGAGCCATCATTACTCCCTTCGTGACAGTTGTGAATACCATCATGATTCCATTTTTGCTTGGTGGATTTTTTTACTACATTACAAATCCAGTCGTTACTTTCTTAGAAAAGAGATGTAAGATCAATCGTCTAATTGGTGTCTTGGTCACTCTTTGTGCCTTGATTGGTGCTATCGTTGTAGGGGTCGTTTATCTCTTGCCGATTTTGATTAATCAGTTGACCAGCTTGATTATTTCTAGTCAAAACATCTATAGTAGACTACAAGATTTGATCATCGATTTGTCCATGAATCCAGTCTTCCAAAATATTGATATTCAACAAACAATTCAACAACTTAATCTCTCCTATGTGGATATCCTACAGAATATCCTTAATAGCGTCAGCAACAGTTTAGGAAGCGTTCTCTCAGCCTTGTTTAGTACAGTTCTGATTCTCATTATGACCCCTGTATTCTTGATTTATTTCTTGTTGGATGGTCATAAGTTGCTACCAATGTTGGAACGTACCGTCTTAAAGCATGACAAATTGAATCTTTCTAGCCTTTTAACCAATCTCAATACAACTATAGCCCGTTATATCAGTGGGATTGCGATTGATGCGGTTATTATTGGATGTTTAGCCTATATTGGCTATAGCGTTATCGGATTAAAGTACGCCTTAGTTTTTGCTATTTTCTCTGGAATCGCAAATTTGATTCCTTATGTTGGTCCAAGTATTGGCTTGATTCCAATGGTGATTGCCAATGTGTTCACGGATCCTCATCGTATGTTGATTGCGGTTGCTTATATGCTCATTATTCAGCAGATTGATGGAAATGTTCTCTATCCACGTATCGTTGGAGGGGTTATGAAAGTGCACCCGATTACGATTTTGGTTCTCCTCTTACTGTCAAGTAATATCTACGGTGTCATAGGGATGGTCGTAGCAGTACCTACTTACTCTATTTTTAAAGAAATTACTAAGTTCCTAGCGAAATTATATGAAAACCATAAAGAAGCTCATAAAGAAGCTAAGGAACTGGAAAAAACAGAATCAAATTAAAATCAGGGAAACCTGATTTTTTTGATGAAAATACTATCTTCCAAACAAAATAAGTTTGAATTCATATTGCCATAAAGAAGCAGAAGAACAGGATTTGATAAGATTTAGATTAATTCACAAAATATGTGTAAAACACTTGCAATTTAGCAGAAATTTGATAAAATAGTAAGGAAAGTTAGACTGTATTGCCTACTGTCTATCTATAAAATATATTTTATTGGAGGCTTTTACTCAAATGGCAAAAGAAAAATACGATCGTAGTAAACCACACGTTAACATTGGTACTATTGGACACGTTGACCACGGTAAAACTACCCTAACTGCAGCTATCACAACTGTTTTGGCACGTCGCTTGCCTTCGTCAGTTAACCAACCTAAAGACTATGCATCTATCGATGCTGCTCCAGAAGAACGCGAACGTGGTATCACTATCAACACTGCACACGTTGAGTACGAAACTGAAAAACGTCACTACGCTCACATCGACGCTCCAGGACACGCGGACTACGTTAAAAACATGATCACTGGTGCTGCCCAAATGGACGGAGCTATCCTTGTAGTAGCTTCAACTGACGGACCAATGCCACAAACTCGTGAGCACATCCTTCTTTCACGTCAGGTTGGTGTTAAACACCTTATCGTCTTCATGAACAAAATTGACTTGGTTGACGACGAAGAATTGCTTGAATTGGTTGAAATGGAAATCCGTGACCTTCTTTCAGAATACGACTTCCCAGGTGACGATCTTCCAGTTATCCAAGGTTCAGCTCTTAAAGCTCTTGAAGGTGACTCTAAATACGAAGACATCATCATGGAATTGATGAACACTGTTGATGAGTACATTCCAGAACCAGAACGTGACACTGACAAACCATTGCTTCTTCCAGTCGAAGATGTATTCTCAATCACTGGACGTGGTACAGTTGCTTCAGGACGTATCGACCGTGGTACTGTTCGTGTCAACGACGAAATCGAAATCGTTGGTATCAAAGAAGAAACTTCAAAAGCAGTTGTTACTGGTGTTGAAATGTTCCGTAAACAACTTGACGAAGGTCTTGCCGGAGATAACGTAGGTGTCCTTCTTCGTGGTGTTCAACGTGACGAAATCGAACGTGGACAAGTTATCGCTAAACCAGGTTCAATCAACCCACACACTAAATTTAAAGGTGAAGTCTACATCCTTACTAAAGAAGAAGGTGGACGTCACACTCCATTCTTCAACAACTACCGTCCACAATTCTACTTCCGTACTACTGACGTTACAGGTTCAATCGAACTTCCTGCAGGTACTGAAATGGTAATGCCTGGTGATAACGTGACTATCGACGTTGAGTTGATCCACCCAATCGCCGTAGAACAAGGTACTACATTCTCTATCCGTGAGGGTGGACGTACTGTTGGTTCAGGTATGGTTACAGAAATCGAAGCTTAATTCGATTAAGTTCCCAGAAGAACAATTATTTAAGTCAGACACTAAAAGAATCTTGCTTTGCAAGGTTCTTTTTTTTCTTCTTACTCTATTTGAAGTGCTTCTATTCTAGCAGTATAATCGTTTTTTTGGTATAATAAAAGTTATGGAAATCGAAAAAACCAATCGTATGAACGCCCTTTTTGAATTTTATGCGGCGCTTTTGACAGACAAGCAGATGAACTATATAGAACTCTATTATGCTGATGATTATAGTCTTGCTGAGATTGCTGAAGAGTTCGGTGTCAGTCGTCAGGCTGTCTATGATAATATCAAGCGGACGGAAAAGATTCTAGAAGATTATGAGATGAAACTGCACATGTATTCGGACTACATTGTCCGCAGTCAGATTTTTGACCAGATCTTGGAGCGTTATCCCAAGGATGACTTTCTGCAGGAGCAGATAGAAGTTTTAACAAGCATTGATAATAGAGAATAAGAGGAAGAAAAATGGCATTTGAAAATTTAACAGAACGTTTGCAGAACGTCTTTAAAAATCTACGTAAAAAAGGAAAAATCTCTGAGGCTGATGTCCAAGAAGCAACCAAAGAAATTCGTTTGGCCTTGCTGGAAGCCGACGTTGCTTTGCCAGTTGTAAAGAACTTTATCAAGAAGGTTCGTGAACGCGCAGTCGGACACGAGGTCATTGATACCCTTAATCCAGCACAACAGATTATCAAAATCGTTGATGAGGAATTGACAGCCATTTTAGGATCTGATACAGCTGAAATTATCAAGTCACCAAAGATTCCTACGATTATCATGATGGTTGGTTTGCAAGGGGCTGGTAAAACAACCTTTGCTGGTAAGCTGGCTAACAAACTCAAGAAGGAAGAAAATGCACGTCCTTTGATGATTGCAGCGGATATTTACCGCCCAGCTGCCATTGACCAGTTGAAGACACTTGGACAACAGATTGATGTTCCTGTTTTCGCTCTTGGAACAGAAGTACCAGCTGTTGAGATTGTTCGACAAGGTTTGGAGCAAGCGCAGGCTAATCACAACGACTATGTTTTGATTGATACGGCAGGGCGTTTGCAGATTGATGAACTCTTGATGAATGAGCTTCGTGATGTTAAGGCCTTGGCTCAACCAAATGAAATACTGCTCGTCATTGATGCCATGATCGGTCAGGAAGCGGCCAATGTCGCCCGTGAGTTTAATGCTCAGTTAGAAGTGACTGGGGTTATTCTTACCAAGATTGATGGGGATACTCGTGGTGGTGCGGCCCTATCTGTTCGTCATATCACTGGTAAACCAATCAAGTTCACTGGTACGGGTGAAAAGATTACAGATATCGAAACCTTCCACCCAGATCGTATGTCAAGCCGTATCCTTGGTATGGGGGATATGCTGACCTTGATCGAGAAAGCTTCTCAGGAATACGATGAGCAAAAAGCCCTTGAAATGGCTGAGAAGATGCGTGAAAACACCTTTGATTTCAATGATTTCATCGATCAATTGGATCAGGTGCAAAATATGGGGCCAATGGAAGACTTACTCAAGATGATTCCAGGTATGGCTAACAATCCAGCTCTTCAAAATATGAAGGTGGATGAGCGCCAGATTGCGCGTAAACGTGCCATCGTGTCTTCTATGACTCCTGAAGAGCGTGAAAATCCTGATTTGTTAAATCCAAGTCGTCGCCGTCGTATCGCTGCAGGTTCTGGAAATACCTTTGTTGAAGTCAATAAATTCATCAAGGACTTTAACCAGGCCAAACAGCTCATGCAAGGTGTCATGTCTGGTGATATGAACAAGATGATGAAACAAATGGGAATCAATCCAAATAACCTTCCAAAAAACATGCCAAATATGGGCGGTATGGATATGTCTGCCCTTGAAGGCATGATGGGACAAGGCGGCATGCCAGATATGTCAGCTCTTGGAGGAGCTGGAATGCCAGATATGAGCCAGATGTTTGGTGGTGGACTTAAAGGTAAAATTGGTGAATTTGCCATGAAACAGTCTATGAAACGCATGGCCAACAAAATGAAAAAAGCGAAGAAGAAGCGGAAATAAGAAAAGGAAAGCAGAAGAGCTTTCCTTTTTGATATAAAATATGTGCTTTCTATGACTAGGCAATTTTCTTAATCGAAAAATTACTAAATAGAAAGAGTAATCTCAAATCCTTGCATCCATTCGGATTTTACTGCGATGTCGATTTTTAAAGCATCTGCTAATTGTTTGACAAGATAGAGCCCCATACCTGTTGATTTTTTCCTTGTATCACCTGAATCACCAGTAAATCCTTTTTCAAAGATATGAGGGAGATCGCAAGCTTTAACTCCGCAGCCATTATCCCTAATAATCAGACTTGAACATCCCTTGTCTTTTGATATATAAATATTGAGTTCGGGCTTGTCGGAGCTATATTTAATGGAGTTGGCTAGGATTTGAGACAGGATAAATTCAAAACTGCGTTGATCGGTGTAGTAGTTTCCCTGTATATTTTCTAGATGAATCGTAAAATTCTTTTCTTTAAGCAAGGGATCAAAGTTTTCCAAAAGATCCTGAATACACTCTTGGAGGTCGACATCTTCAAATAGAAAATCATTTTTTTCACTTTTAACCCTGTAATAGAATAGTATCTGTGATACATTTCCTTGGATTTGATTTTTTACATAATCCAACTTAAAAGCTGTATCCTTTGGCAGTTGGTCACTTTGGTTGTCCAAAAGGAGGGAAAGAAGAGATAGAGGGAGTTTGATTTCATGAGCCCACTTTTCAACATAGTCTTCATAGTCGGCTAGTAATGAATTGATCTTTCCTATTTCCGCCTGCCTTTGGTAGAGCGCATTTGCGATTTCTTCGATGCTTTCTTTCTCTGAGACAGTTGATAAACGTAATAATTCCAGCTCCGTATCCATCTTAGGATTGTCTATGAAAGCCTTATAAGTAGCTACTTTCTTTCTTTCTTTTCTTATAAGTAGGAATGATAGGATAAAAAAGAGTAGGACTGTAGCTAAGAGATAGAGGAGGATGAGGACTTGAAACTTTCTCACGTCTGAAAGCCAAAGCAGGACAGCTGTGAATAGATCAAATGCTAAAAGAACAAGTAACCAGGGCAGGTAAGTAGCTAGATATTTAAGATTCTGTTTCATCTGGACTTACCTCTTCTAGCTTGTAACCAATACCTCTGACGGACTTGACTTGAAGTGCAATGCCAGCCTGTCTCATCACCTTTTTGAGCCTTGCAATGTTTACTTGAAGGGCATTTTCATCGATGAACTCAGTTGTATTCCACAGTTTCATGCTTAGTTCTTCTTTTGTGACGACAGAATCAGTTGCCTCTAATAAGGTTTCTAACAATTTCCCTTGATTTTGGGGGAGTAAAATCGAATGTCCTTTGATATAAAGGGTATAGGTATTTCGATCCAGCAGAAAATTATCTTTTTCAAGTAGATTTTGTCTTCCTTCATAGCGTTTCAAGATATTTTCTATACGTGCCAAAAATCTTTCTTTCTTGAAAGGCTTTGTTAAGTACTCGTCTGCCCCTAATTTCAGGGCGTAGATTTCATCTTTTAATTGTTCACGAGAGGTGAGAACCAATATGGGCACAGAGAGTTTGGACTTGAGATTTTTACAAATTTGAAAACCTGTTTCTCCCGGCAAATTCAAATCCAGTATGATTAGATCTGTATCGTATTGCAGCACTTGCTGGCTTGTATCTTTGAAGTCAGTCAACTTATCAACTTGGTAACCAGCTTTCTCTAACAAGATGACAATTTCATTTCGAATCAAGGCTTCATCTTCAATTACCAGAATATGCTTCATATTAATTCCTCCTTTTCCTCGCTTTTTAAATTTTATTCCTCTCTTTTTGGTTCCATCAAGGATAATAAGTACTTGTTGCTGTTTCTCTTTACAATTCTGATATAGATGGCTTCAAAACCAGCTAAGAGCAGTACTATCAGCATGGCTGTGATAAATTTTTGCCCCATAACCATTCTTGCGCTAGCGGGTACTATTCCTGTGAGGAGGGAGCTCACTCCGAAGCTACTACTGAGAAGTGCAAGGGCTATTGGTAGACCGAAATACCAGTTGATTTGCTTTTCTGACGATTTACATAGAGTTTCGTAGTTGGCTCCGAGATGGATCAAGGTTTGGTATCGTCTGTAGGATTGTCTTTGTCCCATCAAAAACTGAACGCCGATGATTGTATTTGCGACAACAAGGAAGATGATAGCCAGATAGATAGTGATATAGCTGGCAGAGATAATGTAAAATAATTGTCTTCCCATATTTTGTAGATAGCTTTCATAACCAAGAGAGGTTCGATTTAGCTTTTCATTGGTATCTGAGATAGCCCTCATCAAGCCCTTTTCTTTGACCAGCTCAGGAGCCAAGATAGCGCTGACATAGTTCGAGTAGCGACCATCTGTATAGTTCATAAAGACTTCATCTGGGACTATGAGGGCAACAGAGAGAGTGATTTCACGATCCGTTACAATCGGTAAAGACTCCACCTGTCCAATCAATTTTACATCATTTCCCATGACGTTGATTTGAGGATTTGTCTTTAGGACAGAGTTGACGAGACTTTCATCTGGGAGAAAATCTTTCCCCATATACAAGTAGGCTTCCTTGCTAGTTAATTCTAGAGGAGGGAGATTGGCAGCCTTTCTAAGTTCATTGTATTCGGAAACTGGTATGAGGTGGGAAGTAGTAGACTGTTTAAATCTTTGGAGCAAAATTTCCTTGTTTTTACTGTCTCTTTGCTCTTTTAATACCTTGATAAACTGTTCAAAGGCCACGGACTCGTTTTCTTTTGGTTTCCCGACTTTGATTTGTAGAATCTTTGAGAACTGTGAAGCTAGTCCTTCTGCTTCAAGCTCTTTTTTAACTGTATTCACATCAAGATTTTCATCTGTTTCCTGCTTGCTATCTCTAAATGTATAATCTAAGACATGAGCCTGATTGCCAGAATTGCCGCTTGCAATGGCAACACCTGCTCCAAAGAGGCATAAGGCAGAGAAGATTAAGAGGGAGCAGATGGCCAGTATAGTTGAGCGCTGGATAACTAATTCCTGAATCTGTCTAAAATTATAGGTATGGAGTTTTCGATTGCTACCAAGATTGACCAGAATGTCTATAAATAAACGCATACCAAAGAAGAGGAGGATAGTTCCAAAAGTTCCCAAGAGAACAGTGAAGCCCATGGTTATGACACTTTCCCAAGCTCGTCCACTCATCCCCAAGTAATAGGCTGTTCCGAGAAGCAAGATTCCGAGGACGGAAGCAAGAAGGTATACGCCCTTGGGAAGTAGTTTCTTCATCCCAGAAGGAGAATAGGCAAGAAGATCTCCGATTTCCTTATTGGCCGTCTTTGCACTTAAAAGGACAAAAACAGCTAATTTTACGGCTAGAAAGCCGATGACTGTATAGACTAGAGCTGTGGTAGATAGAGAAAATTGATGTTCAATAATCCCTAGTCCCACAATTTTAGCGGTTATTAGGCTGATTAGTTCTGATATCAAGATAGAAATTGGAAGGCCTATTCCAAGGGCAAGGACACTGTTTCTCAAATCCTCGAGCAGGAGTAGCAAGAACAGTTTGCTTCTTCGCATTCCCAGTGTGAGATAGACACCAAATTCATATTTTCTCCTTTCCATCTGCATACTGCTTGCGAAGTAGACTAGAAAAAAGAGGATAAAGAGAGTTGCTACATAAAGAATGGGAATCATGCTAAAGAGTTTATTTACAGCGTCACTTTCTATTTGTTTTAGAAAGATCATCACATCTTGATGGGACAAAGAAAGGATGATGTAAAAGGAGATAATAGAAAGAACCATGGAACTAAAATACAAGCCGTTATTCTTTCGATCTCTCTTGCTATTTCTTGAAACTAATTTAGAAAACATTGCCATCACCTCCAGCCAGTGCAGCCATGACCTTTAGTATTCTGTGGTAAAAATCTTCCTGACTTTCTCTTGGATAATCGCGTCGGATTTCATGGAATAGTTTTCCGTCCTGGATAAACAAGATGCGGTTGCAAAAGCTGGCTGCGACTGAATCGTGTGTCACCATGAGAATGGTGGTTTCTTCCACTTGATTCATTTCAGCTAATTTTTGCATCAAAATGGTCGCATTTTTTGAATCCAAAGCTCCTGTGGGTTCATCTGCAAATACAATCTTAGGGTCTAAAATCAAAGCACGCGCAGCAGCTACCCTTTGCCGTTGACCACCTGATAATTGAGATGGGAACTTATCCAGAAGTTCAGAAATATCCAGATATTGGGAAAGCAATTCTAATCGAACCTTACTTTCGTTGGCATCGACCTTGTGCAAAGATAAGGGAAGTAAAATATTTTCTTTGGCTGTCAGATTGTCCAAAAGCTCAAAATTTTGAAAGAGGTAGCCGATTTCCTTGCCACGATAATCAGCTAACTGACTACCTTTTAACTGACCTAAATCCTTTTCTTGCATTTGAATGGATCCGTCAGTTGGTTTGATAATGGTAGCGAGACAGTTAAGAAGGGTTGTTTTCCCAGAACCACTGCTCCCCATAATCCCTAAGAATTCACCTTTGACAACTTGAAAAGATATACCGTTCAAGGCTTTGGTGATATTCGGCTCTTTTCCATAATGCTTTTTTAATGATTCTACTCGTAAAATGGTTTCCATGTGAAATACCTCCATCTTTTGTTACTTTCATTATAATATGAATCAGAGTAGAATAACACTTACGGATGATGTAAGAATTCTTTATCGCTGACTTTTATAGTCAGGTTATTGGAGCTATACTTATTATATTATAGCATGGTTTTAGGGATTTAAAAAGGGAGTCTCAGAAGATACTCCAATTTAAAAGCAAATGCTATGAGAGAATAAGTAACCAGAATGATTGGGAAAGTAGTGGTAAGTGATAATAATATCAGAAAGAGTAAATTTAATGGGAATCAGCATAGAATTAAATTGCGTTAAATAGATAAGTGAATCTTATTTCTCTAACTAATAATATAACAGTAAATGAATTGATTTTACTGTTATTTTAATTTATAATTATAATAGGTCAAACTTTCAGTTTTTGTTTAGAAGTATATCTAATACAAAACATAAAACTATGTAATATTATATTAAGTTATTGGAGGATGCATTGATGCCAAGAAAAGGAGTGACTGTTTACGATTTATTGATTTCTTGCCCCGGAGATGTTAATGATTATCTTGAGTTAATTAAAGAAGCTGTTGATAACTTTAATAAAGTTTATGGTAGTTTGAATAATATACAAGTATCAGTCAAGCATTGGTCAACGGATAGTTTTCCTGAGTCGGGTGATAAACCACAGGAATTATTAAATAAGCAAATTGTTAGGGACTGTGATGCAGCTGTTGCTATATTTTGGACAAGATTTGGCACTGCAACAGATAGGTATGGTTCTGGAACGGAAGAAGAAATTGAGGAGATGTTATTAGCAAAAAAACAAGTTTTTATGTATTTTTTAGATATTCCTATAACTCCTTCAGAAATAAATGAGGAGCAATTTGCCGCTGTAAAAAATTTCAAAGAAAGATATAAGGATAGAGGAATATTTTTTACAGTTAAGGACAAAAGTGAATTTAAACGTCATTTTACAAATCACTTAACATTATATTTTTTAAATTTAGTTGACGAGAAAGAAACTTTTCAAAATGAACAATTAAAACCTCTTTTAACGATAAGAGATAAGAATACATCTTCCGACGAATGTTCTGTTCCTATAAAATTTAATTTACTAGAGTCAAAATTTTTAAATGAAAACTACAAGAAAATTATTGACTATATTGAAGAATTAAATAAAACTGTTATTTCTGAGGTTCCAACTAAAGTAGATAATAATACTAAAAAGTTGACTCTTTCTCTAAATGAAGAAGAAAACGTTAATTTTCTGTCTAAAATAGCTGATGATGTGACTATTAGTGATGATTTTAAAAAACTAATAAACGATTTTGCAATCAAAGAGGAAATCAAACTACATGAGAATTTCTGGTGTTTAGGAAATTTGAAGAAACATAAAATTCAAGTGCCAACGCCTTTCGGAAAAAGTGCGCCTTCGTATATTGGAACTGATGAAGAAAGGAACCGATTTTCTTTATTAAAAAAATTATACTGGGAAATAATATCATTCAATGAATACACAGAATATTTTACATTCATGGATAACATTGAATATATAGAGTTAATGGTTTCTAATATAGGTAAGACATATGATGAAGATATTGATATTAAACTAATTGTACCTAAAGGTTGTCTTTTGAAACAACATGACTTATTGTATCCAGGAGAAAATATAATAGGGGAGGTACAGGAAATTAAAATAGAAGAAATCCTATTTAAAATTGAAGAAACTGATACTGTTTGCGCATATGATTATCCTCAGCAATCCTTATTACGGTCAGAAGAAATAAATGTTTCTCCACTTCTAACATATAATAGAACATCTAGTTATGAAAGCCAAAAAAACTATTATAAAGATTCATTAAACGATATATTTATATACAGATATTTTGATAAACCAGAATCTGATATTTTAAGGTTTGATATTGAGTATTTGAAACATAACATTTCAATGGCATTTCCTTCTAAACTATTATTTAAAAATGTTCCTAGAACAATTGAATATGAAATAACATCGAAGTTTACACCAGATATGGTGAAAGGAAAAATAAATCTAAAATCCGATTAATTTGCTAATAAAGTAGGTTGTTTTATAATAAATATATGAATAGGAACATGATTTAATGACGGTAAAATGAATCAGAAAAAAAGTTAAGTAGCGAGTTAGAAGTTAAAAATGATTTATATCGTGTTTATGAATTAAATGAAAATGATAGTGATTATTTCAGAATTGTTAGCGAATCAAAGAAGGGAATATATGTAGAGAGTACTAAAACTGTTAAAAAGATTTTAGATTTAGACACTGAAGAATAGTTTTGGTGCTAAATTGGTGCTATGGGAAAAATAAAAACGCTGAAATCATTGATTTCAAGCGTTTTTTTGAATAACTTACTCTACTCCCACTCAACAGTTGCAGGTGGTTTACTTGTAATGTCGTAGACGATACGGTTGACGTGGTCCACTTCATTTACAATACGTACAGAAATCTTTTGAAGGACATCCCAAGGAATTTTGGCAAAGTCAGCTGTCATACCATCGATAGAAGTGATAGCGCGGATGGCAATGGTGTAGTCATATGTACGACCGTCACCCATAACGCCTACTGAACGAACGCCTGTGTTGACAGTGAAATATTGCCAGATATCGCGGTCAAGTCCCGCTTTGGCAATTTCTTCACGAAGGATTGCGTCTGATTCGCGTACTGTTTCAAGTTTTTCTTCAGTGATTTCACCCATGACACGGATCGCAAGTCCTGGCCCTGGGAATGGTTGACGCCATACGATGTGGTCTGGCATACCAAGCTCTGTACCAAGGGCACGAACTTCGTCTTTATAAAGAGTGTTCAATGGTTCAATCAGTTCAAACTGCATGTCTTCTGGAAGACCACCCACGTTGTGGTGTGATTTGATGGTTTGAGCAGTATCTGTACCAGACTCAATTACGTCAGTGTAAAGTGTTCCCTGAGCAAGGAATTTTACATCTTTTAGCTTGCTTGCTTCGTCATCAAAGACATAAACAAATTCGTTACCGATGATCTTCCGTTTTTGTTCAGGGTCAGAAATGCCAGCAAGTTTGTCAAGGAAGCGTTTTGCAGCGTCTGCTTTGACGATATTCAAACCAAACTTACCACCAAGCATGTCCATAACTTGGTCTGCTTCCCCTTTACGAAGAAGACCGTGGTCTACAAAGATACAGATCAATTGATCGCCGATTGCTTTCTGGAGAAGAACGCCAACGACAGAAGAGTCAACACCACCAGATAGACCGAGAAGGACACGTTTATCACCGACTGTTTCACGAATTTTTTGAATCTGCATCTCGATAAAGTTGTCCATAGTCCAGTCACCTTTGGCACCACAGATATTCAAGGCAAAGTTACGAAGGATATCATAGCCGTGAACTGAATGACGAACCTCTGGGTGGAATTGGATACCGTAAATTTTCTTATCAGGGTTTTCGATAGATGCGTACGGACAGTCAGCTGATGTACCAGTACGAACGAAATCAGCAGGAATTTCTGTAACAGCATCCCCGTGGCTCATCAAGACAAGTTGTTCTTCTGGTGTACCTTCAAAGAGGGCAGAAGGAGTGTGAGTAAGTGAGGATTGACCATACTCGCGGTTTCCAGCATCACCTGCTGGGACAACCTTACCTCCAAGTTTGTGGGTAAGAAGTTGCATACCATAGCAGATTCCCAAAATTGGAATACCAAGTTCAAAAATTTCTGGGTCAATGTCAAATGAACCCTCTTCATAAACAGAATTTGGTCCACCTGAGAGAATGATCCCTACAGGGTTAATCGCACGAACCTCTGCAGCTGAAATTTTATGGCTTTTTAGCTCTGAAAAAACACCAATTTCACGAATACGGCGTGAAATCAGCTGGTTGTATTGGCTACCATAGTCCAGTACGATGATTTTTTCGACATCTTGCAAATCAGTTGAAATCTTGCTCATCTTTTTCCTTTCTCAAAAGAAATATCTTTTTCAATATTTTATCACAAATGAGGGCGAATTACCAACTAAACAAGGCAAAGTTTGACTTTTTCTAATTAAATACGGTACAATAGAGAAAATAAAGAAAAGAAGTGAAAAGCATGTTACCAGCTTATATGAAAATCCACGATCAGATAAAAAAAGATATCGACGAGCATCGTTGGATGATAGGAGAAAGACTGCCAAGTGAACGGGATCTGGCAAACCAGTTTCAAGTCAGTCGGATGACCTTGCGACAAGCCATCTCTCTTTTGGTTGAGGAGGGGGTTTTGGAGCGTCGTGTTGGAAGCGGAACCTTTGTTTCTAGCACTCGGGTTCAAGAAAAAATGCGAGGGACAACCAGTTTTACGGAAATTGTCAAGTCACAAGGTAAGTCCCCTTCCAGTCAGCTCATTTCCTATAGAAGAACTATTCCTAATGAGCAGGAAGTCGCAAAACTTGGGATTTCACCAACTGAGAATATCATCCGTATGGAACGGGTGCGTTACGCCGATCAAGTTCCACTGGTCTATGAAGTAGCTTCTATCCCCGAAAAGTTTATTAAGAATTTTAAAAAAGAAGAAGTAACCAGTCATTTCTTTCAGACCTTGCAAGAACATGGTTACCGAATTGGAAAATCCCAACAGACCATTTATGCGAGATTGGCTAAGGAAAAGATTGCCCATTACTTAGAAGTCGAGAAAGGGCATGCCATTTTAGCCTTGACTCAGGTCTCTTATCTTGAAGATGGGACGGCTTTCGAGTATGTAAAGAGTCAATACGTGGGCGAGCGCTTTGAATTTTATCTTGAAAATAACTAGTCTAGAAAGGCTAGTTTTTTATTTTAGAAAAGATTAGAATTGTCAAAACAATCTGTCTATGCTTGATTTTATCTATTATTTACTATAAAATGAGAAGGAAAAACGTCAAACTTTTATATTGCAAATAGGAGAAAAAATGACAAAAACATTAAAACGTCCTGAGGTTTTATCACCTGCAGGAACTTTAGAGAAGCTGAAAGTAGCTGTTCAATATGGTGCGGACGCAGTCTTCATCGGTGGGCAGGCCTATGGTCTTCGTAGCCGTGCAGGAAACTTTACTTTTGAACAGATGGAAGAAGGCGTGCAGTTTGCTGCCAAGTACGGTGCCAAGGTCTATGTGGCTGCTAACATGGTTATGCACGAAGGAAACGAAGCTGGTGCTGGAGAATGGTTCCGTAAGTTGCGTGACATCGGGATTGCCGCAGTTATCGTGTCGGATCCGGCCTTGATTATGATTGCAGCAACTGAAGCACCAGGTCTTGAAATCCACCTTTCAACCCAAGCCAGTGCGACCAACTATGAAACTTTAGAGTTCTGGAAAGAACTTGGTCTAACTCGCGTGGTTTTGGCCCGTGAAGTTTCAATGGAAGAATTGGCAGAGATTCGCAAACGTACTGATGTAGAAATTGAAGCCTTTGTGCATGGAGCCATGTGTATTTCTTATTCAGGTCGATGTACGCTATCAAACCACATGAGTATGCGTGATGCTAACCGTGGAGGCTGTTCTCAGTCTTGTCGTTGGAAATACGATCTTTATGACATGCCCTTTGGTCAAGAACGTAAAAGTCTTAAAGGTGAAATTCCAGAAGAATTTTCAATGTCAGCCGTTGACATGTCTATGATTGACCATATCCCAGATATGATTGAAAATGGCGTAGACAGTCTCAAGATTGAAGGACGTATGAAGTCGATCCACTATGTTTCAACTGTGACCAACTGTTACAAGGCGGCTGTAGATGCTTATCTCGAAAGTCCCGAGAAATTTGAAGCCATCAAACAGGACTTGGTAGACGAGATGTGGAAGGTTGCCCAACGTGAATTGGCAACAGGTTTCTACTACGGTACACCGTCTGAAAACGAACAGTTGTTTGGCGCTCGTCGTAAAATTCCTGAATACAAGTTTGTCGCTGAAGTGGTTGCTTATGATGATGCGACTCAAACGGCAACCATTCGTCAACGAAATGTCATCAACGAAGGCGATCAAGTTGAGTTTTACGGACCAGGTTTCCGACATTTTGAAACTTATATCGAAGATCTTCATGATGCCAAGGGCAATAAAATAGACCGTGCTCCAAATCCAATGGAACTCTTGACAATCAAGGTTCCACAACCTGTTCAAGCAGGGGATATGGTCCGCGCTCTCAAGGAAGGGCTCATCAACCTCTATAAGGAAGACGGGACAAGTGTTACAGTTCGTGCCTAGATAAGGAAAAGGGAATGATACAAGCTCAAGGTTTATTGGTAGATGATGAAAGCAGATGTGTTCATTATCATAGTGAAAAGGATATTGTTTCACTCCAATGTTATGAATGCAAAAAATACTACGCATGCTATCAGTGTCACAATACTATGGAGACACATGTTTTTTCTCCCTATCCCTTGGCGCTTTTTGAGGATCGACCAATCTTATGTGGGGGTTGTAAGAGGACAATGACTTTCCAAGAATACCAAAAACAGATGGCTTGTCCTTACTGCAGTGCACCATTTAATCCAGGTTGTAAACAACACTATTCCTACTATTTTAAATAAAATGAATCGATCCAAGTTCTTAACTTGGATTTTTCAGTTTGTTTCAGAAAATAGAGTAAAATCAAGAAAAATTCGCAATCTAAAATGGAAAAACTTTCTATAGAATGGGGTAAAAACAGCAAAAATAGAAATAAATCATATGAAACGCTTTCAATGTTAGTAAAAAGTTGACAAAAACAAATTTTAGGACTAAACTAAGGAAGTAAATTTAAATAAAAAGGAGAATTCATCATGAATTTAACATTTTTCGGTCTATGTCTTGCCTGTATGGGTGTATCCCTTGCAGAAGGATTTTTGATGAACGGTTTGTTCAAGTCTGCAGCACGCCAACCAGACATCATCCCACAATTGCGTAGTTTGATGATCATGGGGATTGCCTTTATCGAAGGAACATTCTTTGTAACCTTGGCGATGTCATTTGTCATTAAATAGACAACTCTATTTAGAAATGGAGGTGTCAAACCATGGAAGAAAGTTTGAATCCAACCGTTAATATTGGACCAATATCCTTTGATTTGACCCTGCTTGCCATGTCTCTTGTAACTGTTTTGATGGTTTTTGCCTTTGTCTACTGGGCAAGTCGTAAAATGACCATCCGTCCAAAGGGCAAACAAAATGCTCTTGAGATGATTTACGACTTTGTGATTGGTTTTACCAAACCAAACATTGGAGAATCATACATCAAGGATTATTCCTTATTTCTGTTTTCTCTATTTCTGTTTATCTTGGTTGCCAATAATATCGGCTTAATGGCAAAAGTACAAACAACAAACGGTTATAACTTGTGGACTTCCCCAACAGCCAACCTTGGATACGATTTATCCCTATCATTCTTGATCACTTTGATCGCCCATGTAGAAGGAGTTCGTCGTAGAGGCGTTAAAGAATATTTGAGAGCATTTGTTACACCTGGCTTTATGACTCCGATGAACATTTTAGAAGAGTTCACCAATTTTGCTTCCTTGGCGATTCGGATCTACGGAAATATTTTTGCCGGTGAGGTCTTAGCTGGATTGCTATTAGCCTTGTCACAAAATGCTTTGTATTGGTATCCTTTTGCCTTTATCGCAAACATGTTATGGACAGCCTTTTCGATTTTCATTTCATGTATTCAAGCCTATGTCTTTACCATGTTGTCATCGATGTACATTGGTAAGAAGATAAATGCTGGGGAAGAGTAAGTAGAGGAGGATTAGAAGATGGATTTAACTATTAGTACCATTATTGGTGACTTTATTCTTATCGCTGGTTCCTTCCTTTTATTAATTTTTTTAGTGAAAAAATATGCCTGGGGAAATCTTACCAATATTTTAGATGAACGTGCTGAAAAAATTTCTTCAGATATTGACGGAGCAGAAGCTGCCCGTAAGAAGGCCGAAGAACTCGCTAGCAAACGTGAAGCTGAGTTGGCAGGTAGCCGTTCGGAAGCTAAGACAATTATCGAGAATGCAAAGGAAACAGCTGAGAAAAGTAGAGCTGACATCTTGGCTGAGGCGAAACTGGAAGCAGGACGCTTGAAAGAAAAAGCTAACCAAGAAATTGCTCAAAATAAAGCGGAAGCTTTACAAAGCGTTAAGGGTGAGGTAGCAGATTTGACGATTAGTCTCGCTGGTAAAATCATCTCACAAAACCTTGACGGACAAGCCCATAAAGAACTCATTGATCAGTACATCGATCAGCTAGGAGAAGCTTAATGGACAAAAAGACAGTAAAGGTAATTGAAAAATACAGCATGCCTTTTGTCCAATTGGTGATTGAAAAGGGAGAAGAAGACCGTATCTTTTCTGACTTAGCTCAAATCAAGCAAGTCGCAGAAGAAACAGACTTGCCTTCTTTTTTAGGTCAAGTGGCAGTAGGTGAGTCGGATAAGGAAAAAACCGTTCGTTTCTTCCAAGACTCAGTGTCACCATTAATGCAAAACTTTTTTCAGGTGCTGCTATACAATCACAGAGCAAATTTATTTTATGAAGTAATTGTAGATTGTTTGAGTCGACTTGAAAAAGAAACGAATCGATTTGAAGTAACGATTGCCTCCGCTCATCCATTAACAGATGACCAGAAGGCGCGATTGCTTCCTTTGATTGAGAAAAAAATGTCTCTGAAAGTTCGGACTATCAAAGAACAAATCGATGAAAGTCTCATTGGTGGTTTTGTCATTTTTGCCAATCACAAGACAATTGATGTGAGTATAAAACAACAACTTCGAGTTGTTAAAGAAAATTTGAAATAGAAAGTGGTGTTCTTTTGGCAATTAACGCACAAGAAATCAGCGCTTTAATTAAGCAACAAATTGAAAATTTCAAACCCAATTTTGATGTGTCTGAAACAGGTGTTGTAACCTATATCGGGGATGGGATTGCGCGTGCTCACGGTCTTGAAAATGCCATGAGTGGAGAGTTGTTGGTCTTTGAAAACGGCTCTTATGGGATGGCGCAAAACTTGGAGTCTACAGATGTTGGGATTATCATCCTTGGAGACTTTACAGATATTCGTGAAGGTGATACTATTCGCCGTACAGGTAAAATCATGGAAGTACCTGTGGGGGACAGCCTAATCGGACGTGTTGTCGACCCACTTGGTCGTCCAGTTGATGGTCTTGGTGATATCCATACTGACAAGACTCGTCCAGTGGAAGCGCCAGCTCCTGGCGTTATGCAACGTAAGTCTGTATCAGAACCATTGCAAACAGGTTTGAAAGCTATTGACGCCCTTGTTCCGATTGGTCGTGGTCAACGTGAGTTGATTATCGGTGACCGTCAGACAGGGAAAACAACTATTGCGATTGATACAATCTTGAACCAAAAAGGGCAAGATATGATCTGTATCTACGTAGCAATTGGACAAAAAGAATCTACAGTCCGTACACAAGTAGAAACACTTCGCCAGTACGGTGCCTTGGACTACACAATCGTTGTGACAGCCTCTGCTTCACAACCATCTCCATTGCTCTTCCTAGCTCCTTATGCCGGAGTTGCTATGGCGGAAGAATTTATGTACCAAGGCAAGCATGTTTTGATTGTTTATGATGATCTTTCAAAACAAGCGGTCGCTTATCGTGAGCTTTCCCTCTTGCTTCGTCGTCCACCAGGTCGTGAAGCCTTCCCAGGGGATGTTTTCTACCTTCACAGTCGTTTGCTTGAGCGCTCAGCTAAAGTTTCTGATGAACTTGGAGGTGGATCTATTACAGCCCTACCATTTATCGAGACACAAGCAGGAGATATCTCTGCCTATATCGCAACCAACGTGATTTCTATCACTGACGGACAAATCTTCCTTGGTGATGGTCTCTTCAATGCGGGTATTCGTCCAGCCATCGATGCGGGTTCATCTGTATCCCGTGTAGGTGGTTCAGCACAGATTAAAGCTATGAAGAAAGTTGCTGGTACACTCCGTATCGACCTTGCTTCATACCGTGAGTTGGAAGCCTTCACTAAGTTTGGTTCTGACTTGGATGCAGCAACACAGGCTAAGTTGAACCGTGGACGTCGTACTGTGGAAGTATTGAAACAACCTGTTCATAAACCACTACCTGTTGAGAAACAAGTAACCATTCTCTATGCTTTGACACATGGTTTCTTGGATACGATTCCTGTAGATGACATTGTTCGTTTTGAGGAAGAGTTCCATACTTTCTTTGATGCTCATTATCCAGAGATTTTGGAAACCATTCGTGAAACAAAAGACTTGCCAGAAGAAGAAGTCTTGGATGCTGCGATTACAGAGTTTCTCAATCAATCCAGCTTCCAATAAGAATAGAGGTGTCAGATGGCAGTATCTCTAAATGATATTAAAACAAAAATCGCCTCAACCAAAAACACTAGTCAAATCACTAATGCCATGCAAATGGTATCGGCTGCCAAACTCGGTCGCTCTGAAGAAGCAGCTCGCAACTTCCAAGTTTACGCTCAGAAAGTTCGTAAGCTTTTGACGGATATTCTGCATGGTAACGGATCTGGTGGTTCTACCAATCCGATGCTGATCAGTCGCCCAGTTCAGAAAACAGGCTATATCGTTATCACTTCAGACCGTGGCTTGGTTGGAGGTTATAATGCTTCCATCCTTAAAGCCGTTATGGAGTTGAAAGAAGAATACCATCCAGATGGTAAAGGTTTTGAAATAATCTGTATTGGTGGTATGGGAGCTGATTTCTTTAAGGCTCGTGGTATTCAGCCAATCTATGAACTACGTGGCTTGGCAGATCAACCTAGTTTTGATGAAGTTCGTAAAATTATTTCAAAAACGATTGAGATGTACCAAAACGAACTTTTTGATGAATTGTACGTCTGTTACAACCATCATGTCAATACTCTCACAAGTCAAATGCGTGTGGAACAAATGCTTCCGATTGTTGACTTGGATCCAAATGAAGCGGATGAAGAGTATAGCTTGACCTTTGAGTTGGAAACGAGCCGTGATGAGATTCTAGAGCAGTTGTTGCCACAGTATGCCGAAAGTATGATTTACGGGGCTATTATCGATGCCAAGACAGCTGAAAATGCTGCAGGTATGACAGCCATGCAAACGGCGACCGATAATGCTAAGAAGGTCATCAATGATTTGACAATCCAGTATAACCGTGCTAGACAGGCGGCGATTACACAAGAAATTACAGAAATCGTAGCGGGGGCTAGTGCCTTAGAATAAGGCTTTGCCTCCCTCGTATCAAAATGAACTTAGGACCTAGTTGAACTAGGAACCGACAGTATCTTATATAGAATGGGAGAAGGAGATGAGTTCAGGTAAAATTGCTCAGGTTATCGGACCCGTTGTAGACGTCTTGTTTGCAGCAGGGGAAACACTTCCTGAGATTAACAATGCACTTGTCGTCTACAAAAATGACGAAAGAAAAACAAAAATCGTCCTTGAAGTAGCCTTGGAGTTGGGTGATGGTATGGTTCGTACGATCGCCATGGAATCAACAGATGGTTTGACTCGTGGAATGGAAGTTTTGGACACAGGCCGTCCAATCTCCGTTCCAGTAGGTAAAGAAACTTTGGGACGTGTCTTCAACGTTTTGGGAGATACCATTGACTTGGATGCTCCTTTCGCTGAGGACGCTGAGCGTCAGCCAATTCATAAGAAAGCTCCAACTTTTGATGAATTGTCTACCTCATCTGAAATCTTGGAAACAGGGATTAAGGTTATCGACCTTCTTGCCCCATACCTTAAAGGTGGTAAAGTTGGACTTTTCGGTGGTGCCGGAGTTGGTAAAACTGTCTTGATCCAAGAATTGATTCACAACATTGCCCAAGAACACGGTGGTATTTCAGTATTTACTGGTGTTGGGGAACGTACTCGTGAAGGGAACGACCTATACTGGGAAATGAAAGAATCAGGCGTTATCGAGAAAACAGCCATGGTATTTGGTCAGATGAATGAACCACCAGGAGCCCGTATGCGTGTTGCCCTTACTGGTTTGACAATCGCTGAATACTTCCGTGATGTAGAAGGCCAAGATGTGCTTCTCTTTATCGACAATATCTTCCGTTTCACTCAAGCTGGTTCAGAAGTATCTGCCCTTTTGGGTCGTATGCCTTCAGCCGTTGGTTACCAACCAACACTTGCTACGGAAATGGGTCAATTGCAAGAGCGTATCACGTCAACTAAGAAGGGTTCTGTAACCTCTATCCAAGCCATCTATGTGCCTGCGGATGACTATACTGACCCAGCGCCAGCAACAGCCTTCGCTCACTTGGATTCAACGACTAACTTGGAACGTAAGTTGGTACAGTTGGGTATCTATCCAGCCGTTGACCCACTTGCTTCAAGCTCTCGTGCCTTGGCACCTGAGATTGTTGGTGAGGAGCACTACGCAGTTGCTGCTGAGGTTAAACGTGTCCTTCAACGTTACCATGAATTACAAGATATCATTGCTATCCTTGGTATGGATGAACTTTCTGATGAAGAAAAGACCTTGGTTGCACGTGCCCGTCGTATCCAGTTCTTCTTGTCTCAAAACTTTAACGTTGCAGAACAATTTACTGGTCAACCTGGTTCTTATGTGCCAGTAGCGGAAACAGTTCGTGGCTTTAAGGAAATCCTTGAAGGAAAACATGACCAGCTACCAGAAGATGCCTTCCGTGGTGTCGGTTCAATCGAAGACGTCATTGCTAAGGCAGAAAAAATGGGATTTTAAGAGGTGATCTATGGCTCATTTAACTGTCCAGATCGTGACACCAGATGGCCTCGTCTATGATCACCATGCCAGCTTTGTATCGGTACGAACTCTGGATGGTGAGATGGGGATCTTGCCACGACATGAAAATATGATTGCTGTTTTAGCGGTTGATGAAGTGAAGGTAAAACGTATCGATGATGATACTCATGTGAACTGGATAGCAGTGAACGGAGGAATTATCGAGATTGCTAATGATATCATTACCATTGTAGCAGACTCAGCAGAGCGTGCTCGTGATATTGACATCAGTCGTGCAGAACGCGCGAAACTTCGAGCTGAACGAGAAATCGAAGAAGCCCATGATAAACACTTGATTGACCAAGAACGTCGTGCAAAAATCGCATTGCAACGTGCTATCAACCGTATCAATGTCGGAAATAGACTATAAAAAAATGAACTTGAAACTCAAGTTCATTTTTTTTAATGTGGGAAGTTGATGCAGACTCCTTCAGGGACATGGAAGTCGTTAGAAAGTTCTGCAAGACGGCCACTTTTAGGATTACGCTTAAAGACGGTTGCGTTATCAGAATCTTGATGAACAGCAATGAGAAACTCTTGATCAGGAGTTAGGTCGAAATCACGTGGATTTTTACCATGACTTGGTACAATCTCTAATAATTCCAAGCTACCATCAGCAAGGATTGTATAGACTGCAATGGAATCATGACCTCGGTTGGATGCATAGAGGTATTTGCCATCTTTTGAAAGACGAATGGAAGCAGTAGCATTAAAGCCTTCGTATCCATCTGGTAAGGTTGAAATAACTTGCATGCGTTCAAATTCACCAACCCCATCATAAATCAAGACCTCTATAGTGCTATTAAGTTCGCAGATGAGATAAGCAATCTTATAGTGGTGGTGGAAAACGATGTGGCGAGCACCTGCTCCAGCTTGGCTGTGATAAGTGTAGAGTTTACTTAGTTTTCCTTCTTGACTAACATCATAGGTTGTTACCTCATCTGTTCCTAGATCACAGGTGACGAGGTACTGGTCAGGTGTTAGATCTGTAAAGTGTACATGTGGGGAAGTTTGGTTTTCATGAGGACCTTGTCCACTATGCTGATCTAGATCCGTTTGGATGAGGCTACCATCCGTTTGACGTTTATAAACCAGAACTTGACCCTTATGATAGTTGGCCCCATAAACGAGACCACGTTTTTCATCCACTGCCACATAACAATTGGGAGCGCCTTCTTCAACCACATGATTTAGCAAAGCGCCATCTGTCTTATATGCAGCGATTCCACCTAAGCCATCCTGGCTCCCTACAGTGTATAAGTGTTGCTGTTGGTCAAAGGCAAGGTAGGTTGGACTTGGTTCAGAAGCAAAGAGTTCAAGATTTTCAAGCTGGCCTGTTTCTGTATCAAAATCTGCCTTGTAAATCCCTTTAGATAAGCGACGAGTGTAAGTTCCAAAATAAACAGTTTCTTTCATGTCCATACCTCTTAATAATGATAAGTTCATTATACCACAAAATGGCAGTCATGAAGCATCAGATTCATCCATGTAAGCACTTTAAAAAAGAGTTATTTTAGTCTAAAAATGGTATAATGAGAGAATGACAGAAAGGATGTATTTATGGAACATAAAGAGAAACATTTTAGCCTATCTTGGTTTTTTAAGTGGTTTTTAGACAATAAAGCCATCACTGTATTTTTAGTAACCTTGTTACTGGGGCTAAATATTTTTATTCTAAGTAAGATTAGTTTTATCTTTTTACCGGTATTGGACTTTTTAGGGGTTGTCATGTTGCCAGTTATTTTATCTGGTTTACTTTATTACCTCCTCAATCCGATTGTGGACTGGATGGAGAAGCACAAGATCAATCGTGTCCTTGCCATTAGTATTGTTTTTGTTGTTATTGGACTCTTTATCATTTGGGGGCTTGCGGTTGCTATTCCAAATCTGCAACGTCAAGTCTTAAATTTTGCGAAGAATGTGCCGACATACCTGGAAGATGCTGATAAGGTGATCAATGACCTTGTAACCAAACGCTTGCCAGATGATTTTAGACCACAGTTGGAGCAGGTTCTTTCCAATGTTTCTAGTGAGGCGACCATGTGGGCCAGCAAAATCTCTTCTCAGGCTGTTAACTGGGTTAGCGCCTTTATCAGTAGCGTTTCCCAGGTCATTGTTGCGGTTATTATCGTACCCTTCATGCTCTTTTATCTTTTGAGAGATGGGAAAGGCTTGCGAGATTACCTAACTAAATTCATCCCAAACAAGTTAAAAAAACCTGTCGGACAAGTTTTGTCAGATGTTAATAAACAGTTGTCAAACTATGTTAGAGGGCAGGTTACAGTTGCTATTATCGTGGCAATTATGTTTATTATCTTCTTTAAGATTATTGGTCTCAGATATGCTGTGACTCTTGGTATTACGGCTGGTATTCTCAATCTAGTACCTTACCTGGGTAGTTTTCTAGCGATGTTGCCTGCTCTGGTTTTGGGCTTGATTGCAGGACCTGTGATGCTTTTAAAAGTAATTATTGTCTTTATTGTTGAACAAACGATTGAAGGTCGCTTCGTTTCTCCGCTTATTTTAGGTAGTCAGCTAAACATCCATCCGATCAATGTCCTCTTTGTTCTCCTAACTTCAGGGTCTATGTTTGGTATTTGGGGAGTCTTGCTGGGAATCCCAGTCTATGCCTCTGCCAAGGTCGTTATCTCAGCTATCTTTAACTGGTATAAGAAAGTCAGCGGTTTGTATGAAGAAGAAGGGGAGGAAATCAAGAGTGAACAATAGTCAACGCATGCTCCAGGCTTTGGATGACCAAGACTTAACCAAAGCAGATCATTATTTTCACAAAGCCCTCGAAACAGATTCAAGTGAAGTTCTTTACGAACTAGCAAGCTATCTAGAGGGAATTGGCTTTTATCCTCAAGCAAAAGAAATTTACCAAGATATCGTTACAGAATTTCCAGAAGTGAATCTGAACTTAGCCAGCATTGCTAGTGACGATGGCAATCTTGAGGAAGCCTTTGCTTACCTTGAGGAAATCACACCCGAAAGTGATTGGTACGTATCGGCCTTGGCCTTGAAGGCAGACCTCTATCAGTTGGAAGGATTGACAGATGTAGCGCGTGAAAAGTTACTGGAAGCCCTAAACTACTCAGACGATGCCTTATTAGTTTTTGGTTTGGCTGAGTTGGATAGCGAGTTAGGGAATTATCAGGAAGCCATTCAGGGCTATGCTCAATTAGACAATCGCTCCATCTATGAGCAAACGGGTGTCTCAACCTATCAACGAATTGGTTACGCTTATGCCCAGTTAGGTAAGTTTGAAGCCGCGACTGAATTCTTAGAGAAAGCTTTAGAACTAGAATACGATGACCAAACTGCCTTTGAACTGGCTAGCCTTTACTTTGACCAAGAAGAGTATCAAAAATCTGTTCTTTACTTTAAGCAAATTGATACCATTTCACCTGATTTTGAAGGATATGAATATGGTTATAGTCAAGCCTTGCATAAGGAACATCAGGTGGAAGAGGCCCTTCGTATTGCTAAACAAGGCTTGGAGAAAAATCCGTTTGAAACACGGCTCTTACTGGCTGCTTCTCAATTTTCGTATGAATTGCATGATCCTAGTAGTGCAGAGCAGTTTCTCCTTACTGCCAAAGAAGATGCAGAGGATACAGAAGAAATTTTCCTTCGACTTGCAACCATTTATATGGAACAAGAGCGGTACGAAGATATCATCGCTCTCCAAAGTCAAGAACCTGAAAATCTCTTGACCAAGTGGATGATTGCCCGTTCTTACCAGGAAATCGAGGATTTAGATAAGGCTTATGAGCTCTATCAGGAACTATCGCTTGATCTCAAGGATAATCCTGAATTTCTGGAGCAGTATACTTATCTTTTGCGTGAATTGGGGTATTTTGAAGAAGCCAAAGTGCAAGCTGAAGCCTATTTAAAACTCGTTCCAGATGATGTTCAGATGCAAGAACTCTTAGAAACACTTTAAAAGTTATCTCTCTAAAAGAACGTATCCGTCAATTTGGCAGATACGTTTTTTTGAAAAATAGAATTTTTTTACAAAAACCCTTGCTAAATTGTTTATTTATGCTATAATAGGAACAATAATTTTTAGGAGGTGCAGTATGTCTTATATGTTTGAGATATTACCAAGTTTATTGAACGGTGCAAGTATGACGCTTCAAGTCTTTGCTCTGGTCTTGATATTTTCAATTCCTTTAGGTATTGTCGTTGCCTTTGCTTTACAAGTCCGCTGGAAACCCCTCCATTATCTGATTGACCTTTATATTTGGGTGATGCGAGGGACTCCCTTGCTCTTGCAATTAATCTTTATTTACTATGTTCTCCCTAGCATTGGGATACGTTTAGATCGTTTGCCTGCTGCTGTGATTGCTTTTGTATTGAACTATGCAGCCTACTTTGCTGAAATTTTTCGTGGAGGGATTGAAACCATTCCCAAAGGACAGTATGAAGCTGCTAAGGTCTTGAAGTTTAGTCCATTTGACACAGTGCGCTATATTATTTTGCCTCAGGTTACAAAGATTGTCTTACCGAGTGTTTTTAATGAGATTATGAGTTTAGTCAAGGATACTTCATTGGTTTATGCCCTTGGGATTTCAGATTTGATTTTGGCTAGTCGTACAGCAGCCAATCGAGATGCTAGTCTTGTTCCTATGTTTTTAGCTGGAGCGATTTATTTGATTATGATTGGTCTTGTAACCATTGTAGCGAAAAAACTTGAGAAGAAGTACAGTTATTACAGATAGGAGGATTGCTATGTTAGAATTACGAAACATTAACAAGGCCTTTGGTGGCAAACAAATCTTAACCAACTTCAGCCTATCTATTCCTGAAAAGCAAATCCTTGCAATCGTAGGTCCATCAGGAGGCGGAAAGACAACCCTATTACGTATGCTAGCTGGACTGGAAACCATCGATTCGGGGGAAATCTACTATAACGGCGAATCACTAGCTATAGACGAACTAGAAAAGCGCAATCTTCTGGGATTTGTTTTCCAAGATTTTCAACTCTTTCCGCATTTGTCAGTTCTAGATAACTTAACTCTGTCGCCCATAAAAACGATGAGCATGGAGAAGGAAGTTGCTGAGAAGAAGGCGCGTGGTTTGTTAGAACAGCTTGGGTTAGCTGGGCACGCAGATGCCTTTCCGTTCTCACTTTCAGGTGGGCAAAAACAACGGGTGGCCTTAGCACGTGCTATGATGATTAACCCAGAAATTATTGGATATGATGAACCTACATCGGCCTTAGATCCAGAATTGCGATTAGAAGTAGAAAAACTTATCCTTCAAAATAAAGAGCGTGGGATGACCCAGATTGTTGTGACCCACGATCTTCAGTTTGCGGAAAACATTGCTGATCAGATCCTTAAGGTTGATTCAAAGTAGGACTAGGAGGTGCCTATGAAGAGAAAGAAAATTGCCCTTGTACTTGCTCTGTTCTTTAGCTTCTTCCTGACGGCTTGTACTCAGAAGGCAAGTGATCCAAATCAGGATAATTGGGTCAAATATCAAAAGCAGGGAAGCATTACCATTGGCTTTGACAATACCTTTGTTCCCATGGGATTTGAGGAAAAGAATGGGCAGTATGCGGGCTTTGATATCGACCTAGCCCAAGCTGTTTCTGAAAAGCTAGGAATTCAGATTAAATTTCAACCCATCGACTGGGATATGAAAGAAACCGAACTACAAAATGGTACCATTGATGCCATCTGGAATGGCTATACAGCAACAGATGAACGGAAAGAGAAGGTTGCCTTTACCATTCCTTACATGGAAAATCAACAAGTTTTGGTCTCTAAAAAGTCTCAAAATATCCACTCAATTCAGGATATGACTGACAAAGTTTTAGGGGCCCAGGCAGGATCTTCTGGCTATTTGAATTTTGAAGGACAACCCGAACTACTCAAGAATCGAGTGAAAGATCAGAAGGCCAATCAATACCAAAGTTTCAATGAAGCCTTGATTGATTTGAAAAATGATCGGATTGATGCCCTTGTGATTGACCGGGTATATGCCAATTATTATCTCCAGTCTGAAGGAATATTAAATGACTACAATGTCTTTTCAGCTGGATTTGAAAGTGAAGCTTTTGCAGTGGGTGTTAGACCCGCTGATAAAACTTTGCTAGCTGCTCTGAATCAGGCTTTTGTATCACTATACCAAGAAGGAAAATTCCAGGAAATCAGCCAGAAATGGTTTGGGGAAGATGTAGCCACCAGTCAAGTTAAAAATCAAGAATAAGAAAAGAGATTGAGTTTTTTCTCAGTCTCTTTTTGTATCGAAAAATCCTCTGGCAAATACCAGAGGATAAGAGCTTATACTCAATGAAAATCAAAGAGCAAACTAGGAAGCTAGCCGCAGGTTGCTCAAAGCACTGCTTTGAGGTTGTAGATAGAACTAACGAAGTCAGTAACCATACATACGGCAAGGAAACGCTGACGTGGTTTGAAGAGATTTTCGAAGAGTATTATTTCATTGTTGGGAAGAGCAATACATCACGGATAGTAGTTGTATCAGTGAGGAGCATGCAGAGACGGTCGATACCGATACCCAAACCACCTGTTGGTGGCATACCGTATTCAAGAGCTTCAATGTAGTCGTAATCGATACCTGTTGCTTCATCGTCACCAAGTTCTTTAGCTTTGGCTTGGGCTTCAAAGCGACTAAGTTGGTCGATTGGGTCGTTTAACTCAGTAAAGGCATTACCGTATTCCTTAGTCATGATAAAGAGCTCGAAACGGTCAGTAAAGCGTTCGTCTTCAGGATTTTTCTTAGCGAGTGGAGACACAGCTACTGGATGTCCGTAGACAAAAGTTGGTTGGATTAAGGTTTCTTCAACAAATTCTTCAAAGAAGGCATTGATGATGTGACCAACTTCAGTGTAGTGTTTCTCAACTGGAACTTTCTTCTCAGCAGCGATAGCTTTAGCTTCCTCGAAAGTCATGTCTTGCCAGAAATCTACACCAGTAATTTCTTTGATAGCATCCACCATGTGAACACGTTTAAATGGTTCGTTGATCTTAATTTCAGTGCCCTGGTAGTTAACTGGACCATCACCCTTAACTGCCTTAGCAGCGTGTTGGATAATACCTTCAGTTAAGTCCATGATATCTTGGAAGTCTGCATAAGCTTGGTAAACTTCGATAGAAGTGAATTCAGGGTTGTGAGTAGCGTCCATTCCTTCGTTACGGAAGATACGACCAATTTCATAGACACGTTCCATACCCCCAACGATAAGACGTTTTAAGTGAAGCTCGGTCGCGATACGAAGCACCATGTCAATGTTTTGGGCATTGTGGTGAGTGATAAATGGACGAGCAGCAGCACCACCGGCTTCATTATGAAGGACAGGTGTTTCTACTTCAAGGAAGTCTTTTTGATCTAGATAACGACGGATTTCAGAGATGATTTTTGAACGAGTAACAAAACGTTCGAAGCTTTCGCGGTTAGAAATCAAGTCAAGGTAACGTTTACGATAGATGGTTTCAACGTCTGTCAAACCGTGGAATTTCTCAGGAAGTGGGCGAAGTGCTTTAGACAAGTGAGTGATATGAGTTGCCTTGATAGAGAGCTCTCCCATATCTGTACGCATGACTTCACCTTCGACACCGAGGAAGTCTCCTAGGTCAGCCTTCTTAAAGATTTCGTAGTTTTCTTCACCAACTTCATCTTTACGAACGTAGATCTGGATTTGACCTTCGCGGTCTTGAAGATGGGCAAAGCCAACTTTTCCTTTACCACGTTTAGTTACTAAGCGTCCAGCGATAGTAGCAGTTTCGTTTAATTCATGTAATTGTTCTTTATCAAGTTCTGCAAATTTGTCTTTTAGTTCTTGAGAGTTAGCAGTACGTTCAAAACGTTTTCCGAAGGGATCGATTCCTTGTTCACGGAGCGCAGCCATTTTTTCACGGCGAACGATCTGCTGGTCATTTAGTTCTTCCATATGTTCTGTAGACATGGGTTCCTCCTAATTTTACTCAAAATTTGATACGATGAGTCATTTTTTGCGATACTCCCATTTTATCATAAATAGCAGAGAAATTCACGGATATTCTTTGAAAACTAAAAAGAACTTGACCATTAAGATCAAGTTCCATTATTTTCTTTGATAGGAAGTGTCATTCCATCTTTCCAGAGTGAAGATTTCAAAATCATCGGTCTCTAAAACTGTCAGACTAGCATTGGCCAAGCCTCCATCTTTGCGAAGGTGAGCCTCTTTATAGCCTAAAAGTGTACGAAGGCTAGCAGTGAGATTGGCCCCATGCCCGACAATCAGAATTCTTTCAGCCGGACTTTCTTTCAGAGATTTGATAAACTGAATGGTTCGCTGAGTCGTAGAGTAGAGAGATTCGGCTTCAAACATCCTCGTATCAAACTGAGCCAGATTAGAGCGAAAGGCCTTGATTTGTTGTGGGTAGATGGCATTGAGCGTAGCAATTTTTAATCCCTCTAGTTTGCCAAGTTGCCATTCACGTAGGTTAGGAATGCTCTTTAAAGGACAAGGGGCTAGGAGTTGACTTTGGATAATTTCAGCAGATTTAACTGCTCTGGGTAAATCACTAGAATAAATCGCATCAAAAGGAATTTCCTTAAGATACTGCCCCAGTTGTTTTAGTGTGTCAATGGACTCTGGAAGAAGGGGAGAGTCACCACTAGCACCTTGAAAACGTCCTTCAAGATTCCAGAGGGTGCGACCATGACGGACAAAATAGAGTTTCATTACTTACTTTCCTCCAAGATATCAGCAAAGTCCGCTTTTACAAAACTGGCTAAGTCTTGAGGTCGGATGATAATACTATGCCCAACTTCTCCAGCAGAGACAATCATTTGGTCCAAATCCAAAGCAGTCTGATCAATAAAAATAGGATAATTGTGTTTTTGGCGAATGCCGACGGGGTTATTAGCCCCATGAATATAGCCTGTCGTTTTTTCTAGGTCTTTTTGAGGAATCATGCTGACTTTTTTATTACCAGAAACCTTTGCTAGTTTTTTCTCAGCGAGGTGTTCTGTTATGGGAACGATTCCGATGATTGGCCCCGTTTTGTCCCCTAATAGAGCCAAGGTTTTAAAGATATGAGTTCGATCATATTCTGAAGGAAGTTCTCCCTCAAGCGCGTTGATTTGTATACCAGTATGGTCAATACCCGCCTTGGTCAAGATTTGTTCGACCAAGGTTTTTTTAATCTTAACTTTCTTTGCCATTATTTATATTTATCCTCCAATTGACTCATCCAGATACCAAGCCAAATGCCAAGCGCAAAGAAGAAGGCGACGAGAACATAGCTCACAATAGAAAGTCCAGTGTATTGGATACTTTCAGCACTTCCAGCATTTGGAATCAAAATCAAGAGGGTGCTTGATAGCACAATTCCAATAATAAAGTGATAAACACGGGAGTGGTAGTTGTTCAAGGCATGGTCCATTAATTTTGAAAAAATGATGAGGGTTGCACCTGCACCAATTCCGATAGGAAGGAAAGTACCGAATAAATCAAAGGTCTTAAAGCCAGTTAGCATTGGAGCGTACAATCCTAAAATCAAGAGTAGATTTGACGGACTTAAACCAGGCACCAAGATACCAAGCGCTAAAAGAGCACCCGCTAAGATGAAACTAGCGAAACTAGCACTGAGAGAACCAACAACAAAGTTTAGCGCGTAGAGCCCTAGTCCTGAAAGGATAAAGGTGGTCCAGAACCAGACTAGGTCAATCTTATCCCGATCAGATTCTCGAGTAGACTCTTTAAGAAGGCTAGGAACCGTACCGATGATAGCTCCAGCAAAACTCCATAAAACATATACTTGGTAATTTTCAAGCAGATACTCGATTGGATAAGAAAACAAACCAATGCCTAGTAACATCCCGATTGCTACTGGGATAAAGTATAGGACATTATTTTTAAAATCCTTAAAAGGATGAGCCAGAAAGCTAATCATTCGCTCGTAAATTCCCAAAATAGCTGCCAAAACACCGCCAGAAATTCCAGGTAGGATAAATCCTAAGGCGATGACGATTCCTTTAATAACTCTTGCAATCCATGAAAACATCATAAAATCCTCAATTTCATAAAATTCTTTCTCTATTCTATCAATTATAACACAGACGAGAAAAAAATGAAAAAACAAGTGAAAAAGAGAGCAATTTTCACTTGTTTTATGGTCTTAAAAATAGTTTTCTAAAGGTTTCTTCTTTTTCCTTCAAGGTAGAAATAAGATTAATATCTAAATGATGTTCAAATCCAGCAATTCTTCCTTTTGAAGTGTATTGATGGAGGTCGTAGTCTAAACTGGTATTGGGTGTTGTTTCAAAGTAACCAGAGTCTGTCCCGTAGGAAGGAATCCAAATAGCAGTAAACTTATCTGTATTGATACTGTGTTCTTGCATGAAGTAAACTCCAATATAGATGCCGATGTTTTTAGCACCTAAAGATTCCAGTTTAGCACGAAAGGCCTCAACACCTTCGTTCATATCGGACATTGTTTTTTCTTCAACATCGAGCCAATAGTAACTAGGGTTGTATGGAGAAGCAGCATTATAGAAAACTTCAGCGGCTTTTTCCATTTCTTCCTTGCTGGGGCTAGCTAGATAGGCATAGACTCCAACTGGGACATTACGCTTTTGAAATTCTGTAATATGACTTTTATAGGCTTTATCAATACCATTGGCATAAGCGGCATCATTTTTTTCAGTATGTTGAGCCCCATTGTGGACGCGAACAATAACACCTGAAATATTTTGAGATAAGGTATCGTAGTTGATTTCCTCAGGTCTTTGCCAGCCAGAGACGTCAATAATAGGTTTGTCAAGATTATGCAAGGCCTGATTTTCAACCTGGATTGCATTGGGTTTTGACTTGACAGGATGGTCTTCATAAGTTGGTCTATTGAGGATCAAAATAGCTATAAATATAGTAAATAAAGTAAAAATAATAGCTGGATGAATCTTTTTTCTCATATTTAAATAGTTTAACGTAAATAGATAAAAAAATCAAAGAAAACATCGGAAAAAGTGAATATATGAGCGTCTTTTCCCTATTTCTCTGTTTGTTTACTCCTAAGAAACTAAATTATGGTATAATATAAGGGAATTTCTAGAGAAAAGAGAAGATTATGTCAAATTATGCCATTATTCTAGCAGCGGGTAAAGGTACTCGCATGAAATCAGATCTTCCAAAGGTACTTCATAAAGTAGCTGGAATTTCGATGTTGGAACATGTTTTTCGTAGTGTTGGTGCTATTCAACCTGAAAAAACAGTTACTGTAGTTGGTCACAAGGCAGAGCTAGTTGAGCAAGTATTAGCTGGTCAGACAGACTTTGTTACCCAATCAGAACAACTAGGAACTGGGCATGCTGTCATGATGGCAGAGCCTATTCTCCAAAATAGTACTGGCCACACCTTGGTTATTGCTGGGGATACTCCTCTGATTACAGGTGAAAGCTTGAAAAACCTCTTGGATTTCCATATCAATCACAAAAATGTGGCGACGATTTTAACAGCTGAAGCTTCTGATCCTTTTGGGTATGGTCGTATCGTCCGTAACGATAATGCTGAGGTTCTTCGTATTGTTGAGCAGAAAGATGCCACAGACTTTGAAAAACAAATCAAGGAAATCAATACAGGAACTTATGTATTTGACAATGAACGTCTTTTTGAAGCCCTTAAAAACATCAACACCAACAATGCCCAAGGTGAGTACTATATTACTGACGTGATTGGTATTTTCCGTAATGCGGGTGAGAAGGTTGGGGCCTATACTCTCAAGGATTTTGATGAAAGCCTCGGGGTAAATGACCGTGTAGCTCTTGCGACTGCAGAAGCAGTTATGCGTCGCCGTATCAACCAAAAGCATATGGTTAATGGTGTTAGCTTTGTCAATCCTGAAGCAACTTACATCGACATTGATGTTGAGATTGCTCCCGAAGTCCAAATCGAAGCTAATGTTACCTTGAAAGGTCAAACGAAGATTGGTGCTGAGACTGTTTTGACAAACGGTACTTATGTAGTGGATAGCACTATCGGAGCTGGAGCTGTGATTACCAACTCTATGATTGAGGAAAGTACAGTTGCAGACGGCGTGACTGTTGGCCCTTATGCCCATATTCGTCCAGGTTCAAGCCTGGCTGCTCAAGTTCACATTGGAAATTTTGTTGAAGTAAAAGGATCTTCAATTGGTGAAAATACCAAGGCGGGTCATTTGACTTATATTGGAAACTGTGAAGTGGGTAGCAACGTTAATTTTGGTGCAGGAACTATTACAGTCAACTACGATGGCAAAAATAAATATAAAACTGTCATTGGCAATAATGTCTTTGTTGGCTCAAACTCAACTATTATTGCTCCTGTAGAACTTGGGGATAATTCTCTGGTTGGAGCGGGTTCAACCATTACCAAGAATGTTCCTGCTGATGCCATTGCTATCGGCCGTGGACGTCAGGTCAACAAAGATGAATATGCGACTCGCCTCCCTCATCATCCCAAGAACCAGTAGGAGTTTGTCATGGAATTTGAAGAAAAAACGATTAGTCGGAAGGAAATCTATCAAGGTCCTATTTTCAAACTAGTACAAGACCAGGTGGAACTACCAGAAGGAAAGGGTACTGCCCAACGTGACTTAATTTTTCATAATGGAGCTGTTTGTGTACTAGCTGTGACAGCCGAGGATAAAATCGTTCTCGTTAAGCAATACCGAAAGGCTATCGAGGCGGTTTCTTATGAGATTCCTGCTGGTAAACTAGAACTTGGTGAAAATGCTGATCCAATGGCGGCGGCCCTTCGTGAATTGGAAGAAGAAGTTGCCTATACTGGTAAGTTAGAACTGTTGTACGATTTCTATTCTGCGATTGGATTTTGTAACGAAAAACTAAAACTTTATCTCGCCAGAGATTTGGTTAAGGTGGAAAATCCTCGTCCACAAGATGATGATGAAACCTTGGAAGTCCTAGAAGTAAGTCTAGATGAAGCCAAGAACCTGATCCAGTCAGGTCATATCTGTGATGCCAAGACCATTATGGCGATCCAGTACTGGGAACTACAAAAGAAATAGAGGTGCAACCCATGGGAAAACCTTTATTAACAGACGAAATGATTGAACGTGCCAACCGTGGTGAGAAAATATCAGGACCACCTCTTAAAGATGATGAGGAAACAAAGATCCTACCAACGTCTTCACAACATTTTGGTTATTCACGTTCTAGAGACCACGGTTTTAGTCAAGATACACTTACAATCGAAGTAGAACCAACGATTCATAAAAGTCGTCGCATTGAGAATACCAAGAGAAATGTTTTTAATTCGAAACTCAATCGCATCTTGTTTGCAGTTATCCTACTTTTGATTTTGTTAATTTTAGCGATGAAACTCTTGTAATTGAAAGGACTTGAAATGAAAATTGGAATCATTGCTGCCATGCCAGAAGAACTCGTATATTTGACTCAGAATTTGGAAAAACCTAAAGAAGTCCAAGTCTTAGGAAATACTTACTACACTGGCTCTGTTGGCAATACAGAAGTCGTTCTAGTTCAGAGTGGGATTGGAAAGGTCATGTCGGCTATGAGTGTAGCAGTGTTAGCTGACCATTTTCAGGTAGAAGCTATCATCAATACAGGATCAGCAGGTGCTCTTGCTGAAGGGATTGCTGTTGGTGATGTCGTGATTGCAGATAGACTAGCATACCATGATGTGGATGTGACTGCTTTTGGTTATGCTTATGGCCAAATGGCTGGTCAACCTCTGTACTTTGAATCAGATAAGAAATTTATCGCTAGGATTAAAGAAAACTTATTTCAGTTAGTGCAGACATGGCACCTAGGCTTGATTGCTACAGGAGACAGTTTTATAGCTGGAGATGATAAGATTGCTAGTATCAAATCCCACTTCCCTGATGTTTTAGCAGTTGAAATGGAAGGGGCTGCTATTGCACAAGCGGCTCAGTCTCTTAATTTACCGTTCCTAGTCATTCGTGCTATGAGTGACAATGCCAATCACGAAGCCTCTATCTCTTTTGATGAGTTTATTATCGAAGCTGGACATCGTTCTGCCCAAGTCTTACTAGCCTTTTTAAAGGCCTTGGATTAAGCGGAAATTTGACAGTTTATCTAGCTTATGATAAGATTTAAATAAAGAAAAGCTAGAAAACGTTTCAGAGGATATTATGAGTATTGAAATGACCGTCAGTGAGATTGCAGAGGTTTTAGGACTATCTCGTCAAGCAATCAACAATCGTGTCAAAGAACTTCCAGAAGAGGACACGAAAAAAAATGACAAAGGTGTAACTGTAGTTACTCGAAGTGGCTTGATCAAGCTAGAAGAAATCTACAAAAAAACGATTTTTGAAGATGAACCAGTCAGTGATGATGTCAAACAACGTGAACTGATGGAAATCTTGGTCGATGAGAAAAACGCTGAAATTCTTCGCTTGTACGAGCAGCTCAAAGCAAAAGACCGCCAGTTATCAGAAAAAGACGAACAGATGCGTATCAAAGACCGCCAGATTGCTGAAAAGGACAAACAGTTGGACCAACAGCAACAGTTAACTCTTCAAGCGATGAAGGATCAAGAAACCTTGAAACTCGAGTTGGACCAAGCAAAAGAAGAAGTCCAAGCAACCAAAAAAGGCTTTTTTGCTCGCCTTTTTGGAGGAAAATAAAGAAGCTGTTTGGGTTACTCACTAACCTAATGGCTTCTTTTATTATTTATAGTTTATTTTGGGTAGTAATTGAGGTAAATAATGGAAAAATTAAGAGATTATATCGCCTTTGATTTGGAATTCAATCAACACGAGGGGGTTACCCATTTAATTCAAGTATCAGCAGTCCATTTTCAAGATGGGCAAGAATGTGCTGCTTTTGACTCTTATGTTTATACTACAGCCCCATTGAAGAGTTTTATCAATGGTTTGACTGGAATCACAGCTGAAACCTTGAAAGATGCGCCAAAGGTAGAACAAGTTTTAAAGGACTTTCAAGCATTTGTCGGTAACTTACCTATCGTTGGTTACAATGCAGCTAAGAGTGATTTGCCTATTCTCTTGGAGCATGGCATTGATTATCGTGACCAGTATAAGGTTGATCTATATGAGGAGGCTTTTGAACGCCGTAGTTCTGATCTACACGGCATAGCCAATCTTAAATTGCAAACTGTTGCAAATTTTTTAGGCTTTCACAGGAAGTCTCATAACAGTTTAGAGGATGCCCGCATGACGGCGCGTGTTTACGAAGCTTTTTTGGAATCAGATGAAGGAAAGCTATTAATAGAAGACCAGAGTAGTTTTTCGATGAATCCTTTCGGTGGCTTAGATTTATCCCAATTTTTAGACTAGGAGTGCTTATGAAACCTGAAAAACCTAAGAAGCTAGGTTTTAGGAAGATATACTATAACCTAGATAAGATTTTATTTCTATTTTTCTTGATATTTATGATGGTTGAGTTTGTCTGGCTACCATTAAATTCATGGATTGCTGGCATCCTTCTGAGACAAACCGGTTATTTGTTTATCTCCTACAATAACTTTTGGGCGATTATACAAGGCTCGCCTTTTATCAGTTTAGCCTTTCTCATCTTAATTGCAATCAATCTCCTGGTTGCCTATTTCCAGATTTGTCTTTTGTTTATAGGGGCTCGTCACCTTCTCTATCATGAAAAGAGAACTTTAATTGAGTACAGTAGAAAAGTATTTCACCAGAGCTTTCTATTCGTTAAGCGATTGAGCTTTTGTAAGATGGCCTTTGTCTTTTTTTACATTGCTTTGCTTTTCCCGTTCATCCGTAAGATTTTAAAAATCTACTACCTCAACAAGATTATTATCCCTGATTTTATTGTGAATTATTGGGAAGGTAAGCATTGGCTGGTAGGTCTGATGATCATAGCATCCGCTTGGATCTTTCTCTACATCTCTGTCCGATTTATGTTTGCCCTGCCTAAGATTCTCTTTGAAAGAAAGACAGTAAGAGAAAGTGTGAAATATAGTCTCCAAAAGACAAAGAAAAATGTCCTTTTCTTCTCTTGGCATCTCTTACTCATTATTATTAAAACCTATCTCTTCTTCTTTGGTTTGTTAATTCCCTTGCTTTTTGCGCAAGCAGTGATGGATAATTTAACTCAAAAAGAATCCTTGATTCTCGGTGTGATTAATTTTGTCTTGATTAAAAATTTCCATTACATGACCCTGACTTATTTCCTAGTGAAGTTTGTTTCCTTCCTGACAGGAGAAGAACTAGAGATTATGCCAAGGCGAAAGAAAGATCATCTGATGAGATGGGGTGTCATGGGGTGTGCAAGCATCATCTTTGCCATAGAAGGCTACGTTTATCTGGAAACTCCAGATACCAATACACCTTTAGTGATTTCGCACAGAGGAGTAAGTAATAAAAACGGTGTTCAAAATACTGTGCAGTCTTTAGAAAAAACAGCTCAACTAAAACCAGATCTCATCGAAATGGATGTGCAGGAAACGAAAGACGGTCAGTTCGTGATGATGCACGATGCTAACCTCAAAAATTTAACAGGTATTAATGCTACACCGCAAGATTTGACTCTGGATGAATTAACAAATACAGATATTTACGAGAATGGTTATCAAACAAAGATTTCAAGCTTTGATGCCTATTTAGAGCGTGCAAATGCTTTAAACCAAAAATTGCTGATTGAGATTAAGACCAGTAAAAAAGATAGTCCGCAAATGATGGACCATTTCCTCGAAAAGTACGGAGCGACTATCAAGAAATATGGACACCAGATGCAATCGCTAGACTACCATGTGATTGATAAAGTGTTGACTTATGATTCTGAAATTCCAGTTTACTTTATTCTTCCCTATAACAGTATCTTCCCAAGAACCAAGGCAACGGGTTACACTATGGAGTACTCAACTTTGGACGAATACTTTGTCAATAAACTCTGGACAACTGATCAGAGACTCTATGTTTGGACCGTAAATGGTTCGGAGGCATTTGATAAAGCAGTTCGTCTCGGTGCAGATGGCATGATTACTGATGATCTTGAAATGGTCCAGTCACAAGTCACAATGGCTCAAGACGATCCGGAATATACGGAATTACTCTTAAAGAAAGCAATGGAATTCTTTGATTTCTAAGAAAAAAAAGAGAAACAGATGTTTCTCTTTTTTTGTGGATTAGAAAGGCAATTTTCCAGCGAAAGCACCGAGTTTCTTCTTAGTCGTTTCATCAATTTGCTCAAGAGCAGCGTTAATTGCTTGCGCGGTCATATCTGAAAGTGTTTCGAGATCTTCTGAATCTACAACTGCTGGGTTGAAGTCAATGTTGACAACTTTTTTGTCACCAGTTAAGGTCGCTTGGACAAGCTCTTGAGCAGATTTTCCAACAAATTCCATGGCAGCGAGTTCTGCTTGGCTTTGTTCCATTTGTTTTTGAAGTTTTTGTGCTTGGCGCATCATGTTTTGCATGTTCATCATGGCGGTTTACAGTTCCCTTTTTTCTATTATTTTTCTTTTTATTTTATCAATTTTAGGAGCAAAAGTCTATTATTTGTTTAATTCATGAGATATATGACCTTTTATAATGAGTCTCTCAAACAACTTTTAAGAAATTTACTATGCACACCTAGTATTCTTTGCTAAACAAATAATTTCATTTAAGCTTTCTTTAAGGTTTCTATTATATTCTAAAGAACTCTATATTAACCGAACGTTGAATGGATAATATAGAGGATAACCTAATTTTATTTCTTGATTTATTATGGTCTTTCCGGATTTAGTAACACATTGTTCACTTTTTACCTTAAATGGTGTGTTGATTAGACTAAATGATTCACTGTCTTTTCTTCATGATGGAGGCAGATTGTGATATAATAGATGATAATGAGTTTTTTAGAATAAACTAAAGGAGAATATAAATGATCTATGCAGGAATCCTAGCCGGAGGAACTGGCACACGCATGGGAATCAGTAATTTACCAAAACAATTCTTGGAGTTGGGTGATCGTCCTATTTTGATCCACACAATTGAAAAATTTGTTTTGGAACCAAGTATTGAAAAAATTGTAGTTGGAGTTCATGGAGATTGGGTATCTCATGCTGAGGACTTGGTTGACAAGTATCTTTCTCTTCACAAGGATCGCATCATCATTACAAAGGGTGGTGCTGATCGCAATACCAGTATCGAGAAGATTATAGAAGCTATTGATGCCTACCGTCCAATCACTCCAGAAGATATCGTGATTACGCATGACTCTGTTCGTCCTTTTATCACACTTCGCATGATTCAGGACAATATCAAACTGGCTCAAAATCATGATGCGGTTGACACAGTAGTAGAAGCAGTTGATACCATTGTTGAAAGTACTAATGGTCAGTTTATCACTGATATTCCAAATCGTGCTCACCTCTATCAAGGTCAAACACCTCAGACATTCCGCTGCAAGGATTTCATGGATTTGTATGGTTCCCTATCTGACCAAGAAAAGGAAATCCTGACGGATGCATGTAAGATTTTTGTTATCAAAGGGAAGGATGTTGCTCTAGCTAAAGGGGAATATTCAAATCTTAAAATCACAACTGTGACAGACTTGAAAATCGCGAAAAGCATGATTGAGAAAGACTAAGGCTATGATTAATCAAATTTATCAACTGACAAAACCAAAGTTTATCAATGTAAAATACCAAGAAGAGGACATTGATCAGGAGAATCATATCCTTATTCGTCCAAATTATATGGCGGTTTGTCATGCGGATCAACGTTACTATCAAGGGAAACGCGATCCAAAGATATTGGCTAAAAAGCTTCCAATGGCCATGATTCACGAGTCTTGTGGAACTGTTATTTCCGATCCAACTGGGACTTATGAAGTCGGTCAAAAGGTAGTTATGATTCCCAATCAACCGCCTATGCAGAGTGACAAGGAGTTCTACGAGAACTACATGACAGGAACCTACTTCCTATCTAGTGGTCACGATGGCTTTATGCGAGAATTTGTCTCTCTTCCAAAAGATCGTGTTGTGTCTTATAATGACATTGAGGACACAGTTGCAGCCATAACTGAGTTTGTAAGTGTTGGCATGCATGCCATGGATCGATTCCTGCATCTTGCTCATAGCAAGAGAGAGCGCATCGCTGTTATCGGAGATGGTAGTTTGGCCTTTGTGGTTGCGAATATTATCAATTACACTCTACCAGAAGCAGAGATTATCGTGATTGGTCGCCATTGGGAAAAACTGGAACTCTTCTCTTTTGCAAAAGAGTGCTATATCACGGATAATATTCCAGAAGATTTGACCTTTGATCATGGATTTGAGTGTTGCGGTGGTGATGGTACAGGCCCAGCTATCAATGACTTGATTCGCTATATTCGTCCACAGGGAACGATTCTCATGATGGGAGTGAGCGAATACAAGGTTAATATCAATACACGAGATGCTTTGGAAAAAGGATTGTTATTAGTAGGCTCATCTCGTTCAGGACGCATCGATTTTGAGAAGGCCATTCAAATGATGGAAGTCAAAAAGTTTGCGAATCGTCTGAAGAATATCCTTTATGTTGAAGAGCCTGTGAGAGAAATCAAGGACATTCACCGTGTCTTTGCTACAGACCTAAATACTGCTTTCAAAACAGTATTTAAGTGGGAAGTGTAGAAGATGGAGGTTAATTGTGGAGAAACTCATCAAAGAAAAAATTTCTTCTTTACTATCTGATGAAGAGGAAGTACTCAGTGTTGAACAGTTGGGAGGCATGACCAACCAAAACTATTTGGTTAAAACAACCAACAAACAGTATATTGTGAAATTTTTTGGTAAAGGGACTGAAAAACTCATCAATCGTCAAAATGAAAAGTACAATCTTGAACTTTTAGAGGATTTAGATTTAGATGTCAAAAATTACCTCTTTGATATTGAGTCAGGGATTAAAGTAAATGAATACATCGAATCAGCAGTAACTCTTGATTCAACATCTATCAAATCCAAGTTTGAAAAGATTGCACCAATTTTACAAACCATCCATGCTTCAGGGAAAGAATTAAGAGGAGAATTTGCTCCTTTTGAGGAAATCAGCAAATATGAATCCTTGATTGAGGGACCTATCCCTTATGAAAACTATGAAGCTGTAAGAAAAGATGTATTTTCACTAGAAAAGAGATTGGCTGATTTGGGTGTTGATAGAAAGTCCTGTCACATCGATTTGGTACCAGAAAACTTTATCGAGTCACCACAAGGTCGTTTGTATTTGATTGACTGGGAATACTCTTCTATGAATGACCCGATGTGGGATTTGGCAGCTCTTTTCTTAGAGTCTGAATTTACAAAGCAAGAGGAAGATGATTTCCTTTCCTACTATGAAAGTGACAAAACGCCTGTATCACGTGAGAAAATTCGTATCTATAAAATCTTGCAAGATACTATCTGGAGTTTGTGGACAGTGTACAAAGAAGCTCAAGGGGCTGATTTTGGAGATTATGGTATCAACCGTTACCAAAGAGCTGTCGAAGGTTTGACTTATTATGGAGGTTAGGATGAAGAATAAAAATGGTGTTTCCTTTGGTCTGCTCTCTGGTATCTTCTGGGGATTAGGTCTAACAATTAGTGCTTATATCTTTTCAATTTTTACAAATCTTTCACCTTTTGTGGTGGCTGCTGCTCATGATTTCTTGAGTATCTTTATCTTGTTAGCTTTTCTTTTGGTAAAAGAAAGAAAAGTTCGTCTTTCGATTTTCTTAAATATTCGAAATGTGAGTGTAATTATCGGTGCTTTACTAGCAGGACCTATTGGTATGCAGGCCAATCTTTATGCGGTTAAATATATCGGTAGTTCTCTAGCTTCATCTGTATCGGCTATTTACCCAGCAGTTTCAGTTTTACTAGCCTTCTTCATTTTGAAACACAAGGTTTCAAAGAATACAGTATTCGGTGTTTTCTTGATTATTGCAGCGATCATTGCTCAAACCTACAAGGTTGAACAAGTTAACTCGTTTTACATTGGGATTCTTTGTGCCCTTATCTGTGCCATTGCCTGGGGGAGTGAAAGTGTTCTCAGCTCCTATGCTATGGAAAGTGATTTAAGTGAAATTGAAGCCTTGTTAATCCGACAAGTAACCTCATTCTTATCCTATCTTGTGATTGTGCTCTTTTCTCACCATTCATTTGCAGAAGTGGCAGATGGGCAATTATTCGGTCTCTTGATTGTCTTTGCGGCCTTTGATATGATTTCCTACTTAGCTTATTATATCGCCATTAATCGCTTACAACCTGCGAAAGCGACAGGTTTGAATGTGAGCTATGTAGTTTGGACTGTCTTATTTGCAGTTATTTTCTTGGGTGCACCGCTAGATATGCTGACAATCATCACTTCACTTATTGTTATGGCTGGTGTTTATATTATTATTAAAGAATAAAGGAGATTCGTGTGAAAGCGATTATTTTGGCAGCGGGCTTAGGAACTCGTCTACGCCCTATGACTGAAAATACCCCAAAAGCTTTGGTTAAGGTCAATCAAAAACCCTTGGTAGAATACCAAATCGAGTTTTTGAAAGAGAGAGGAATTGATGAGATTATTATCGTTGTTGGTTACCTCAAGGAACAATTTGACTACCTAAAAGAAAAATATGGTGTTCGTTTAGTCTTTAACGACAAGTATGCTGATTACAATAACTTCTACTCACTTTATCTAGTAAAAGAAGATTTGGCTAACAGCTACGTCATCGATGCAGATAACTATCTTTTCAAAAATATGTTTAGAAACGATCTTAAACGTTCTACCTATTTTAGCGTTTATCGTGAAGACTGTACGAACGAGTGGTTCTTGGTTTACGATGATGACTACAAGGTTCAAGACATTATTGTTGACAGCAAGGCTGGTCGCATTCTGAGCGGAGTATCATTCTGGGATGCACCAACTGCTGAGAAGATTGTTGGCTTTATTGACAAAGCTTACGAGAGTGGTGAATTTGTTGATCTCTACTGGGATAACATGGTTAAGGATAATATCAAAGAATTGGATGTCTATGTCGAAGAATTAGAAGGAAATAGCATCTATGAAATTGATAGTGTAAAAGATTACCATAAGTTAGAAGAGATTTTATCTACTATTGAGTAAGGAAAGAGAAGAAGGCTTGTGCCTTCTTTTTTTGTGTATTTTATAACAAGAATGTTTGATATTGATTGTATTCTTTAAATGAAACAAAAATTACAAAAAAATGAACAAAATAAAACAAAAATTATTGACAACGATTTCATATAGTGTTATACTTATAGCATAAAAGATAATTGAAAGAAGGGAAAATGTTATGGGATTAGATCATTTCTTTGACAAAAACCTGGTGTTTTGCTTAGAAGCGGATAATCAAGAACAACTCTTTGATCAGGTAGCAAGCTTGTTGGAAGAACGAGAAATTGTCACTCCAACTTATCGTGAAGCCTTGATCACGCGTGAAAAGTCATTTCCAACTGCTTTAGATATGGAATTTCTAGGAAAGGACTTGCCAAATGTAGCGATTCCTCATACAGATATTGTTCATAATCTAGCTGAGAAAGTAGTGGTTGTTCGATTAGAAAAACCAGTAACTTTTCACAATATGATAGCTCCTGATAAGGAAGTAGAAGTATCCCTACTCTTCTTTATCATTAACAACTCAAGTTCAAGTCAAACAAATATTCTGGCTCAGTTGATGGACTTTTTCACAGGAAATGGACATCTGGAAGATCTATCAAAAATTTCCGAACCAGAAAAACTTTATGCTTACATTGCTGAAGCAACCGCTTAATCTTGTCTATTAAAAAAAATCGGAGGAAATCCAAATGATTAAAATTCTTGCTGCCTGCGGTGCAGGTGTTAACTCAAGTCACCAAATTAAAAGTGCTCTAGAAGAAGAACTTTCAAACCGTGGTTATGACGTTCACTGTGATGCCGTCATGGTGAAAGATGTAAACGAAGACCTTATCAAGGGCTACGATATCTTTACACCAATCGCTGCAACTGACCTTGGTTTTGAACCTGGTATTCCAGTAATTGAAGCTGGACCAATCTTGTTCCGTATTCCAGCGATGAGCGCTCCAGTATTTGACAATATTGAAGCAGCTATCAAAGAACACGGACTAAGCTAATTTATTCTTTATCTTGTTAACATTCATATAACTAAAAAAACGGGAGGAACTATTATGGATGTCATTATCGAACTAGCCAATAAGATTTTCAAGCCAGTCTTGGAAATGGGTGGTCCTATCATCATGCTGATCATCTTGACAGTATTGGCTTTACTATTTGGAGTGAAATTCTCCAAAGCGCTTGAAGGTGGTATCAAACTTGCCATCGCCCTTACTGGTATCGGTGCTATCATCGGTATGCTCAACGGAGCTTTCTCAGCATCACTTGCAAAATTCGTTGAAAATACTGGTATTCAATTGAACATCACTGACGTTGGTTGGGCACCACTTGCAACCATCACTTGGGGATCTGCATGGACACTTTACTTCTTGCTTGTAATGTTGATTGTCAACATTGTGATGCTTGCAATGAAGAAAACAGATACACTTGACGTCGATATCTTCGATATCTGGCACTTGTCAATCACTGGTCTTTTGATCAAATGGTACGCAGACAACAATGGAGTTAGCCAAGGGGTTTCACTCTTCATCGCAACTGCAGCAGTTGTCCTTGTAGGTATTTTGAAAATCATCAACTCTGATTTGATGAAACCAACTTTCGACGACCTTCTTAATGCACCAAGTTCATCACCAATGACTTCAACTCACATGAACTACATGATGAACCCAGTTATCATGGTCTTGGATAAAATCTTTGATAAAGTATTGCCTGGTCTCGATAAATATGACTTTGACGCTGCAAAATTGAACAAAAAAATCGGTTTCTGGGGATCTAAATTCTTTATCGGTTTCATCCTTGGTATTGTTATTGGTTTGATGGGGACTCCACACCCAGTTGCTGGAGTAGAAGGAGCTGATAAATGGGAACTTGTTATTAAAGGTTGGTTGAGCCTTGGTTTGACTGCCGGTGTAGCTTTGGAACTCTTCTCACTTATCGGATCATGGTTCATCGCAGCCGTAGAACCACTCTCACAAGGTATTACAAACGTTGCTACTAAACGTCTTCAAGGACGTAAATTCAACATCGGTCTTGACTGGCCTTTCATCGCTGGTCGCGCTGAAATCTGGGCTTGTGCTAACGTACTTGCTCCAATCATGCTAGTAGAAGCTGTGCTTCTTTCAAACGTCGGTAATGGTATCTTGCCACTTGCAGGTATCATCGCTATGGGTGTGACTCCAGCTCTCTTGGTTGTTACACGTGGTAAATTGCTCCGTATGATTATCTTCGGAACACTCTTGTTGCCTCTCTTCCTTCTTTCTGGTACTCTTATCGCTCCATTTGCAACTGAACTTGCTAAAGGTGTAGGTGCCTTCCCAGAAGGTGTGAGCCAAACTCAATTGATCACTCACTCAACTCTTGAAGGACCAATTGAAAAACTATTTGGTTGGGCAATCGGTAATGCTACAACAGGTGATATCAAAGCAATCCTTGGTGCAGCAGTCTTCCTTGTATTCTATGTAGGTATCTTTGCTTGGTATAGAAAACAAATGATCAAACGTAACGAAGAATACGCAGCAAATGCTAAATAATTCGCTCCTATAAAATGTAAATTGTGAAAACTAGGTTGTTAATTTCCTACATTGGGAGTGGCAACCTAGTTTTTTATATAAAAATCTAAAAATAGTTGGAGAACATTATGGTAATTGAAATCAAATCAGACCAGTTAACGGTCCAGTTTAAAACCTTAGGTGGCGCCTTGTCGTCGATCAAGGATCGAGAGGGCATTGAGTATCTGTGGCAAGGAGATGCCACTTACTGGAGTGGACAAGCCCCAGTACTTTTTCCAATCTGCGGCTCTTTAAGAGAGGATACAGCCTTCTACAGTCATGCAGATGGAACGGAGACGAAAGGAAACATTCCTCGTCATGGTTTGGTTCGTAAAAATGAATTTAAGTTAGTGGATCAAACAGAAAATAGCGTAACTTTTGCTATCGAAGATGATGAGAATACATATCAAAACTATCCTTATCATTTCCGCCTTGAAATCACTTATCTAGTGACTGGCAAGACTGTTCGTACTCAATACAAGATTTTCAATAAAGAAACTAATAAAGTAATGCCATTCTTTATAGGAGGACATCCAGGCTTTAATTGTCCTCTACTTGATGATGAAGTCTATGAAGATTATTATCTAGAGTTTGAGGAAGAAGAGACTTGCTCTGTTCCCCGTCCTTTCCCAGAAACAGGAATGTTAGACTTCCAAGATAGAAGTCCATGGTTGGATTCACAAAAGGAAGTGGACCTCAGTTACGATCTGTTTAGTGTTGATGCAGTGACTTTGGATGAGTTGCAATCCAGAACAATTGCCCTTCGTTCTCGTAAGCATGAGAAGGGATTAAAAGTAAACTTCCAAGAGTTTTCAAATCTTATTATCTGGTCAACTTTGAATAAGGGACCATTCATTGCGTTTGAACCTTGGTCTGGCTTGTCAACATCTCTTGAAGAAGGAGATCATTTAGAAGATAAGAAGAATGTTCGTCTCCTAGAACCTGGTCAAGTAGATCAGATTGGCTTTGATATTGAAATATTTTAGATAAAAAACTACAAAAACAAACATTTACTGTTGACTTTTTCTATAAATAGGAGTATATTATGTTTGTAAACAACAAATGATGTTTGTAACAAACAAACAATCACTTGTTATATTCTCTTTCGTGGAGAAGGATTATTTCTAGGAAATTGGTTTCCTGGACTTGGATAAGGTGTTATTCATCTCATTCAATCAAATTTGTCACTAAACTGCTAGAAAATCTTTTGTAGGTAAACTGCTAACTATAAAAGTTTTTACTAGCCTAGAAAAATAAAAAGGAGTAAACAATATGTCTATTGTTATCGGTGCAGATGCTGCAGGTTTGAGATTGAAAGAAGTTGTGAAAGACTTCTTGGAAAAAGAAAACTTCCACGTTGTGGATGTTACAGCTGAAGGTCAAGATTTTGTTGATGTGACTCTTGCTGTTGCTGCAGAAGTAAACAAAGAAGAACAAAATCTTGGTATCGTGATTGATGCTTATGGAGCTGGTCCATTTATGGTCGCAACTAAAATCAAAGGAATGGTTGCCGCAGAAGTATCTGACGAACGTTCAGCTTATATGACTCGTGGACACAACAACTCACGTATGATCACTATGGGTGCACAACTTGTTGGTGATGAATTGGCTAAAAATATTGCTAAAGGTTTTGTTAACGGTAAATACGACGGTGGCCGTCACCAAATTCGTGTTGATATGTTGAACAAAATGTGCTAATTAGATTACAGTAAGAAAGGTAAGTTAAAAATGAGAATTGCAATTGGATGTGACCACATCGTAACAGATGAAAAAATGGCGGTTTCAGAATTTTTGAAATCAAAAGGATATGAAGTCATCGACTTTGGTACCTATGACCACACACGTACTCACTACCCAATCTTTGGTAAAAAAGTTGGTGAAGCTGTAACTAGCGGTCAAGCTGATCTTGGGGTATGTATCTGTGGTACTGGTGTTGGTATCAACAACGCTGTCAACAAAGTCCCAGGAGTTCGTTCTGCCCTGGTTCGTGATATGACAACAGCTCTTTATGCAAAAGAACAATTGAACGCCAATGTTATTGGTTTTGGTGGTAAAATCACTGGTGAATTGCTCATGTGTGATATCATTGAAGCTTTTATCAATGCTGAATACAAACCATCAGAAGAAAACAAAAAATTGATTGCGAAAATTGAGCACGTTGAAACTCACAATGCTCATCAAGCAGATGCAAACTTCTTTACAGAATTCCTTGAAAAATGGGATCGCGGTGAATACCACGACTAAGAGGTGACGCATGATTTTAACAGTCACAATGAATCCATCCATTGATATTTCTTATCCTTTGGATGAATTGAAAATTGACACTGTCAACCGCGTGGTGGACGTGACCAAGACAGCTGGTGGTAAAGGCCTCAATGTTACACGAGTGCTTTCAGAATTTGGTGATTCTGTTGTTGCTACTGGTTTGGTCGGTGGTAAACTTGGAGAGTTTTTAGTAGAGCATATCGACGATAAAGTAACGAAACGTTTCTTCTCCATTCAAGGAGAGACTCGTAACTGTATCGCTATTCTGCACGGAGATAACCAAACAGAAATCCTTGAAAAAGGTCCCGAAGTTCTTGAACAAGAAGGGCAAGATTTCTTGGCTCATTTCGAAAATCTTCTTGACACTGTGGAAGTAGTAGCCATCTCTGGTAGTCTGCCAGCAGGTCTTCCAGTTGACTACTATGCAAGCTTAGTAGAACTTGCTAATCGCGCAGGAAAACCAGTTGTTCTGGATTGCTCAGGTGCTGCCCTTCAGGCGGTTCTTGAATCACCACATAAACCAACAGTAATCAAACCAAATAACGAAGAATTGTCTCAGCTTCTTGGGAAAGAAGTTTCTGAGGATTTGGATGAATTAAAAGAAGTTCTTCAAGAGCCTCTATTTGCAGGGATTGAGTGGATTATCGTGTCACTTGGTGCAAATGGTGCTTTTGCAAAACATGGTGACACTTTCTACAAAGTAGATATTCCAAGAATTCAGGTAGTCAATCCTGTTGGATCTGGTGATTCTACTGTGGCAGGGATTTCATCAGGACTTCTTCATAAGGAATCGGATGCAGAACTCCTCATCAAGGCAAATGTCCTTGGTATGCTTAATGCTCAAGAAAAAATGACAGGTCATGTGAATATGGCCAACTATCAAGCTCTATATGATCAATTAATAGTAAAAGAGGTATAAAATGGCTTTAACAGAACAAAAACGTGCACGCTTAGAAAAACTCTCTGACGAGAACGGCATTATCTCAGCCCTTGCCTTTGACCAACGTGGTGCTTTGAAACGCCTCATGGCTCAATACCAAACAGAAGAACCAACAGTGGCTCAAATGGAAGAACTTAAAGTATTGGTTGCAGATGAATTGACAAAATACGCATCCTCTATGCTTCTAGACCCTGAGTATGGACTTCCAGCTACAAAAGCGCTTGATGCCAACGCCGGTCTTCTCCTTGCTTATGAAAAAACGGGTTATGACACAACTAGCACTAAACGCTTGCCTGACTGCTTGGATGTTTGGTCTGCCAAACGCATTAAAGAACAAGGTGCAGACGCTGTCAAATTCTTGCTTTACTACGATGTAGACAGCGCTGACGAACTCAACCAAGAAAAACAAGCTTACATCGAACGCATCGGTTCAGAGTGTGTGGCGGAAGACATTCCATTCTTCCTTGAAATCTTGGCTTACGATGAAAAAATCGCTGACGCAGGTTCTGCAGAATACGCCAAAGTAAAACCACACAAGGTTATCGGCGCTATGAAGGTCTTCTCAGACCCACGTTTCAACATCGATGTCTTGAAAGTGGAAGTTCCAGTCAACGTCAAATACGTTGAAGGCTTTGGCGATGGTGAAATCGTTCATACACGTGAAGCAGCAGCAGCCTTCTTCAAAGCTCAAGATGAAGCAACTAACTTGCCGTATATCTACTTGAGTGCGGGTGTATCAGCTAAACTCTTCCAAGAAACGCTTGTCTTTGCTCACGAATCAGGCGCAAACTTCAACGGCGTTCTTTGTGGCCGTGCAACTTGGGCTGGATCAGTTGAAGCTTACATCAAAGATGGTGAGGCAGCAGCTCGTGAATGGCTACGCACAACTGGATTTGAGAACATTGACGAACTCAACAAGGTTCTTCAAACAACAGCAACTTCATGGACTGAACGTGTATAAGTTTTCCCCCTAATCTTAGGAACATTGATCTAAATAAAAATTTTAAAAAAAGTTGAATGTAAAGGTTTACAAAAAAACTTACTTGTGCTATACTTAAATCACAAGTTAATACAAGGTGAGTGTTACTAAGTAATATTAGGCATGATCACAGGTGAATTAGAAATCGGCTGATTTTCTAGTTCATTTGTGGTCATTTTTTGTACTCATATACCTTTAAGAGATAAAAGGAGGTTGCCATGTATCGAATTCTAAACCCAATGAATCACAACGTCTCGCTTGTCAGAAATGACAAAGGAGAAGAGGTGATTGTGATTGGTAAGGGGATTGCATTTGGGAAAAAGAAGGGGGATTTAATTTCTGAAGATCAAGTTGAGAAAATCTTTCGGATGAAGACAGAAGAGTCAAGAGAAAACTTTATGGCTCTCCTCAAAGATGTTCCGCTTGATTTTATCACAGTGACCTATGAGATTATTGATAAGCTTTCTAAGAAATATCATTATCCGATTCAAGAATATCTCTATGTGACCTTGACGGATCATATTTACTGTTCTTATCAAGCTCTAACACAAGGAAGGTACAAGGATAGTAATCTGCCAGATATTTCCACTAAGTATCCTGTCGCTTTTCAAATCGCAAAGGAAGCCTTTGAAATCTATCGTCAGAAGTTGACAGATCATTTCCCTGAAGATGAAATTATTCGGATCGCTTATCATTTCATCAATGCCGAAGGTGAGAATGAAGTGGAAGTTGTGGAGTCGATAGATAAGAGGAAAGAAATTCTCAGGAATGTTGAAGAAGTGCTAAAGGGTTATGCAATTCAACGAACCAAAGAGAATAATCATTTCTATGATCGTTTTATGATTCATCTCAACTATTTCTTGGATTATTTAGACAGATCTAGAGATGATAATCAATCACTTCTGGATATGGAAGATCATATTAAACAATCCTATCCAAAAGCATTTGAGATTGGTTCCAAAATCTATGATGTGATTACGCAACATACTGGTCTTGATTTGTATAAGAGTGAGCGAGTTTATCTAGTTCTACATATACAACGTTTACTGTCATAAGATTTATCAAACAATATATAAGGAGGACTCTATTATGAATAGAGAAGAAGTAACATTATTAGGTTTTGAGATTGTTGCCTATGCTGGCGATGCTCGTTCAAAACTATTGGAAGCCTTGAAAGCTGCTGAAGCTGGCGATTTTGCGAAAGCTGATACTCTCGTAGAGGAAGCTGGTGGTTGCATCGCTGAGGCACACCACGCGCAAACAAGTCTATTGACCAAGGAGGCAGCTGGTGAGGACTTAGCTTATAGTGTAACCATGATGCATGGTCAAGACCACTTGATGACAACTATCTTGTTAAAAGATTTGATGCACCATTTAATCGAACTCTATAAGAGAGGAGTTAAGTAATGAACAAACTAATTTCATTTATCGAGAAAGGGAAGCCTTTCTTTGAGAAACTATCTCGTAATATCTATCTTCGTGCTATTCGTGATGGTTTCATCGCTGGTATGCCCGTTATTCTCTTCTCAAGTATCTTTATCTTGATTGCTTTTGTACCAAACTCATGGGGCTTTAAATGGTCTGATGATGTTGTTAATCTCCTCATGAAACCTTATAGTTATTCAATGGGGATTCTAGCTCTCTTGGTAGCTGGTACAACAGCTAAGTCATTGACCGACTCAGTAAACCGTAGCATGGAGAAAACCAATCAAATCAACTATATGTCAACACTATTGGCAGCGATTGTTGGTTTGTTGATGTTAGCAGCTGACCCGATTGAAGGTGGCTTTGCGACAGGTTTCCTTGGGACAAAAGGCTTGCTTTCAGCCTTTCTTGCTGCCTTTGTAACCGTAGCAATCTATAAGGTTTGTGTTAAGAACAACGTCACTATTCGCATGCCTGACGAAGTTCCACCAAATATCTCACAAGTCTTTAAAGATGTGATTCCATTCACTCTATCAGTGGTTTCTCTTTATGCTCTTGATTTACTAGCTCGTCATTTTGTTGGAGCCAGTGTAGCAGAATCAATCGGTAAATTCTTTGCACCATTATTCTCTGCAGCTGATGGCTATCTTGGTATTACCATTATCTTTGGTGCCTTTGCCTTCTTCTGGTTTGTTGGTATCCATGGTCCATCTATCGTTGAACCAGCAATCGCAGCTATTACCTATGCAAATGCCGAAGTAAACTTGAACCTTCTCCAACAAGGTATGCACGCTGACAAGATTCTTACTTCTGGTACACAAATGTTTATCGTTACCATGGGTGGTACTGGTGCGACACTGGTTGTTCCATTCATGTTCATGTGGTTAACAAAATCAAAACGTAACCGTGCAATCGGACGTGCGTCTGTTGTTCCAACATTCTTTGGAGTAAACGAACCAATCCTGTTTGGTGCGCCACTTGTCTTGAACCCAATTTTCTTTATTCCATTTATCTTTGCTCCAATCGCAAACGTATGGATCTTTAAATTCTTTATTGAAACGCTTGGCATGAACTCATTTACTGCCAACCTTCCTTGGACAACACCAGGTCCGCTCGGTATTGTTCTCGGTACAAACTTCCAATTCTTGTCATTTGTACTTGCTGCTTTGTTAATTCTTGTTGACGTAGCTATTTACTATCCATTCCTCAAGGTTTATGATGAACAAATCCTTGAAGAAGAACGTTCTGGTAAAGCCAATGATGAATTAAAAGAAAAAGTAGCTGCAAACTTCAATACTGCTAAAGCAGATGCGATTCTTGAAAAAGCTGGTGTAGAAGCAGCGCAAAACACAATTACTGAAGAAACCAATGTTCTCGTTCTCTGTGCAGGCGGAGGTACAAGTGGTCTCCTTGCAAATGCTCTAAACAAAGCAGCTGCGGAGTACAAGGTTCCTGTTAAAGCAGCAGCTGGTGGCTATGGAGCTCACCGTGAAATGTTGCCTGAGTTTGATCTGGTTATCCTTGCTCCTCAAGTAGCTTCAAACTTTGAAGACATGAAGGCCGAAACCGACAAACTTGGTATCAAACTTGCCAAGACAGAAGGTGGCCAATACATTAAACTGACTCGTGACGGAAAAGGCGCTCTTGCCTTTGTTCAAGCGCAGTTCGAAGAATAAAATGTAAATAGCAAAGAAGTGAGATGGAAGAACTCCTCCCAACTATACCCCCATCTCATTTCTATTTCTTGAAAGGTGAATCAAATGACAAAAACACTTCCAAAAGACTTTATTTTTGGCGGGGCAACAGCAGCCTATCAAGCAGAAGGTGCGACCAATACTGATGGTAAAGGACCAGTTGCCTGGGACAAATACCTCAAAGATAACTACTGGTACACTGCTGAACCAGCCAGTGATTTCTATCACAAATACCCAGTTGACCTCAAACTTGCAGAAGAGTATGGTGTCAATGGTATCCGTATTTCAATCGCTTGGTCACGTATCTTTCCAACTGGTTATGGGAAGATTAATGACAAGGGGGTTGAGTTCTATCATAATCTATTTGCAGAATGTCACAAACGGCATGTTGAGCCCTTTGTAACTCTTCATCACTTTGATACGCCAGAAGCTCTACATTCAAATGGAGACTTCTTAAACCGTGAAAACATTGAACACTTTGTAGACTACGCGGCTTTCTGTTTTGAAGAATTCCCAGAAGTAAACTATTGGACAACCTTTAATGAAATTGGACCAATCGGTGATGGTCAGTATTTGATTGGGAAATTCCCTCCAGGTATTCAGTACGACCTTGCCAAAGTCTTCCAATCGCACCACAATATGATGGTGTCGCATGCACGTGCAGTCAAGTTATATAAAGATAAAGGTTATAAAGGTGAAATTGGTGTGGTTCATGCCCTGCCTACTAAATATCCTCTAGATCCTGAAAATCAAGCAGATGTTCGTGCTGCTGAGCTGGAAGATATCATCCACAATAAATTTATTTTGGATGCGACTTATCTAGGACGATATTCCGAAGAAACCATGGAAGGTGTCAACCATATCTTAGCAGTCAATGGTGGAAGCTTAGATTTGCGTGAAGAAGACTTCGCTGTGCTAGAAGCTGCAAAAGACTTGAACGACTTCCTTGGAATTAACTACTACATGAGTGATTGGATGCAAGCCTTTGATGGAGAAACTGAAATTATCCATAATGGTAAAGGTGAGAAAGGAAGCTCTAAGTACCAAATCAAAGGTGTTGGTCGTCGTGTAGCTCCTGATTATGTACCACGTACGGATTGGGATTGGATTATCTACCCTCAAGGTTTGTATGACCAAATCATGCGGGTGAAGAAAGATTATCCTAACTACAACAAGATTTACATTACTGAAAATGGTCTTGGATACAAAGATGAGTTTGTTGATAACACTGTTTACGATGATGGTCGTATTGATTATGTTAAGAAACATATCGAAGTGATTGCAGATGCAATCTCTGATGGAGCCAACGTCAAAGGCTACTTTATCTGGTCATTGATGGACGTCTTCTCATGGTCAAACGGTTATGAAAAACGTTATGGCCTCTTCTATGTTGATTTTGAAACTCAGGAGCGCTATCCAAAGAAATCGGCTCACTGGTACAAGAAACTAGCTGAGACACAACTTATTGATTAAAATTCAACAAAAATTCCCCGCCAAAAGGCAGGGGAATTTTTATGGTTTTGATAAAAGAATGGTTGTTTGTTTTGACAGGTCTTCAAATGTTTCCTGACTTAGTTTGGAATCTGAAACGATGGTATCAATCTCTGAGATATTGTAGAAAGTATAAAAATCAAACTTATTAAACTTACTGTGGTCTGCCAGTAAGTATTTTTTATTGGCATTGTTCAGGGCGATTCGTTGAACCTCGCCCTCTTCTTCACTGAAAGTAGCAATTGCCTTATCCTTAATACCATTACAACTTACAAAAGCTTTAGAAAACTGAAGATTGGCTAAATCCTGCAGGGTAAGTGTTCCCACAAAAGCTCCAGTGATAGAGCGATAATTTCCACCAATCAAGATCAAATCTGTTAGTTTTCGTTCGTTTAGGATGAGAAAGACAGGAAGACTGTTTGTTACAACACGAATGTTATCGATAGGGAGTTCACGAGCAAAACATTCTAAGGTTGTTCCTGGACCAATAAAAATGGTTTCACCTTCGTCAATCAAATGACCTGCAAAACGGCTAATTTCTTGTTTTTCAGCAATCTGCAAGCCTTGTTTTTCGATGTTTGAGCGTTCGTTGTTTAAGAGAGAACCTGTACGAAGTTTTTCAGCGCCACCATGCACACGGACCAGCAAATCCTTGTCTGCTAGTTCTTGTAAATAGCGGCGAGCTGTCATATCTGACACATCAAGACTCTCCATAATCTCTTTTACAGTAATAGTGCCTTTTGTGTTTACTGCTTCTAGAATACTATCTAGTTTTTCTTGCTTTAGCATCCTTATCACCTCGATTTCTACTATTATTATCTTACCATAAAACGCTCAATCAATCAAATAGAAAAAAACAAAATAAAACAAAAACAAAAATATCATGGTTGTTTTAAACAAACCATGATATTTTGAATGATTGGTCAAATTAGTCCAAACCGTAGTTGTAATCCTCGTCTTGCATGGCTTCAACTTCACCAAGGAGGTAACCATTTCCGACTTGAGAGAAGAAGTCGTGGTTAGAAGTTCCTGTTGAAATACCGTTCATGACGATAGGATTGACATCATCTGCTGAATCTGGGAAGAGTGGATCTTGTCCAAGATTCATCAGAGCCTTATTGGCATTGTAGCGAAGGAAGGTTTTAACTTCTTCGGTCCAACCAACACCGTCATAGAGACTTTCAGTATAACCTTCTTCGTTCTCGTAGAGAGTGTAGAGCAGGTCGTACATCCATTCTTTAAGTTTTTCTTGCTCTTCTTCAGGCAATTCATTGAAACCAAGTTGGAATTTGTAACCAATGTAAGTTCCGTGAACAGACTCATCACGAATGATCAGTTTGATGATTTCCGCAACGTTGGCCAGTTTGTTGTTACCAAGATAGTAAAGTGGTGTAAAGAAACCAGAGTAGAAGAGGAAGGTTTCAAGGAAAACGCTGGCAACTTTCTTTTCTAGTGGGCTACCATTGAGGTAAATTTCGTTGATAATTTCAGCTTTTCTTTGAAGGTAGGGGTTAGTGTTGGTCCATTCAAAGATTTCTTCAATTTCAGCCTTGGTATTCAAGGTTGAAAAGATAGAAGAGTAAGATTTTGCGTGAACAGATTCCATAAATTGGATGTTGTTGAAAACAGCTTCCTCATGCGGTGTACGGATGTCTGAACGAAGAGCCTGAACCCCTGTTTCTGACTGCATGGTATCAAGAAGCGTTAAACCACCAAAGACTTTTCCTACTAAGTCTTTTTCCTTGTTTGATAGTTTTCTCCAGTCGTCAAGGTCATTTGACAAGGGGATACGAGTGTCGAGCCAGAATTGCTCTGTCAGCTTTTCCCAAGTTGATTTGTCTATGACATCTTCGATGGCATTCCAGTTAATGGCTTTGTAGTAAGTTTCCATTTGAAATCTCTTTCTGTATGTAATAATGCGATTGCCGAATCATCTCTATTTTATCATAGTCTGAGAAGAGTATCGCACAAAAAGTCGGAAGCCCGACTTTTTAGTTTTTCATAGTATTTAAGATACTTATCAAGTTTTGTCTGGCGGTTAACTTAATCAGTAGTCTGAGAAAACGTGGCTACCTCAGATAAAAATTAAATTACACAGCTTTCACATTGGTTAGCACCGACTTCTCCACCATCATCTGTAAAGGTACGGACGTAGTAGATAGACTTGATACCCTTGTTGAAGGCATAGTTACGAAGGATAGACAAGTCACGTGTCGTTTGTTTGTTCTCTTTCTTCCATTCGTAAAGACCTTTTGGAATGTCGCTACGCATGAAGAGAGTGAGTGAAAGTCCTTGATCCACGTGTTCAGTTGCGGCAGCGTAAACATCAATCACCTTACGCATATCCATGTCATAAGCAGAAGTGTAGTAAGGAATGGTATCTGTAGACAATCCTGCGGCAGGGTAGTAAATCTTACCTATTTTCTTCTCTTGGCGTTCTTCGATACGTTGTGTAATAGGATGGATAGAAGCAGAAACGTCGTTGATGTAGCTGATAGAACCATTTGGAGCAACAGCTAGACGGTTTTGATGGTAAAGTCCATCTGCTTGAACCTTTTCTCGAAGTTCAGCCCAGTCAGTAGCACTTGGGATAAAGACATCTTTAAAGAGTTCTTTAACACGGTCTGATTTTGGAACAAATTCGCCAGTTACATACTTGTCAAAGTAGCTACCGTTAGCATAGTCTGATTTTTCAAAGTTGTGGAAGGTGATACCACGTTCACGCGCGATGTTATTAGATTCTACCAAGGTCCAGTAGTTCATAAGCATAAAGTAGATGCTAGTGAATTCAACAGACTCAGCTGATCCATATTCGATGAGTTGTTGGGCAAGGTAACTATGAAGCCCCATGGCACCAAGACCAAAGGTGTGAGCTAAACTGTTTCCGTGGTCGATAGTAGGGACAGCTACGATGTGTGAACTATCTGTAACGAAAGTAAGGGCACGAACCATAGCGCGAATAGAACGACCAAAGTCAGGTGAAGTCATCATGTTGACCACATTTGTTGATCCAAGGTTACATGAAACGTCCGTTCCCATTTGAAGGAATTCTTGAGCATCGTTGATCAAGCTTGGTTCTTGAACTTGAAGAATCTCAGAACACAAGTTACTCATGATAATCTTACCATCAACGGGATTAGCACGGTTGGCTGTATCAATGTTGACGACATAAGGGTAACCAGACTCTTGTTGCAATTTAGAAATTTCCGTTTCCAAATCACGAGCTTTGATTTTTGTCTTGCGGATATTTGGATTTGCGACCAATTCATCGTATTTTTCAGTGATGTCGATGTAGTTGAATGGCACACCATACTCAAGTTCTACAGAGTACGGGCTGAAGAGGTACATTTCTTCATTTTTACGAGCCAATTCGTAGAATTTATCGGGCACCACAACTCCAAGTGAGAGGGTCTTAACACGAACCTTTTCATCAGCATTTTCTTTCTTAGTTGAAAGGAAAGCGATGATATCTGGGTGAAAGACATTGAGGTAGACAACCCCAGCACCTTGACGTTGCCCGAGTTGGTTTGAGTAAGAGAAACTGTCTTCGAAGAGTTTCATAACTGGTACGACACCAGAAGCAGCACCTTCATAACCTTTAATAGGAGCTCCAGCTTCACGAAGGTTGCTGAGGGAAATTCCCACACCACCACCGATACGTGAAAGTTGGAGAGCTGAGTTGATGGAACGGCCGATAGAGTTCATGTCATCAGTTACTTGAATCAAGAAACAAGATACCAACTCCCCACGGCGAGCACGACCTGCGTTCAAGAAGGAAGGAGTAGCTGGTTGGTAGCGTTGGTGGATGATTTCATTGGCAATATCAGTCGCAATCGCTTCATCCCCGTCAGCAAAGTAAAGTGCATTAAAGAAGACACGGTCTTCCATGCTTTCAAGGTAATATTCACCGTCATTAGTCTTCAAGGCATACTGGTTGTAAAACTTATAGGCAGCCATGAATGATTTGAATTGGAAGTTTTGGTCCTTGATAAATTGATGCAATTCTTCCAAAAACTCTGGACGGTACTTCTTTAGAAATGCAGTTTCGATATAGTTATGTTCAATAAGGTAGTTGATTTTATCAGTAATTGAATCAAAAACCATGGTATTTGGAACCACATTTTCTTTAAAGAAGGCATCCAAGGCTTCCTTATCTTTATGAAGCATGATTTGTCCATTGACAGGACGGTTGATTTCGTTATTGAGACGGAAGTAAGTTACGTCCTCAAGATGTTTTAATCCCATAAAATTTCCCTTATCTAATTACAAAAGAAAGGCCTCTAAGTTAGCCCTAGAAGCAATCTCTTCTGGATGATGTACTAAGATTATGCTAATTGTTTCAGTTTTCCTGGTTGGAAGCCTGAAAAGACTTCAGTTGGTGTTTGGATAACAGGAGCTGCGCTGAAACCGAGCTCTTTAACTTGATCGATGTACTCTGGTTGCTCGTCGAGATTGATCTCACGATAAGCGACATTGTTGCTGTCCAAGAAACGTTTGGTCATCTTACATTGGACACAGTTGTTTTTAGAATAAACGGTTACCATTTTCGTAACTCCTCTTTCAAAATAGATTACTTTCTTAGTATATCAGAAAAAAAAACTTTGTCAAACTTTTTAAACTAAATCTTGTGCTAAAAAGTTACAGTTTCAAAAACAAAGCACAATATATAGTGTTTTGTCAGAGTGTAAAATTGGGTTTTCATTGAACTATCAAAGTTTATCAAAACAAAAAAACTATATACTGTATATTGGTAAGATAAATAGAAGATTTTCAGCAAGTTATCTGAAAGGAAATAGAAGAAAGTCCATAAAACACTTGAAAAATAATCTAGAAGGTGATATAATACAGTCTTGTAAGGGTTATCACATATAATCCAAATAAGAAACAATTAAAGGAGAGTCAAACTATGGCTTCTAAAGATTTCCACGTAGTGGCAGAAACAGGTATTCATGCACGTCCAGCAACATTGTTGGTTCAAACAGCTAGCAAATTTGCTTCAGATATCACTCTTGAGTACAAAGGTAAATCAGTAAACCTTAAATCAATCATGGGTGTTATGAGTCTTGGTGTTGGCCAAGGTGCTGACGTTACAATTTCAGCTGAAGGTGCAGATGCTGACGATGCAATCGCTGCAATCACTGAAACTATGGAAAAAGAAGGATTGGCATAAGGAAAATGACAGAAATGCTTAAAGGAATCGCAGCATCTGACGGTGTTGCAGTTGCAAAAGCATATCTACTCGTTCAACCGGATTTGTCATTTGAGACTGTTACAGTCGAAGATACAAACGCAGAAGAAGCTCGCCTTGATGCCGCTCTACAGGCATCACAAGACGAGCTTTCTGTTATTCGTGAGAAAGCAGTAGGTACGCTCGGTGAAGAAGCAGCTCAAGTTTTTGACGCTCACTTAATGGTTCTTGCTGACCCAGAAATGATCAGCCAAATCAAGGAAACAATCCGCGCGAAGAAAGTGAATGCAGAAGCAGGTCTTAAAGAAGTTACAGACATGTTTATCACTATCTTTGAAGGCATGGAAGACAACCCGTACATGCAAGAACGTGCAGCGGATATCCGCGACGTGACAAAACGTGTATTGGCTAACCTCCTTGGTAAAAAATTGCCAAACCCAGCTTCTATCAACGAAGAAGTGATTGTGATTGCGCATGACTTGACTCCTTCAGACACAGCTCAATTGGACAAAAACTTTGTAAAAGCTTTTGTAACCAACATTGGTGGACGTACAAGCCACTCTGCTATCATGGCGCGTACGCTTGAAATTGCAGCAGTATTGGGTACAAACAATATCACTGAAATCGTTAAAGATGGTGACATTCTTGCCGTTAACGGTATCACAGGTGAAGTTATTATCAACCCAACTGATGAGCAAGCGGCTGAATTCAAGGCTGCTGGTGAAGCTTATGCGAAACAAAAAGCTGAATGGGCTCTCTTGAAAGATGCACAAACAGTAACTGCTGATGGCAAACACTTTGAATTGGCTGCCAACATCGGTACTCCAAAGGACGTTGAAGGTGTCAATGACAACGGTGCTGAAGCTGTTGGTCTTTACCGTACAGAGTTCTTGTACATGGATTCTCAAGACTTCCCAACAGAAGACGAGCAGTACGAAGCTTACAAGGCTGTACTTGAAGGAATGAACGGTAAACCTGTTGTCGTTCGTACAATGGATATCGGTGGAGATAAGGAACTTCCATACTTCGATATGCCTCACGAAATGAACCCATTCCTTGGATTCCGTGCCCTTCGTATCTCTATCTCTGAGACTGGAGATGCTATGTTCCGCACACAAATCCGTGCCCTTCTTCGTGCGTCTGTTCACGGTCAATTGCGTATCATGTTCCCAATGGTTGCGCTCTTGAAAGAATTCCGTGCAGCGAAAGCAGTCTTTGACGAAGAAAAAGCAAACCTTCTTGCTGAAGGTGTTGCAGTTGCGGATAATATCCAAGTTGGTATCATGATCGAAATCCCAGCAGCAGCAATGCTTGCAGACCAATTTGCTAAAGAAGTTGACTTCTTCTCAATTGGTACAAACGACTTGATCCAATACACAATGGCAGCAGACCGTATGAACGAACAAGTTTCATACCTTTACCAACCATACAACCCATCAATCCTTCGTTTGATTAACAACGTTATCAAAGCAGCTCACGCTGAAGGTAAATGGGCTGGTATGTGTGGTGAGATGGCTGGTGACCAACAAGCTGTTCCACTTCTTGTCGGAATGGGCTTGGATGAGTTCTCTATGTCAGCAACATCAGTACTTCGTACACGTAGCTTGATGAAGAAACTCGATACAGCTAAGATGGAAGAGTACGCAAACCGTGCCCTTACAGAATGCTCAACAATGGAAGAAGTTCTTGAACTTCAAAAAGAATACGTTAATTTTGATTAATCGAAAAGTCCTTGCAACTCAGTTGCAGGGATTTTTTTAAAGAATTTTCAAGCTAATTTTTCTTATATAAAGTCCAATCTTGAGAAAGTTGTGGTCAGAACAAAAAATACTTAACTGGTTCATAAAATTCTTGACAAGTTGCAAATTTAGGAGTAAACTATTAACCAGTTAATTAATAGAGAGGAGTTTCTGCAATTTAGAAATGAATTGCAAATAGAAATATTAAAAAAGAAAGAGAGTTTCGATGAAAATTAATAAAAAATACCTAGCTGGTTCTGCGGCAGCTTTAATTTTAAGTGTCTGTTCTTATGAATTGGGACTGTATCAAGCTAGAACAGTCAAGGAAAATAATCGTGTGTCTTACGTTGATGGTAAACAATCAGCGCAAAAAACGGAGGATCTCACTCCTGATGAGGTCAGTAAAAAAGAAGGTATCAATGCCGAACAAATCGTCATCAAGATAACAGATCAGGGATATGTCACTTCACATGGAGACCACTATCATTATTACAATGGCAAGGTCCCTTATGACGCTATCATCAGTGAAGAGTTGCTGATGAAGGATCCAAACTACCAGCTCAAGGACGAGGATATTGTCAGTGAAATCAAGGGTGGTTATGTCATCAAGGTAGATGGAAAATACTATGTCTACCTTAAGGATGCTGCACATGCGGATAATGTCCGTACGAAAGAAGAAATCAATCGGCAAAAACAAGAACATAGTCAGCATCGTGAAAGAGGGACTTCAGCAAACGATGGTGCGGTAGCCTTGGCACGTTCACAGGGACGCTACACCACAGATGATGGTTACATCTTTAATGCATCCGATATCATTGAAGATACTGGTGATGCTTATATCGTTCCTCATGGCGACCATTACCATTACATTCCTAAGAGCGAGTTATCAGCCAGCGAATTGGCTGCAGCAGAAGCCTTTCTATCTGGTAGAAGTGGCCAATCAAATACGCCTACTTATCGCCGTACCAATAACAACAGTGCTAGCAGCGATGTAGATAGATGGACTCCATCCTATAATAATCAAGGCAACAGCTATACGAACACGAACACAGCTAACAACAGTAGCGACGATAACCAAGCAAGTCAGAGTGATGAGGATATTGATAGCCTTCTGAAACAACTTTACGCCTTGCCGCTCAGCCAACGACACGTAGAATCTGATGGCCTTGTCTTCGACCCAGCACAGATTACAAGTCGAACAGCTAGAGGAGTTGCTGTGCCTCATGGGAATCATTACCATTTCATACCTTATTTACAGATGTCTGAATTGGAAGAACGAATCGCTCGCATCATCCCGCTTCGCTATTGTTCGAACCATTTGGTGCCGGATTCAAGACCAGAACAACCAAGTCCACAACCGACTCCGGAACCTAGTCCAAGCCCGCAACCTGCACCAACTCCTCAACCAACTCCAAGCAATCCAATTGATGAAAAATTAGTTAAACAGGTGATTCGAAAAGTAGCTGATGGCTATGTATTTGAGGAGAATGGAATCTCACGTTATATTCCTGCCAAGAAGCTTTCAGCAGAAACTGCTGCAGCCATTGATAGTAAACTAGTCAAGCAAGAAAGTTTAGATCATAAACTCGGAGCTAAGAAAACCAACCTCCCATCTGGTGATCAAGGATTTTACAATAAGGCTTATGATTTACTAGCAAGAGTTCATCAAGACTTACTTGATAATAGAGGGCGCCAAGCTGATTTTGACACTTTGGATAAACTGTTGGAACGTTTAAATGATGAAAGCAGTGATAAAGTCAAGTTGGTGGATGATATCTTGGCCTTTCTAGCACCGATTCGTCATCCAGAACGTCTAGGAAAACCAAATGCGCAAATTGCCTACACAGATGATGAGATTCAGGTAGCCAAGTTGGCAGGCAAGTATACAACAGAAGATGGCTATATCTTTGATCCTCGTGATATCACCAGTGATGAGGGGGATGCCTATGTAACTCCGCATATGACCCACAGTCATTGGATTAAGAAAGATAGTTTGTCTGAAGCCGAAAGAGCAGCAGCCCAGGCTTATGCTAAAGAGAAAGGTTTGACTCCTCCTTCAACAGACCATCAGAATCCAGGAAATACGGAGGCTAAAGGAGCAGAAGCTATCTACAACCGCGTGAAAGCAGCTAAGAAGGTGCCGCTTGATCGTATGCCTTACAATCTCCAACATACCGTGGAAGTTAAAAACGGTAGTTTAATCATTCCTCATTATGATCATTACCATAACATCAAATTTGAGTGGTTTGACGAAGGACTTTATGAGGCACCTAAGGGGTATAGTCTAGAAGATCTCTTTGCGACTGTCAAGTACTATGTCGAACATCCAAACGAACGTCCGCATTCAGATAGTGGTTGGGGCAATGCAAGTGACCATGTTCAAAGAAACCAAAATGGTCAAGCTGATACCAATCAAACGGAAAAACCATCAGAGGAGAAACCTCGGACAGACAAACCTGAGGAAGAAAAGCCACGCGAAGAGAAGCCTCAAAGTGAGAAACCAGAATCTCCAAAACCAACTGAGGAGCCAGAAGAAGAATCGCTAGAGGAATCAGAAGAACCTCAGGTTGAAACTGAAAAGGTTGAAGAAAAACTGAGAGAGGCTGAAGAGCTACTTGCAAAGATCCAAGACCCCATTATCAAGTCCAATGCCAAAGAAACTCTCACAGGATTAAAGAATAACTTGCTATTTGGCGCCCAAGACAACAATACTATTATGGCAGAAGTTCAAAAGCTGTTGGCATTGCTAAAGGAGAGTAACTAAACCTACCCCAATTTTCTAACTCCTAAAAACAGGATAGGATATATAGAAAAGATAAAATCGAAAAATGAGAGCAGAATGTGAGTTCTAGTTCTCATTTTTTTTTATGAAAATGTGCAAAATAACTTGACATATAGTGTAAATAAAGATAAACTATTTACTAGTTAATTAAATGGTTAAATACTAGTTAAGGAGTAATGATGAAAAAAAGAACGATCCTATTATTGATGGCCAGTTTATTGGCTCTTGTCTTAGGAGCATGTAGTCAAAAAGAAAAACAAGAAGCAAAAGGGATGAAGATTGTCACAAGTTTTTACCCTATCTACGCCATGGTCAAAGAGGTATCGGGGGACTTGAATGATGTACGGATGATTCAGTCAAGTAGTGGAATTCACTCCTTTGAACCGTCAGCAAATGACATTGCTGCCATTTATGATGCGGATGTCTTTGTCTATCACTCTCATACGCTCGAATCTTGGGCGGGAAGTCTAGATCCTAACTTGAAAAACTCAAAAGTTAAAGTTTTAGAAGCTTCTGAAGGAATGATGTTGGAGCGTGTACCAGGTTTGGAAGATGTAGAAGCTGGTGACGGCATCGATGAAAAAACACTCTACGACCCTCACACTTGGTTAGATCCAGAAAAAGCAGGTGAAGAAGCTCAGATTATCGCTGACAAACTTTCGGAGATTGATAGTGCTAATAAGGAAACGTATCAAAAGAATGCTAAAAACTTTATCGCTAAAGCCCAAGAATTGACTAAGAAGTACCAGCCTATTTTTGAAAAAGCGAGTCAAAAGACCTTTGTTACACAACACACAGCCTTTTCTTATCTCGCTAAACGCTTTGGTTTGAAACAACTTGGTATAGCAGGGATTTCCCCTGAACAAGAACCAAGTCCGAGACAACTAACAGAAATTCAGGAATTCGTTAAGACCTATAAGGTTAAAACCATCTTTACTGAGAGCAATGCTTCTTCTAAAGTCGCTGAGACTTTGGTCAAATCAACAGGAGTTAGCCTAAAGACCCTCAATCCTTTAGAAGCAGATCCTGAAAATGACAAAACTTACTTAGAAAATCTAGAAGAAAATATGAATGTTCTTGCAGAAGAATTAAAATGAGGAGATGATAAAAATGAAGAAGAAATACCTTGTAGCAGGATCGGCTCTTGTCCTTTCCCTAAGCCTTTGCATCTATGCATTGAACCAACACCAGGTAGAAGGAAACAAAGATAATAACCGTGTGTCTTATGTTGATGGGAAGCAAGACACTAAAAAAACAGAGACCCAGACACCAGACCAAGTTAGCAAAAAAGAAGATATTCAGGCTGAACAAATTGTTGTGAAAATTAACGATCAAGGTTATGTGACTTCACATGGTGATCATTTCCATTATTACAATGGTAAAGTTCCTTTTGACGCGATTTTTAGTGAAGAACTAGTCATGAAAGATCCAAGTTATCAATTGCGTGATGAACACATCGTTAACGAAATTAAAGGTGGTTACATCATCAAAGTTGATGGAAAATATTATGTCTACCTAAAAAATGCTAGTCAAGCTGAAAATATTCGTACCAAAGAACAAATTGAAAAACAAAAACAAGGGCATACATCTGATCAAAAAAATGATTCTAAGGAAGTTGTGGTAGCTAGAGCTCAAGGACGTTATACAACTGATGACGGTTATGTTTTTAACGCTTCTGATATCATTGAAGATACAGGAGATGCTTATATCGTTCCCCACGGAGGACACTTCCATTATATTCCTAAGAGTGATCTGTCGGCGGGTGAATTAGCTGCCGCAAAGGCTTATTTATCTGGCAATAGTTCAGCTCTCAGTCAACCCTTGTCACTGACACCGAATAATGGTGTTTCTGCAGCAGATGATGGTTATGTCTTTAACCCTAATGATATTGTCAGAGATACTGGCGATGCTTATATCATACGACATGGGGACCACTATCACTATATCCCTAAATCATCTCTTAACAATCATCAAGCACAATCTAACACTCCAAGCTTAGAAAGTCCTTCTAATTCTACACCAAATAATCCGTTACCACATGTTCACCATGAAGAAGAGGAACACGATCATGGTTTTGATGCAAATAGAATTATAAGTGAAGATTCAGAAGGTTTTGTCATGAGTCATGGTGATCACAATCATTACTTCTTTAAGAAAGATTTGACACCTGAGCAAATCAAGGCAGCACAAGATCACTTGTACGGAAATAAACATTCAGAAACTAGCCCAGATAACCACATTAGTAAACCAGAAGAACACCATCATGATAACCATGGAAACCATCATGAGGAAGAACACGATCATGGCTTTGCAGCAGATCGAGTGATAAGTGAAGATGATAAAGGATTTGTCGTTTCTCATGGAGATCACAACCACTATTTCTTTAAAAAAGATTTAACAAAAGATCAGATTAAAGCTGCTCAAGAACATTTAAACAGTCAAAAAACTGAGTCTGTTAAACCTCTTGCAAAAGATGTAGAAGCATTTTCTAGAGAGGCCAGTGACAAAGAAAAAATGGAGTATATTGCTAAGACCTACGGTGTACCGCTAGAAGCCATTCGCATTTCAAATGGATTCTTTGTCTTTGGAAATCCGGATCAAGCTTATGATCCAACCCATATCCATCCCTATGCCGTTCGAAAAGAACATGTTCGTATTCCTCTCCAAACTGGAAATCCAGAATTGGATTTCCTAAATGAACTTTATACGACTGCACTACGTGATGGGGTGTCTCCTTATAGTTTGCAAGTAGAAAATGGTAGTTTTGTGATTCCTCACGGAGACCACAATCACTACATCAAGGTTCAAACCAAGGGCTATGAAGTAGCTTTGAAAAATAAGATTCCGGCCCTACAATCGACCTATCAACCTGGGGCTTTTGATGAACAAACTGTTCTATCTAAAGTGGATCAACTTTTAGAATATAGCAGAAATATTTACAAAGACAAGCCTATCGCACAAAGACAGATTGAATTAGCTTTAGGTCAGTTTACTGAAGATATGAAGAAACTAGCAACCAACTCTACGGCAGGTTATCTTGCAACACTTGATCTTTTTGATAAGCAATATATCCATATTGATGAAAGTATCAAACCTGTTGAAACAAGCGCTCTAGATAAGAAATATCAGGCCTTGATTGATAAAATCAATACACTAGATACAGACTCTTATGGTCTTCCTAAGAAAGAGCTTCTCGTTCAACTTCAAGAAGCTAAATTAGCTAAAGATGAGGCTGGTTTAGCAGCGGTTGAATCACAACTTCAAGCCTTACAAGACTTTAATGATCGAACAGGTGTTACAACTGTAGAATACATCAAGTATTTCTACGAACACGTAAATGATGGTCGTTTGAGTGATGAACTGCGAAATAAAGTAGCTCAGTTGACTTGGACCTTGTATCAATCTCAATCCTTCCTTAAGGCAGCAGAATTGAACAAATTATTCCCAAGCATCTATCAGGCAAAACAAGAAGTGGAAGAAGCTTTGAAAGCTCAACCAACTACTGCAAAATCAACGCAAACAGTTCTAGATACTGAAAAAGTCGATAATCAAAGTGCCAAAACAGCTATTTATGGCTTCTTGAAAGAATTGTATGGAGACTTTATGCCTGAGGAACATGTCAACCATGTTAGCAAGGAACAAGTAGAGAGTCTCCTGAGCAAGGCAAATCAACTCTTGGAACAAATCCAAGAAGAAGGCATCAAACAATCCTTGGCAGAAGAAGTAGAAAATCTCAAAGCTGCCACAAACAAGGCTGATGCAGACTTGGATGAAGTAAATAGTCAGGTGAAAGACGTCTTGGCTCGTATCGCTAGCGCCCTTAAACAAGAGAAGGAAAATGCAGAGCAAGATCCTCAGACACTTGTTCTCTATCAAAAACTCTACGATATTCTCATGTCGCTTCACTCATATTTAGAAAATAATAAGGGTTCTGATGCAGACTTTGATAAGGTTGATGCTCTACTAGATCAGCTATCTGCTAAGAGTAAAGATAAAGCCGCTTTACTTGAATTGACAAAAGCTATTCTGGTATTAAATCAAGAAATCAAGTCAAAATCAAGCGTCGGTGAAGAAGCAACCCCAGCAAGAAATGCTGAAGCAAATAGTGGTAAGACAAGTACTGAAACTGAAACATCAGCAACTGCAGAATCTAACAGCGAAACTGCCAGCGACGAAAACAAACCGAGTAATGCAACAGATTCTAAACCATCTGAATCAACTTCAGAAAAGGAAACAACAGAATCTACAACAAGCACTGAAAATCAAGAAAAACCAGTAGAATAAAAAGAAAGGCGAAGTAGCTAAGCTACCTCGTCTTTTTTAGTCTTTATAAGATACAATGCCAATGATGGTATCCACCGCACGCTCCATAGTCTGAAGGCTGACGTATTCAAAACGTCCATGCATGTTTTCACCACCAGCAAAGATATTAGGAGTTGGGATCCCCATAAAGGAAATCTTAGACCCATCTGTTCCACCACGAATTGGTTCGATAATTGGCGTGATTCCCAGATCCTCCATTACGGCTTTGGCAATGGTAACAGGAGTCATGTCTTTCTCAATGACTTCCTTCATATTGTAGTACTGGTCTGTCAGAGTTAAGGTCACGCGATTATTCCCAAGCTCTTGATTCATCTTGTCAGCGATGGCTTGCATAGCTGCTTTACGAGCTTCAAAGGCATCTTTTTCAAAGTCACGGATGATGTAGCTTGCACGCGCCTCCTCGACACTACCTGTCACATCCATAAGATGATAGAAACCTTGATAACCATCTGTCAATTCAGGTCGGTCATTCTCTGGAAGTTGATTATGAAAATCAATCGCTAGCTGAAGGGCATTGACCATCTGTCCTTTAGCAGTACCAGGGTGAACATTGCGCCCTTGGAAATGCAATTCAGCACCAGCTGCTGAGAAAGTTTCATACTGAAGCTCACCTAGCGGACCACCATCAACAGTATAAGCAAAGTCAACGTTAAAGTCTTCAGCATCAAATTTGTTAGCTCCAACACCGATTTCTTCATCTGGTCCAAAACCAACTCGAATCTCACAGTGTTTGATTTCGGGATGAGCAGTCAGATATTCAATAGCAGTCATAATTTCAGCAATCCCTGACTTGTCATCAGCACCCAGCAAGGTCGTGCCATCAGTTGTGATAAGCGTTTGGCCTGGATATTTCTCAAGGCTCTTGAAATCAGCAGGATCGAGTTTAAATCCAGAATCACCCAAGTCGATAACTCCACCATCGTAATTTTCAATGACTTGCGGATTAACTCCCTCAGCATTAAAATCAGCTGTATCCATGTGGGAGATGAAGCCAATCTTGCGTGTCAAGCTTGGATCATTAGCTGGTAAGGTTCCAATAGCAAAACCATTTGGAAGGTAGTAGACGTTTTGTAGACCGACACGTTTCATTTCAGGAATAAGAACATTGGTCGCAAAATCTACCTGGCTTTGCGTACTTGGAGTAGTAGTAGAGTGTTCATCAGAACGCGTATTGACCTTAACGTAGGTCAAGAAACGATCTAAAAGGTTCGGATAAGTCATAAAAACTCCTTTAACAATCATAAAATAGAATGCAAACTTCGGAAAAAACCTTATTCTGAAAATTTCATGAATTTTGAAAAAATATAATAATTCAAATTCAATAGACTTTTAAATGAAATTTTGGATATTCTAGAATAAAATATATGCATTGATATTTTATGAGATTTTTTTATTCTTTTTTCATTTTACCATAGAATAGTTTGAAAGACAAAGAAGAATCATACTCTTTTATTAATTAACATAATATAAAATTAATCATATTAATTGACACTGCGTGAACTTTATTGTACAATTGTCTTGCAAATGTTTAGATTGATATAACAATAGATTTAAAAGCAAAATAATTAAGGAGAATAAAATGAACATTCGCTTCGATTTTAAGAAAGTTCAAATTATTGAGCGCCGTTTAGTTATACTGTTAGCTATTCTCTTTTTGTGTGCTCCTATAAATCTGTTAAATGCAGATTCTACTACAGAACCTCAGACAACTCTTCACAAGACAATTACTCCGATATCAGGACAGGATGACAAGTATGAGTTGTCATTGGATATCACATCCAAACTGGGAACGGAGACTCAAACGGATCCCTTGGATGTTGTTTTAGTAGCAGACCTCTCAGGAAGTATGAACAAGAGAGATGTTCCTTCTTCTATTGGCCGAACAATTACAAGATTGGATGCTTTAAAAAATACCCTTAAAGGAACTCGAAATCGTCAGGGATTAATTGATACGATTTTATCCAATTCAAATAATCGGTTATCCATGGTAGGTTTTGGTGGAAAGATTGATAATAAGTTTGCGGAACAAGCATGGAATTCCTACTACCGAAAATGGGAGTGGGGGTATCGGTATTGGCCGTATGAAGAGAGAACAGCATTTTATGATGGTGTATCCCCATGGGATGATGCGGAAACAATTTTAAATTGGAATAACGATGCTAGTGGTTCAAAGACTGCAGTCAGTAATATGAGAATTGCTGGTGGTCAATCAATAGGGACTGAATCAGGAATCGGTACAGGAACCAATATTAGCGCGGGTATTCGTATTGCTAATCAATTGATAGATAGTGCAAGACCAAATGCCAAGAAGGTTGTTATTGTTCTATCAGATGGTTTTGCCAATATGTATTACAACGACAGTGGTTATACAGTTTATAACTATAATAATCAAGATGGATCAGAAACGGCTCCAGATTGGTTCTGGAATAATTTAGATGTATCTATCAATAATCTCGCCTATAGTCTCGCTCCAAAACTAGATGGCTTTTACTCTATTAAGTTTCGTTATTCAAATAATGTCGATAGTATTACCAGTTTGCAGTATTATATCAGGTACCACAATTCTTCTATTCCTAATGAAATCCTATCCGCAAATAATGAAGACCAGTTACGAGACAGTTTTAAAGATATCACAGATAAGATTTTACCTCTGGGGGTCCACCATGTGACCATCAAGGATGTTCTTTCTAAGTATGTTCAGTTATTACCTAATGGATCTTCAGATTTTCGTGTCGTTAAAGAGAAAGATGGTAGCAGTGAAACATTAAGCAACGAGCAAGTAACTTTTGAAACCAAGACAAGCTCAGAAGGATTAGTGGAGGTTACGGCTAATTTTTCTCCTAATTATTCCTTGGAAGATGGCGCTAGATATGTACTAAAATTTAAAGTTGCATCTAGTCAAGAAGCTCTAGATGCTATCGCTGGTGATAAAAAATTAGAGGCTGGGGATGCTGAGGGATCCGATGTTAATAAACTCTACTCCAATAAAGGAGCTAGTGTCACATATTCTTATGGAATAGGCACCTCTCAAACCAAGATCAAAGATTACTCTGACAAACCAACCTTCAAGCCTTCAGATCCATTAACGGTTCCAGTGGAAGTTAAGTGGGAAGGTGTTAATGGAAGTAGCACAGTAACAGCTAATCAACCTAAGGCTTTAGATTTTAAATTAATTCAAAAGAGCAAGAGTGGCGGAACTGACAAGAATGAATATAGGAAAACTAGTGTTGGAGTAAAAGCAGGTGAACTAAGTGAAACTTCCCATTTTGAAAAAGTAGCTAAGGGTTATCAATATGATCTTATAGCTCCTGATGTTCCCGGTTTTACTAAGGAAGTAAAAAAAGAAGGAACGGACCAATCGCCAACCTTTAAAGTATTTTATCGTCAATTACCTAGTTTGACGATAAGAAAGATATTAGTCCCTGAAGATACATCGAATAAGAGTTTTAATATTAACATCGAGCTAACTGATAAAGAACGAAATCCTATAAATGGTACTTTTGGTGATATCAAAGTTACTAATGGACGTGCACAAATACCATTAACACATAATGCCGAAAAATCTCTAAAATATCTTCCGTATGGAACCCATTACAAGGTTGAAGAAGAAGCGGCATCAACGAACGGTTACCACGTTACATATGAGAATCAAGAGGGCGATCTGAATAAAGACGAAACCAGTATTGTCACGAATCACAAGCTTCCAAGTTTATCAGTTACAAAAAAGGTTACGGGTGTATTTGCCAACCTATTAAAATCCTTCAAGATTACCATTAACATTAGGGATGCTCAGAATAGTCCACTGAATGGAACCTATACTGCAACGGTAAATAATAAAAGAACCCCTCTGCAATTTACGAATGGTCGAGCATCTATAGATCTCAACAAAGATCAAACCATAAAAATTTATGGGCTACCACTCGATAGTCACTATACCGTAGAAGAGGAATCAAACTCTTCGCGTGGATATCAGGTATCTTATGAAAATCAAGAAGGCAAGCTAGATGGGGATAAGTCCGCGACAGTCACGAATAATAAGAATAGCGTACCTGAAACCGGAGTTGACTTCCTCAGCAGTACACTCATGTTAGGAATAATCCTTCCTCTAGGAGGTATCTTCTTTACAATCCTACTCGGCTATCTAGTGGTACATAGGAGAAAATAATGCTACTTAAAAAGAAACATAAGAAAACAGTAACACAAGTCAATCGGGATAAGTCTCCGCCGAGTGTATGGGGAGATATCCTCTACTTAGTCAGTAAGCTTCTGATGGTTGGGTTTGTACTGGCCACCCTTTACTTTTTTGTCTTTGGACTATTGAGATACAATGACGATGGCATGAAGCCAGCCTTAAAAGATGGCGACTTGGTTGTCTACTATAGGCTTGATAAACGTTATTCGATTGGTGACCTGCTCGTCTATAGTTATAAGGGCAAGGAAAGAGTGGCGCGTGTCATAGCAACCGAAGGAAGTACGATCGATATAAACGAAAATGGTCTCATCATCAACGGTTCTCCTCAACAAGAGCAGGATATCTACAAAGAAACGCTGCTCTATAAGGAAGGGGCTACCTTCCCAATGAAAGTCCCAGCAGGACAACTCTTTGTCCTCGGGGACAATCGAACAACGGCTGTAGATAGTCGTGCTTTTGGAACCATTCCTATACAGGATACCCATGGCAAGGTGGTAACAGTCCTAAGGCGACGGGGCTTTTGATGACAGTTTATGAAAAAAGAAATTTAAAAATAAAAGGAATAATCATGAAAAAAACATTTTTGAAAAAATTAGTTACTGCAAGTATTGCAGCTGTAACCGCCTTGTCGGTCTTTAGAGGAGTTCCAACATTTGCGGATGATAATGATGTGGCAACTGCCAAAGCAAATGGTGAAACAAGTGCAAAAGTAGCTATTAATAAGGTGTTGAATATTGCGGAAGGAATTACAACACCTGAAGCAACTTTTACATTTACTTTCACCCCAAAAACTGGTACATCATCAAATGGTGCACCTTATGAAACGATTTCTGATTCAAATGGAAAAATAGCTGCAAAGAATGTAGTTTATTCTAAAAGTGATCTTTTGCAACCAAATCAAACTAGTATTAAGAAAGATACTGGAAATATTTTCGAAAGCGTAACCTACACACACGCCGGAGAATATGTTTATACTGTAGCAGAAACTCAAAATGTTGGTTGGGCACAAATTCTGAAAAATAGCGTACCAATTGATTCTATGACATATGATAATCGTAGCTATGAAATGCACGTTATTGTAAAAAATAAGCAAAGCTCAGGTGTTTATATTTCATCTGTATATTTCAAACTAGTGTCTACAAGTTCTACTGCTAAAGTAAAACCATCTGAGAAGGGCGAACTTTATAAATATGATTTATTTGTAAATACTTACAGGAAAAATGCGGGTAAAATCACAAATCCAAATGAACCAACACCAAATAAACCTAAACCAGAAAATTTCAATCCAGGCGCAAAATCTTTAGTAATCAAAAAATTGGTAGAAGGTGATTCGGCTGATAAAACAAAAGACTTTACCTTTAAGTTAACTTTTACAAAAGCTTCAACAGACGATCAAGGTACATTTGTCGGACAAGTTGGTTCCACATCTTATACATTTGAGAATGGGAAAGAAAAAACAATTACCCTTCACCATGATCAATCTTTGGTATTTGACAATCTACCTGCAGGTACTCGCTATAAACTAGTTGAATCAGGATCTCAAGGTTATAAAGCAACAGCCTCATATAATGAAAATGGAGTTATAAGGAATCAAACGGGTACAGCTTCAGCTGATTTTACTCAAACTAGTATTTTAGTCGGTGAAAAACCAAACGATAACACTATCACAAATAGCTTACCAGACGTTACCCCTACTGGTCTCTTGATTGACAACCTTCCTTTCATCTTGATGATTGGTCTTGGTTTGGCTGGATTTGTTGTTTTGTCTAAAAAACGCAGACAAGCTTAAGCAAGTGGTTTGACCGATGAAAATCAAGCGTGAGAAACCCAAAAGGAGTTTGTCTAGGCGTCTGGTACTTGCTGTAGATGCATTGATGAATCATATCTTGCTCCTCTTGACAGCCTTAGTCTTTCTCTTTGGTTTCTACGCCCTCTGGGATGCCAATCAGGTTTATTCTCAGGCTTCATCAAGTGAGTATGAGGCCTATAGACCTGTTAGTACCAGTGAGAAGGATGAGCTTGCTAGTTTTTCTGGCTTTCACAAGCTACAGCAAGTCAATCCAGAGGTTCTCGGTTGGATCAATGTCTATGGCACCAATATCGACTATCCCTTAGTTCAAGCCAAAGACAATGAAAAATACCTGAACAAGGATTCCAAGGGAGAATTTGCAGCTACAGGGGCTATTTTCCTTGAGGCTCGAAATGAATCCAAGTTCGAAGACTTTAATACCATCATCTACGGACACCATGTAGAAAATGGGGTTATGTTTGGAGATGTAGCAAAGTTTTCTGATAAGGAATTTTTTGACCAGCATCGCTACGGCAGTATTTACTATAATGGCGTTGAAAAAGGTCTTGAAATCTTTGAAATGCTCGAGGTGGACGCCTATGACTTTAACATCTACGATCCAGGTATTAATGGGGATGATCGGCGCCAAGAATATATCGATCACTTACTCTCGGTTGCCATTCACAAACGAGACATTACACTGGGGCCAAATGACCATATCATCCTTCTCAGTACCTGTTTCCTAGACGTAACAAATGGGAGACATATCGTAGTTGCCAAGATTACGGATACGGTTCCAAAGAACACCTTCCATACGAAAAAATCAAAACCATTTCCTTACAGCGTCTTTGATGATTCGTCGCTCGGACGATTTCTCTCATCGATTCCTTTGTGGATATGGTATATCATCTTATTTATCTTGCTCTTGCTATTGATCTTCTTGCTCATCATCCTCTACTTGATCTTGCGTCGTAGAAGAGAAGCAAAGGAAGAAGGGGCAGATACCATTACTGACTAAACTACCAATAAAAGAGAAAGGGACAGCCTCTCTTGCTCTTTTATTTTCAAGGCTAGAAAGGAGAAAGAAGGAAATATGAAAACAAGTACAAGTCGCGAAGCCATAAAGGCCATTCTATCCCTCTTTCTAGCTTTTTTCTGTCTTTTTACAGCTGATAGAGCTCTTGCGAGCGACTACGATCATTATAATCCCATTGAAAAGGATGCCAGCAGTACGGGCTTTGAAACCTTGCAACACCTCAACAAGGATGTTTGTGGTTGGATTAGCCTCGATGGGACCAAGGTAGACTATCCTCTCTTACAGAGTCAGGACAATGTCAAATACCTTGACCGCAATGCCTTTGGCGATTATACTGTGTCAGGTTCTATATTCCTAGACTATCGTTTTAACCCAAATTTTACGGACTTTAACACCATCATTTATGGTCACTCCATGGCTTCTGGTGCTATGTTTGGGGAGATTCAAAAATTTGCGGATCAAGATTTTTTTGAAAAGCATCGTTATGGCTCTATCTATTATAACGGCCGTGAACGAGGGCTTGAGATATTTGGAATTTTAGAAGTAGATGCCTATGACACGGAGATTTACCGAACTTTGAGTTCCAACGATGAGGAACACCAGGCCTACTATCAATATTTGCTAAGTAAAGCCAAGTACAAGCGAGATGTTTCCTTGACCTCAACGGACAAGATTGTTTTATTAAGCACCTGTTTCCTTAATATTACCAACGGACGGCATATCCTCTTAGCTAAAATAACGGATGCACCAGTAAAAGCAGCCCAGGATAAAAGTGGGGAAGCAGTAGGGACGCGGTATTTCGATCAAGGCCTACCAACGCATTGGATTTATATCCTTGCCTTTCTTCTCCTGATTATCGTTATTTTACTCCTTGTCGTTATCATCCTAATCATAAGGCGAGATAGAAAGACAAAAGAACAAAAGAAATAGTAGACGTCGGAAGCGTTTACTATTTTTTTCTTTCATGATAGAATAGATAGTGAAAATAATATCATAAGGATGATAACATGAAAAAAGCTATATTAATGATGACCTTTGGATCTCCAGAGGAGATTAGTTTTGAAGGAGTAGCAGAATTTTTTACAAATATTCGTCGTGGTGTTAGACCCCAAGACCACGAGATTCAGACTCTCTATGACAACTATGTCCTTATCGGTGGGACGCCCTTGCAGCGGATTACACGTGAGGAGGTTGATTTAGTCAAGGAACGTTTAGGCGAGGAGTACGGTATCTACTTTGCCAATAAGTTTTCTCGGCCCTTTATCCCTGATGTGATCAAGCAGATGGAGTCTGAAGGTATTGAAGAATGTATTTGTTTGATTTTGGAACCTCATTATTCCTTTTACTCAGTCATGGGGTATGAAAAGTTTTTGGAAAGCCAGCAGATCCGATTTTTAGTTATTAAGGACTGGTATCAGCAACAGCCTTTGCTGGACTTCTGGACAGATGAGATTAGAAAAATTTTACGAAACCATGTGGGAGAAGAATCTTTCAAGGTAATCTTTTCAGCTCACAGTGTTCCCATTTTTGCCTTGGATTATGGAGATCCTTATATCGATCAGATTTTCGATAATAGCAAGCTCATTGCTGAACAACTCGGCCTAACAACCGACCAGTATACCAATACTTGGCAGAGCGAAAGCGATATTGGAATCCCTTGGATCAAGCCAGATGTCTTAGAATATTTACGAGAACAAAAGCAACATCCAGAGCATTATATTTTTGTCCCGATTAGCTTTATCAGTGAGCACATCGAAGTCTTGTTTGATAACGATGTGGAATGTTATGAGTTGTGTCAAGAATTAGGTGTCACCTACCATCGTCCACCTATGCCCAATACAGATAGCCGTTTAATTGACGCTTTAGTTGCTACTGTACGAGCCAATGAAGACAAAGAATTTAAAGCTTTTCTCCCAGAAGAAGAAACCTTCGATGAGTTAGCGCCTTCGGCAACTACAAAGGACATCATGGAGGAGACAGACGACCTTCAGATGCCAGAATTTGTCAAAAAACTCATTGAGAAAAAAGGCCGTGAAAATGTGAAGATGCCTTACTTGATTAAGAAAATGCTCGAAAAGGCTGGGAAGTTACCAAAAGAGTAAAGAAAAAAGGATTTAGCTTTAAGCTAAATCCTTTATCTGTTTTATTTTTTCTCAAGAAGAGCTTTGATTTCTTGAAGAACTTCAAGTTCAGTTGGAGCAGCAGGTGCTTCCTCAACCACTTCCTCTTTCTTACGAAGGTTTTGCGCTTTTTCCATAGCTTTAATAACGAAGAAAAGCACAGTACCTACAACGAGAAAGTTGATAATAGCACTCAAGAATTTACCATATGTAACACCATTCCATGCAAGCTCAGCGATGTTTTGTACTTTCGCAGCTTCCAAAGCTGGGTTCAATAGAAGTGGAGTGATGATATCGTTAACAAATGAAGTAACGATAGCACCAAATGCAGAGGCAATGATCACACCGACAGCAAGGTCAACGACATTACCACGAAGCAAAAATTCTTTAAGATCCTTTAACATTTTCATAAATTCCTTTCCTAATTTTCTAATTTATTATATCCTAAATTGTGACAAAAAGCAACTTGAACGCTCAAAGTGGTCAGTTGTTCCCTTTAAAAATATAGATTTTACTGAAAATATAGTTTAAAATGATGATCAAGATTTGTGCTAGGATAGTTTCAATCGTATTAACTCTATCTATATTAAATTCGACAAACTGGCCAATAATGTCAGGAAAGGTTGTAACAAAGATATAAGTTAAAAGAACGTCAAGACCAAGAGTAGAAAGACGAGCTAAGAAAAACTTAGCCAGGCGGGTTGGCCAATTCCTTCTCTCTTGTTTAAAGACGATTGTATCATTTGTGAGAAAGGCAAAGAGAATCCCGATAATATTAGCGAGGGCAGTTGCGAGGATTTCCTGGTGGCTGATATGGTAAATAACCAAACGCGATACAATAGAAACCAGAGTAGTAGCACTACCAAAAAATAGGTAGGAGAGAATCTCGTTATCAAAGAAAGCTTTTATTAGTCTTTTCATGATTTTAGTATAGCATAAAGCGGGCTAATGTGCTATACTAGTAAGGTTGATAACCTCAACCCTTGGTGCTTAGCTTCTTTCACCAAGCATATTTTACGCGGGAAACCGCCAAAGGAGAAAACATGAAAAATTTAACTGTTCGTGACATGGCAGATATTGCTATTGTTGCTGCTATTTATGTGGTTTTGACTATTACACCACCAATCAATGTTCTTAGTTTTGGGGCGTATCAGTTCCGTATTTCAGAAATGTTGAATTTCTTGGCATTTTACAACCCTAAATACATCATTGGTGTGACGATTGGTTGCATGATTGCTAACTTATTTAGTACTTTTGGTATGATTGATGTCTTTGTCGGCGGGGGATCTACTCTAGTTTTCCTTAGTCTAGGTGTTTGGCTTTTTAGCAAGTATAAGAAAGACTATTTGTTCAATGGTTTGATTCGAAAAGACCATTTCTTCTTTTCAATCCTCTTCTCCATTTCAATGATTACCATTGCAGCTGAACTTCATATCTTGACAGAAGCTCCCTTCTTTTTCACATGGTTCTCTACTGGAATTGGTGAGTTTGCATCACTTATCGTGGGAGCGATTTTGATTGGTAAACTGGGACAGCGAATCGATCTAACAAAATAAGAAGTTTATAAGCTAGATTCTTGCTAAATCTAGCTTTTTTCATTCCATAAAATTAAAAGAGAGCGCTTGACAAGAACATAGAACTATAGTATACTTTTTAGGTAAGCTGATTTAGCTCAGTTGGCAGAGCGCATCCATGGTAAGGATGAGGTCGCCGGTTCAATCCCGGCAATTAGCATGATAGAAACGAAATAACCTTGGGAAACCAAGGTTATTCTTGTACACTTGTATAAATGAAGTTAAAGCGTTTTGGCTGTTGACAAAAGTGACTCTATCTAGTAGAATAGTAGATGCGATGAGTCGATAGGTAGTCTTCGGACTACTATTGAGCATAAGGAGGTCATAACGCAGGAGCGGACCTTGATGAGTTGTGTGAACCTGCTCATCACATGAAGATGCCTCTTAGTCCCTGGTCAATGACTGGGGATTTTTTATTTTCAGAAAATATAACCCAAAAATGCTTTTCAATTTTTGGAAAAAGTAGTATAATACATCTATTATAGAAATTTTTAGAAAATTCCGAAAGAGGTTATTTATGGGATATACAGTTGCTGTAGTTGGCGCGACAGGTGCTGTCGGAGCTCAGATGATAAAAATGTTGGAAGAATCATCACTTCCTATTGATAAAATTCGTTACCTTGCTTCTGCACGTTCAGCAGGCAAAACTTTGAAATTTAAAGACCAAGATATTACGATTGAAGAAACAACTGAGACAGCCTTTGAGGGTGTTGATATTGCACTCTTCTCAGCAGGTGGTTCGACATCAGCTAAGTATGCACCATACGCAGTTCAAGCTGGGGCAGTAGTAGTAGATAACACATCTTATTTCCGTCAAAATCCAGATGTTCCTTTGGTTGTTCCAGAGGTCAATGCTCATGCACTTGATGCCCACAACGGAATCATTGCCTGCCCTAACTGTTCAACAATCCAAATGATGGTGGCTCTTGAGCCTGTTCGTCAAACATGGGGCTTGGATCGTATCATCGTTTCAACTTACCAAGCAGTCTCTGGTGCAGGTATGGGAGCGATTCTTGAAACACAACGTGAACTTCGTGAAGTCTTGAATGATGGTGTGAATCCACGTGATTTGCATGCGGAAATCTTGCCTTCAGGTGGTGACAAGAAACACTATCCTATCGCCTTTAACGCTCTTCCGCAAATCGATGTCTTCACAGACAATGATTACACTTACGAAGAGATGAAGATGACCAAGGAAACGAAGAAAATCATGGAAGATGACAGCATCGCAGTGTCTGCAACATGTGTTCGTATTCCAGTCTTATCAGCTCACTCTGAGTCAGTTTATATCGAAACAAAAGAAGTGGCCCCAATCGAAGAAGTGAAAGCAGCTATCGCAGCCTTCCCAGGTGCAGTTCTTGAAGATGATGTAGCTCATCAAATCTATCCACAAGCCATCAATGCAGTTGGTTCACGTGATACCTTTGTTGGTCGTATCCGTAAAGACTTGGATGCAGAAAAAGGAATCCACATGTGGGTTGTTTCAGATAACCTTCTCAAAGGTGCTGCCTGGAACTCAGTTCAGATCGCAGAAACACTTCATGAACGTGGACTGGTTCGTCCAACAGCTGAGTTGAAATTTGAATTAAAATAGTCATATCGTTTAGGAGTTCAGATGAACTCCTTCTTTGAAATAGAGAGGTGTTTCTCATGTCTTATCAAGATTTAAAAGAGTGTAAAATCATCACGGCCTTTATTACCCCTTTCCATGAGGATGGCTCCATCAACTTTGATGCCATTCCAGCCTTGATTGAGCATTTATTGGCCCATCACACAGACGGCATTCTTCTAGCTGGAACGACTGCTGAGAGTCCGACCTTGACCCACGATGAGGAGTTGGAACTCTTTGCGGCTGTACAAAAGATTGTTAATGGACGTGTTCCTTTGATTGCGGGTGTAGGTACCAATGATACGCGTGACTCGATCGAGTTTGTCAAAGAAGTAGCAGACTTTGGTGGCTTCGCTGCTGGACTTGCGATCGTACCATACTACAACAAACCTTCTCAAGAAGGCATGTATCAGCACTTTAAAGCTATTGCAGATGCATCAGATTTACCTATTATCATTTATAACATTCCAGGGCGTGTAGTTGTTGAATTAACTCCAGAAACCATGCTTCGCTTGGCTGACCACCCAAATATCATCGGTGTTAAAGAATGTACCAGCTTGGCTAATATGGCTTACTTGATTGAGCACAAGCCAGAAGAGTTCTTGATTTATACAGGTGAAGATGGAGATGCCTTCCATGCCATGAACCTTGGTGCGGATGGGGTTATTTCTGTTGCCTCCCATACAAATGGAGATGAGATGCACGAGATGTTTACTGCCATTGCAGAAAGCGATATGAAGAAAGCTGCAGCTATTCAGCGTAAATTCATTCCTAAAGTCAATGCCCTCTTCTCTTATCCAAGTCCTGCTCCAGTTAAGGCGGTCCTTAACTATATGGGATTCGAAGCTGGACCAACTCGATTACCTCTAGTTCCAGCACCAGAAGAAGATGCTAAACGCATTATCAAAGTTGTCGTAGATGGCGACTACGAAGCAACTAAGGCAACTGTAACAGGTGTCCTTAGACCAGATTACTAATAAAGACAATAAAATCCATGACCGCAAGAAGGATCATGGATTTTTCTTATTTTCCTAAACAGAATTGGCTAAAGAGTTGGGTGATGAGTTCATCAGGTGCGGCATCTCCAGTGATTTCTCCGAGAATTTCCCAAGTACGGGTCAAGTCAACTTGAAGCAAATCAACTGGCATCCCCAGTTCCAGCCCTTCATTAACAGCTTGTAAGCTTTCAACGGCCTTTTCAATCAAGGAAATATGACGGGCATTAGATAGGTAAGTAGCATCTTGCTCGACCAAACCAGCATTTTCAAAGAAGAGATTGTTGATGCGCTCTTCAATCTTATCGATGTTTTGGTTTTTAAGAACTGAAATACGGATGACATCTTCAGGTAGTTCCGAAGTTTCAATCGCTTCAGGCAGATCAGTTTTGTTAAGCAGAATAATGCGGTTGGTATCTTGGCTGATTTCTAATAGTTGGCGATCTTGGGAGGTCAGTGGCTCACTGGCATTTAATACTAGTAGTACCAAGTCAGCTTCCTTGAGGGCTTTTTTCGAACGCTCAACACCGATTTGTTCGACGATGTCATCTGTTTCACGGATACCCGCAGTATCAATCAACTTAAGTGGTACACCGTTGATGTTGACGTATTCTTCGATGACATCACGGGTAGTACCAGCGATATCTGTAACGATGGCCTTGTCCTCACGCAAGAGGTTGTTGAGGAGGCTGGATTTTCCAACATTGGGACGACCGATGATAGCAGTGGAAATTCCTTCACGAAGGATTTTACCACGACGAGCTGTTCTAAGGAGATTGGTTAGCAATTGCTCAAACTCCATAGTCTTCTCACGGACAACAGCGGTAGTAGCTTCCTCAACATCGTCATACTCAGGATAGTCGATATTGACCTCAACTTGGGCAAGTGTATTGAGGATTTCTTGGCGAGTATTATTAATGAGGTCAGAAAGAGAACCGTCCAATTGTTTGACTGCGATATTCATGGCCTTGTCTGTCTTAGCACGGATGATGTCCATCACTGCCTCAGCCTGTGTTAAGTCCACACGACCGTTTAGAAAGGCACGCTTGGTAAATTCACCCGGTTCAGCCAATCGAGCTCCTTCACGGATAGCTAGTTGGAGAATTTCGTTAGTCACCGCAATCCCACCGTGAGTGTTAATCTCGATAATATCCTCACGAGTAAAGGTCTTTGGAGATTTCATGGCCCCAACCATAACCTCGTCCATGACCTTACCAGTTTGAGGGTCAATGATGTGACCGTAGTTGAGGGTATGGCTTGCAACCTTACTCAAGTCTTTTCCTTTAAAAATCTTTTGCGCAATGGCAAAACTATCTGTTCCGCTCAGGCGGACAATACCAATGGCTCCTTCACCTAGTGGAGTAGAGATAGCAGCGATGGTATCAAATTCACGTGTAATCATACTATTTCCTTTTGTATTTCTTTTCTTAGGATAGGTATCCAAGCATCTCTTCAAATTGTAACAAAATTAGACTATTTCTTCAATGGATGCTACTTGGAGATTGAAAAAGCCTAAGCAATTCTGCTTAAGCTGTTTTATTTGGTGCGCATTTCTCCTTGTGGGAAGTAAGTCCCTTCTGGCATGTCGTTGATAATGACATGGACAGCAGATTGAGGTGCTCCAGTGTTGCGGACAACAGCTTCCGTTACTTCCTTAGCAAGAGCTTTCTTTTGCTCGAGCGTGCGCCCTTCAAATAAATCGATGCGTACAAATGGCATAATAGCTTCCTCCACTAGTTTTTGATTTCTTCTATTTTACCACATTTTGCCGTTTAAAGCTTCAGAAAATTATGATATACTAGAATGTAGCAAAAATTTAGAAATGGACGTGAAATAGAAGCATGGCACAGTTGTATTATCGTTATGGGACCATGAACTCTGGTAAGACGATTGAGATTCTCAAGGTGGCCTATAACTACGAGGAGCAAGGAAAGGGAGTTGTGATTATGACTTCTGCTCTGGATACGCGTGACGGTGTTGGCTATGTGTCGAGTCGAATCGGCATGAAACGCCCAGCCATTGCGATTGAGGAAACGACAGATATCTTCGGCTATATCCGAGACTTACCTGAAAAACCTTACTGTGTGTTGGTCGATGAGGCCCAGTTTCTCAAGCGTCACCATGTTTACGACCTAGCTCGTGTTGTTGATGAGTTAGACATACCTGTCATGGCTTTTGGTTTGAAGAATGACTTTCGCAATGAATTGTTCGAAGGCTCCAAATATCTCTTGCTTTTAGCAGATAAAATCGATGAGATTAAAACCATTTGTCAGTTTTGTAAGAAAAAGGCGACCATGGTGTTGCGTACGCAGGATGGTGTGCCAGTCTATGATGGCGAACAAATTCAGATCGGTGGAAATGAAACCTATATCTCAGTCTGCCGAAAACATTATTTTGCACCTGAAATCAATAAGGAGAATGAAGAAAAATGAACATCTATGATCAACTACAAGCTGTAGAAGACCGTTATGAAGAACTAGGAGAATTGCTGAGTGACCCTGATGTCGTTTCTGACACCAAGCGATTCATGGAGCTTTCAAAAGAAGAGGCTTCAACTCGTGATACGGTAACAGCCTACCGTGAGTACAAACAAGTTCTTCAAAACATCGTTGATGCCGAAGAGATGATTAAGGAATCAGGTGGAGATGCGGACTTGGAAGAAATGGCCAAGCAAGAATTAAAAGATGCCAAGGCTGAAAAAGAAGAATACGAAGAAAAACTCAAAATCTTGCTCCTTCCAAAAGATCCTAATGATGACAAGAACATCATCCTTGAAATCCGTGGAGCAGCTGGTGGAGATGAAGCAGCGCTCTTCGCTGGAGATTTGCTAACTATGTACCAAAAGTATGCAGAAGCCCAAGGCTGGCGCTTTGAAGTCATGGAAGCTTCTATGAATGGTGTCGGTGGTTTCAAGGAAGTGGTTGCTATGGTTTCTGGTCAATCTGTATATTCTAAGCTTAAGTACGAATCAGGTGCCCACCGTGTGCAACGTGTCCCTGTGACAGAAAGCCAAGGTCGTGTCCACACTTCAACTGCGACAGTTCTTGTTATGCCTGAAGTCGAAGAAGTAGAATACGATATTGATCCAAAAGACCTTCGTGTTGATATCTACCACGCATCTGGTGCTGGTGGTCAGAACGTCAATAAGGTTGCGACTGCCGTGCGTATCGTTCACTTGCCAACCAATATCAAGGTTGAGATGCAGGAAGAACGTACCCAGCAGAAAAACCGTGAGAAGGCCATGAAAATCATCCGTGCGCGTGTTGCTGACCACTTTGCACAAATTGCCCAGGATGAACAAGACGCTGAACGTAAGTCTACTATCGGTACTGGTGACCGTTCAGAACGTATTCGTACATATAACTTCCCACAAAACCGTGTCACAGACCACCGTATTGGCTTGACTCTCCAAAAACTAGATACCATCTTGTCTGGTAAATTGGATGAAGTTGTGGATGCCTTGGTTCTTTATGACCAAACACAAAAATTAGAAGAATTAAACAAATAATGAAATTAGCTCAATTATTTTCAGATTTTGAAGAAGAGTTGGTTAGACAAGGAGAGGAAGCTGAAAGCCTCTCTTTTGTCTATCGTAGCCTAAAAAATCTCTCTTTTACGGACTTTGTCTTTGCTCTTCAGCAGGAAGTGACAAAAGAGGAAGAAAATTTTGTAGAAGAAATTTACCAGCAGTTAGTGGCTCACAAACCGGCGCAGTACATCATTGGTCACGCAGATTTCTTTGGAATGCAGTTAAAAGTGGATGAGCGGGTTTTGATTCCTCGTCCAGAAACAGAAGAGTTGGTGGAACTTATCCTAGTCGAAAATCTTGAGGATAAGCTTAAGGTCCTAGATATCGGAACTGGAAGTGGCGCCATAGCTCTCGCATTAGCAAAAAACAGACCAGATTGGTCAGTGACAGCAGCAGATATTTCCCAAGATGCCTTAGAGCTTGCATCAGAGAATGCTAAAAATCAAAATCTTAATATATTTTTTAAAAAATCTGATTGTTTTGCAGAAATTTCTGAAAAATATGATATAATTGTATCCAATCCACCCTATATCTCTCGTGAAGATGAGTCAGAGGTCGGTTTGAATGTTTTGCATTCAGAACCTCATCTAGCTCTCTTTGCAGATGAGGATGGCCTAGCTATTTACCGCAGAATTGCGGAAGATGCAAAAGACTATCTCACAGATGGTGGTAAGATTTACCTTGAAATTGGATACAAGCAAGGTCAGAGTGTTTCTGCGCTTTTTAGGAAGCATCTTCCTGAAAAACGGGTACGAACACTCAAGGACCAATTTGGTCAAGATAGGATGGTTGTAGTTGATGATGGACAGGATTAGACAAGAGTTGGAAAAGGGCGGAGCTGTTGTTCTACCAACTGAGACAGTTTATGGCCTCTTTGCTAAGGCCTTAGATGAAAAAGCTGTCGACCATGTTTACCAACTCAAACGTCGTCCTAGAGACAAGGCGCTCAATCTTAATGTCGCTTCTCTAGAGGACATCTTGCACTTTTCAAAGAATCAGCCAGCTTACCTAAAAAAACTTGTAGAGACCTTTTTACCAGGTCCTTTGACCATTATCCTCGAAGCCAATGATAGAGTTCCCTATTGGGTTAATTCTGGTCTTGCAACTGTCGGATTTCGGATGCCGAGACACCCCATTACGCTTGATTTGATTCGAGAGACAGGTCCTTTGATTGGGCCGTCTGCCAATATTTCAGGCCAGGCAAGTGGAGTGACCTTTGCTCAAATTCTAGAGGATTTTGACCAAGAAGTTCTGAGTCTGGAGGACGACGCTTTTCTAACTGGACAGGATTCGACTATTTTGGATTTGTCTGGAGACAAGGTAAAAATCTTACGCCAAGGGGCAATTAAACGAGAAGATATACTTGCTCGGTTGCCAGAGATTTCTTTTGAGGAGGAATGAGATGCTAAGAGATTTGCAAGAAACAGATGTGAATGCTATATGTGAGATTAACCAAGAGGCTTTGGGCTATTCTTTTAGTCCGGAGGACACAGCTAGTCAACTAGCTAGACTATCTCAGGATACCCATCATTTCCTACTTGGCTATGAGGATGCAGCCAGCCATGTCCTACTTGGATATGTCCATGCTGAAGTTTATGAATCCCTTTATTCCAAAGCAGGATTTAATATCTTAGGCTTAGCGGTTTCACCTCAAGCACAAGGGCAAGGTATTGGTAAAAGTTTACTGCAAGGGTTGGATAAAGAAGCCAAAAGACGGGGTTATGAGTTTATCCGCTTAAACTCTGCTGATCATCGTCTGGGTGCTCATGCATTTTATGAAAAAGTTGGTTATACTTGTGATAAAGTGCAGAAACGGTTTATTCGCATCTTTTAGTTTATTTTCTTTCTTGTAAAAACAAACTAAAGGACCAGTCACACTATAAAGGAGAAGACCTATGATTTTTGACAAAGACGATTTTAAAGCATACGATGCTGATCTCTGGAATGCTATTGCCAAAGAAGAAGAACGCCAACAAAACAACATTGAGTTGATTGCTTCGGAAAACGTAGTTTCCAAGGCTGTTATGGCAGCTCAAGGGTCTATCTTGACGAATAAATACGCCGAAGGTTACCCAGGACGCCGTTATTATGGTGGAACCGATGTAGTAGACGTGGTAGAAACTTTAGCTATTGAACGCGCGAAAGAAATTTTCGGGGCTAAATTTGCCAATGTCCAACCTCACTCAGGAAGCCAAGCCAACTGTGCGGCTTACATGGCCTTGATTGAGCCAGGTGATACCGTTATGGGGATGGATTTGGCAGCAGGTGGACACTTGACCCACGGAGCTCCAGTTAGCTTCTCTGGTCAGACCTACAACTTTGTTTCTTACAGTGTTGATCCTGAAACGGAACTCTTGGACTTTGATGCAATCTTGAAACAAGCCCAAGAAGTAAAACCAAAACTAATCGTAGCTGGTGCTTCAGCCTATTCTCAAATTATTGACTTCTCAAAATTCCGTGAAATCGCAGATGCAGTTGGCGCTAAGCTCATGGTCGATATGGCCCATATCGCTGGTTTGGTTGCAGCTGGTCTTCACCCTAGCCCAGTGCCATACGCTCATATCACTACAACAACGACCCACAAAACCCTTCGTGGACCTCGTGGTGGCTTGATTTTGACTAATGACGAAGAACTTGCTAAGAAAATCAACTCAGCTATTTTCCCTGGTATTCAAGGTGGTCCTTTGGAGCATGTTGTCGCTGCTAAGGCGGTTTCATTCAAAGAAGTTTTGGATCCAGCCTTCAAGGAATATGCTGCCAATGTCATCAAAAACAGCAAGGCTATGGTTGAAGTCTTCTTGCAAGACCCTGATTTCCGTATCATTTCTGGCGGTACTGAAAATCACCTCTTCCTTGTTGATGTCACTAAGGTTGTAGAAAACGGAAAAGTTGCTCAAAACTTGTTAGATGAAGTTAATATTACCCTAAATAAAAACTCAATTCCATACGAAACCTTGTCACCATTCAAGACAAGTGGGATTCGTATCGGATCTGCAGCCATCACTGCACGTGGATTTGGTGAAGAAGAAAGCCGTAAAGTGGCTGAACTCATCATTAAAACCCTTAAGAATGCAGAAAATGAAGCTGTCTTAGAAGAAGTGAGAAGCGAAATCAAAGCGTTGACAGATGCCTTCCCACTATACGAGGACTAATACTTTTATGGACATTTATATTAAGAAAGCTATTATCCATCAGTTCAGCCCAGATGATACTGAGTTGTTTCTAGCGGATAAGTTTCTCAATATCACTCCAAAAATCGAGGAATACCTACGCAAAAAAATCGAACGTGTGTATTCAGATGAAGCCAAGACTGGGATTTTCGAAGAAGAAAATCCCTTCTTCAATCACATCACAGATGATTTGTTGGAGACATCAGTAACACTGGCTAATCTCTGGAAAGAGGAGTTTAGCATTTCTGAAAATCTCAAGACCAATGACTTGGTTTTTGTTCAGTTTTCTAAAGAAGGCGTTGAACATTTTGCTTTCTTGCGAATTGCTCTACGTGAGACCTTGACTCACCTTGGTGGAGAAGTTGATAACCCAATCAAGCTAACTCAGAATAACCTACCTGGATTTGGAACGGGGGCTGACGAGGCCTTGGTCGTCAATCTTCAAAGTCGCAAGTATCATCTCATCGAAAAACGCATCAAGTACAATGGGACTTTCTTGAATTATTTTTCAGAAAATCTGCTAGCTGTTGCCCCTAAGATTTCGCCAAAGAAATCCATCAAGGAACTAGAAAAAACGGCCCAGAGAATTGCTGAGTCCTTTAACACAGATGATTTTCAATTTCAATCCAAGGTCAAATCAGCGATTTTCAACAATCTTGAAGAAAGCAATGAACTGTCACCTGAAAAATTGGCTAATGACCTTTTTGATAACAATCTGACAGCTCGTTTGAGCTTTATTGATCAAGTCAAGGAAGCCGTACCAGAACCAGTCCAGTTTGATGAAATTGATGCCAGTCGTCAGCTCAAGAAATTTGAAAACCAAAAACTTTCCTTGTCAAATGGAATTGAACTCATCGTTCCAAATAATGTTTACCAAGATGCAGAGTCTGTTGAGTTTATCCAAAATGACAATGGAACCTATTCTATCTTAATCAAAAATATCGAGGATATTCAAAGTAAATAATGTTTAAATTTATAAGAAGAGTGCTTGTGCTAGCAGTCTTCCTTTTCGCAGGATACAAAGCTTATCATATCCATCAGGATGTTAAACAAGTCATGACCTACCAACCCATGGTTCGAGAAATCTTGAGCGAAAGAGATACTCCAGCCAATGAAGAGTTGGTGCTCGCCATGATTTATACCGAAACGAAGGGAAAAGAGCGGGATGTTATGCAGTCTAGTGAGTCTGCTAGTGGCGCTACCAATACCATCAAAGACGATGCCTCTAGTATTCGCCAAGGGGTACAGACTTTAACAGATAATCTCTATTTGGCACAGAGCAAAGGAGTAGATGTCTGGACCGCCGTTCAAGCCTATAATTTTGGACCTGCCTATATCGATTTTATCGCTCAGAATGGCAAGGAAAATACTCTGGCCCTAGCCAAGCGTTACTCCCGAGATACGGTCGCTCCTATCCTTGGCAATACCACTGGAAAGACCTATACCTATATCAACCCCATTTCTATCTTTCACGGAGCCGAACTCTATGAGAATGGTGGAAATTATTACTACTCGAGACAGGTCCGCTTCAATCTCTATATCATGAAATTCTTTAATTTCTTCTAAACATCTGGTTTGACCAGGTGTTTTTCACTATAAGCTTTCTTTAAGATTGTTTTATTAACCTAGAAAGGTAAAGGAGGGAATATCCCATGAGAAAGAAATTCTTTCTAACAAGTGCTGCAATATTGTGGGCCGCAACAGCTATGACGAGTGTCCACGCAGCAACTGATGTTCAAAAAGTAATCGATGAAACCTATGTACAACCCGAATATGTCCTAGGTTCTTCTCTATCTGAAGACCAGAAAAATCAAACTCTTAGCAAACTTGGCTATGACGCATCAAAAGACACCAAAGATATCAAAACCATGACACCTGATATCTATTCGAAAATTATGAATGTGGCTAATGATGCTAGTCTACAGCTCTATTCATCAGCCAAGATTCAAAAGCTAGGTGATAAGTCGCCTCTAGAGGTAAAGATTGAAACGCCTGAAAATATCACCAAGGTGACGCAGGATATGTACCGTAACGCTGCAGTGACACTGGGAGTGGAGCATGCCAAAATCACAGTTGCAGCACCTATTCCAGTTACAGGAGAGAGCGCCCTAGCAGGGATTTACTACTCGTTAGAGGCCAATGGAGCTAAAGTACCACAAGCCAATAAAGACTTGGCCCAAGAGGAGCTAAAAGCTTTATCCGATATTAATGCTGAAAACAAGGACAAGTCAGGTTACGATGCCAATAAACTCAATGTCGCCTTGGCAGATATCAAGGCAGGAATCGCAAAGGCAAAAGAAGCCAAAGGTAATCTGACAGAAGAGGATGTTCGCAAAATTGTAGAAGACACGCTAAAAAACTACAAACTCGATCAGGTTATAACAGGAAACCAGGTCAATATCATCATCAATTTTGCACTTAACCTCTCAAAGAGTGACATTTTGAACAATGCTGATTTCACCAAAACCCTAAATGACCTCAAGGAAAGTATTGTATCCCAAGCTGGAGATAGCTTTAAAAATATAAACCTCAACTTTGATGCCAATAAAGCGCTAGAAGACGGGGGCAACTTCTTTAGCTCCCTTTGGCAAGCCATTGTCAACTTCTTCAAGAGTTTTGGTGCTTAGGTCATTTCATGATATAATAGATGGTAACAGAAATGTTGCCGTCTTTTTTTGTCGGCCGATAGAAAGTGAAAAATATGTTAAAGAAAAATGATATTGTAGAAGTTGAAATTGTCGATTTGACCCATGAAGGTGCTGGGGTTGCTAAGATAGAAGGTTTGGTTTTCTTTGTAGAAAATGCTCTACCAACTGAGAAAATTCTCATGCGAGTCCTTAAGGTCAATAAAAAGATTGGCTATGGGAAAGTTGAGGAGTACCTTACTTACTCTCCACATCGTAACCAAGATCTTGACCTAGCTTATCTGCGTTCAGGTATCGCTGATTTGGGGCATCTTGCCTATCCAGAGCAGCTTAAGTTCAAAACCAAGCAAGTCAAAGACAGTCTCTACAAGATAGCTGGCATTACCGATGTAGAAGTTGCTGAAACGCTTGGTATGGGAAATCCTGTCAAGTACCGAAATAAGGCTCAGGTGCCCGTTCGTCGAGTGAATGGTGTCTTGGAAACTGGTTTTTTCCGTAAAAATTCGCATGACCTCATGCCTATTGAAGATTTCTTTATCCAGGATCCTGTTATTGACCAAGTCGTAGTAGTTCTACGCGATTTGCTTCGTCGTTTTGATTTAAAACCTTATGACGAAAAGGAACAGTTTGGCTTGATTCGAAATCTTGTGGTGCGACGTGGGCACTATTCAGGGCAAATCATGGTCATTTTAGTAACAACTCGTCCGAAAGTTTTCCGAGTGGAGCAATTGATTGAACACCTTATCAAGCAGTTCCCAGAGATGGTGTCTGTCATGCAGAATATCAACGACCAGAATACCAATGCGATTTTCGGCAAGGAGTGGAAGACTCTTTATGGTCAAGACTATATTACGGATCAGATGTTGGGAAATGACTTCCAAATCGCTGGCCCAGCCTTTTACCAGGTCAATACAGAAATGGCAGAGAAGCTCTATCAGACAGCTATCGACTTTGCGGAGTTAAGAGAAGATGATGTGGTGATTGATGCCTACTCAGGGATTGGAACGATTGGATTATCCGTTGCCAAGCATGTCAAAGAAGTCTACGGTGTTGAAGTGATTCCAGAAGCAGTTGAGAATAGCCAGAAGAACGCTGCATTAAACAATATCACAAATGCCCATTATGTCTGCAATACAGCTGAAAATGCCATGAAGAACTGGCTCAAGGAAGGTATCCAACCAACCGTCATCTTGGTTGACCCACCACGCAAGGGCTTGACCGAGAGTTTTATCAAAGCAAGCGCTCAAACAGGAGCAGACCGCATTGCTTATATCTCTTGTAATGTCGCAACCATGGCGCGTGATATCAAATTCTACCAAGAGTTGGGATATGAATTGATGAAAGTCCAGCCGGTTGATCTGTTTCCTCAAACGCACCACGTGGAGTGTGTAGTGTTGCTACAACGAAAAAAAGGGTGAAAATCCTTGATTTCAAGCTATTTTACAAGCATTTTGTCTTTGTAGATAAAGGCAATTTTGACATCAAAAAAGTCCTAAAAAGGCACATAGATGTAAATGTATTTGTAGATATCGTTTGCGTATCGGAAAAATGAATACAACAATAAATATTTATCTAAGGAGAGAACAATTGAATATTGTTCTCTTTTTTTATATTCAGGAGGGAAAATGACAAAAGAATTACAATCATCACGCTATATTGTCATTTCATTTTTAGTACGTGAAATGGGAATTGACATTGTTGAAGCCATCAGTCTTATGGCTGAATTAGAAAAAAGTGGCTTGGTTCGATTGGAATCAAGCGGAGATTTAATACTCAAAGAACTTGGAGGAGCGCTATGAAACGAATTACCGAAAATCAATACCAAACTTCAGAACGGTATTATAAATTACCTAAAATTCTTTTTGAGGATGAGAAATATATGGATATGAAACTAGAAGTAAAGGTAGCTTATTCTATTTTAAAAGATCGTTTAGAATTATCTCTCAGTCGTGGTTGGATAGACGAAGAAGGCTCGGTTTATTTAGTATTTTCTAATTCTAAACTGATGAGGCTGTTAGGTTGTTCGAAGTCAAAATTACTGTCCATCAAAAAGATTCTTAAAGAATATGACTTAATTGATGAAGTGCAACAGTCTTCAAGTGAGAAAGGAAGACTAGCTAATAAGATTTATTTAGGGGAATTATCTTCTACCCCAGTAAGTAATTCAAACAGGCCTAGTGTTAAAAAAGGACTAGGGCAGGTTGAAAATGAAACGGGCCCCGTCTCACATCCAGCCCCTAGTGAGACTGAAGTTAGTGAGACTAAATATAGTGAGACTGATTCTTTATTTATTGAGGATGAGGAAGAGAGGAACTCTCAACCTATCTTGAAAAGGAAAGTAGAAAAGGTCACAAAATATGATCGAGATTATATTTGGGGATTGGTACAAGAACAATTTAGACGAGAAGGTTTTTCTGAAACAGCCAGTGAAATTGCTATGACTGATTTTGAGAGAATCTATCAGTATGCTCTAGATAATGTTCACTTTGTTAGACGTGCGGAAGTGCTTGCTGAATTTGTGTTTAATGGCCTATATTCCGTTTGGAATAACCGTGTTAGAAAAGGAGGTGGTTAAATGTCGCCAATCGAGTGGATATTAGTTATGCTCATTGTCATTTCAAGTGGAGTGACAGTTCTGACAATGATAGTCGATAAGAAAGGGGTAATCAAGAAATGAGATTTATTGATTTATTTTCAGGTATCGGTGGCTTTCGACTTGGAATGGAAAGTGTCGGACACGAGTGTATTGGATTTTGTGAGATTGATAAATTTGCTAGAGAATCTTATAAGTCCATTTTTCAAACGGAAGGAGAAATAGAATTTCATGATATACGAGATGTTTCAGATGACGAATTTAAAAAACTTAGAGGAAAAGTCGATGTCATCTGTGGGGGATTCCCTTGTCAAGCATTTTCAATCGCAGGAAGACGATTGGGATTTGAAGATACTAGAGGAACTTTGTTCTTTGAAATTGCTCGGGCGGCCAAACAAATCCAACCACGTTTTCTTTTTCTTGAAAATGTTAAAGGCCTACTCAATCACGATAAGGGACGGACGTTCACCACAATTCTTACCACACTTGATGAATTGGGGTTTGATGTTGAGTGGCAGGTGCTTAACAGTAAGGATTTTGGCGTTCCCCAAAACAGAGAGAGGGTGTTTATTATCGGACATTCTAGAAAGAAAGGTACCAGACTCCTATTTCCTTTCAGACGAGAAGGTCAAGCAACTAACTCTGAGACTTTAAAAACACTTGGGAATTTGAATCCATCAAAAAGTGGAATGAGTGGTAAAGTCTATTATTCAGAAGGTCTTGCGCCAACCTTAGTTCGTGGAAAAGGAGAAGGATTTAAAGTTGCGATTCCTTGTATGACACCAGATAGATTAGACAAGAGACAAAATGGTAGACGCTTTAAGGAAAACCAAGAGCCAATGTTTACTTTAAATACTCAAGATCTCCATGGTATTATCGTTGTTGGAGATTTACCAACTAGCTTTAAGGAGACAGGTCGCGTCTATGGCAGTGAGGGTTTATCTCCAACATTGACTACAATGCAAGGTGGAGATAAAATCCCTAAAATACTGATTCCAGAACCAATCCAATTTCTAAAAGTACGGGAAGCAACGAAAAAAGGATATGCTCAAGCAGAAATAGGAGATTCCATCAATTTGGAAAGACCAAGTTCTCAGTATCGTCGAGGTAGAGTTGGAAAAGGTATAGCGAATACGTTAACAACTAGTGGACAAATGGGAGTAGTAGTTGCTAGCTATGAAGGAGAAGATAAACAAATTTATCATGTAGCCGGTGTCTTAATAGATGGGCAATTTTACCGTTTGAGGATACGAAGAATCACCCCTAAAGAGTGTTTTCGACTACAGGGCTTTCCTGATTGGGCTTTTGAAGCTGCTAGAAAAGTCTCTAGTAATAGTCAACTCTATAAACAAGCTGGTAATAGTGTAACAGTTCCTGTGATTGCCGCAATCGCAAAGAAATTAAAAGAAATAGAGGAAAAAGATGAAAGCATTAAATAAAGAATCAATACTAGATTGTGATGAATTAGAAACAGAATTACATGATGCAGAAATCAAACAGCTGGATGAACAATTATTTTTGATGCCCAATTATCCATGTGAGTTTGAAGTGACATTCTTAGATGATTACCATAAAAAACACAACTACCCACTATTTTATGAATCCTATCTTCAAAACGTTATGGAATTCCTTGAAAGTCAAGACATAAAGAATGGACTTGATGCCTTTGTAGATGATCATCAAAATCTCGTTTTTATTTTATATGGACAAGGCTATCGAGCAGAGGGGAAAGAGGGAATACTTACAACCCAAGTAACTGTAAAGGCTTATGATGAAGACAAGAAATCAATTAACTTCTCACATTCATTAGATTCCTTAGTCGTCTCAGAATATCAAATGGAATCAAATTTGTTGGAGGTCTCCCATGATTGATCTCTATCTAAGTAAAAATAGCCAAAGAAATCAACTTCTTTTAGACTTCTTCCAAAACTATGGCATCGAGGTATCTTGTCATTCAGTTTCTGAAATGACAAAGGATAAATTAATTGAGATGATGAGCTATTCTTCAGATTGTTTTGAGTTTTTATCTCCCAATTTATTACGATTTAAGAACCGTGACAATCTAAGATTAACGGATTTCGTTGAGATGATTTTAAAAAATCCTGAACTAAGCATCAGACTTCCTCTTGCGGTTTCAAATAAGCGAGTTTATCCAAATCTGAATTTGGAAGAGGCTAGAGCTTTATTGCCAAGAGATACGAAACAATTGATTTACATGGCACAAACACATTATTTATCTAACTAAAGGAGAAGCAATATGGCTGAACGATTTTGGGAGAACTTGTCCATTATTTTGGCTGAAAGAAATATCAGCTGGATTGAGTTAACCAGAAAAATGTTTGCGGGAGAGTTTCACTATCCAAGTGAATTGAATCGTTTGTATCAAAAGATTCGCCACTATAAGATGGAACAACGAATGCCTCAAAGTTCATGGGTAGAAAGGATTGTGCAGGTATTAGATTTAGATTATGAAGATTTATTTCGGAGGTAACTATGAAAAGAATAATTCCAGTTTATATATTTCAACAAGTAAATGTCCTATTGGTATCCCTATACTTACTGAAATTTCTTTGTATCGGTGAGTTAACTATACTACAGGTTCTCTATGGAGCGTCGCTCATTTCTTTTTTATGGATGTATGGTCAACGTAAACAAGCGCATAAGATCGATATGAAATCTAGGATGAAATGGCTTGGTATTGGATTAGTAAGCCTAATGATTATAAGTCTATGTTTTAGCCTAATCCATGCTCAAGGAACCACGAATCAAGCAAACTTAATTGGGCTTCAACATCAAGTTCCCTGGTTTTCATTTTTATTGTTTTTAATCAATGCGAGTATGGTTGAAGAATTTCTGTATCGAGAAATCTTATGGAAGCTGGTCAGAAAATTAGACATCAGAATTGCCTTGACAAGTGTTTTGTTTGCCTTAGCTCATCATCCAGGGACTACTCTAGCTTGGTGTTTGTATGTTTCATTGGGAATGTTTTTAGGGATGGTTCGCTATAAATCGGACTTATGGGGAAGTATGGGGCTACATTTGGTGTGGAACCTACTAGTTTATAGTTTGCTGCTTTTTTAGACCAAATTAGCTTGGTTTAGGGAAATGAAATGCTAACATTATGTAACAATGTTAGTCTTTTATTTCAAAATCTTTGTTTAGTATGAATTTAGCTCTACAGGAAAATAAAAAATGTGATAAAAATTTCAACTACTCTTATCTATAATAAAGCTACCTGTTCTTTGAAAATTGAATTCACTCCGTCTTGATTAGCGTGCCTGTGTAAGTAGGGACTGAGAGTATTTCCCTGTGAAGGGCAACTGGCACAAGACGTGTGTGAGAATTTTCTAACAGACACGGAGTTTATCGTTACCAGACTTAAACGATGCGACAAACTAGATAAAGGAGTTAATCATGAAGGTAGTAAACTTGTATGATTTGAAACAAATGGGAAATAAAGGTGGTTGTACCATCCAATTGATTCATCACTTTCCTTTTGGTATGGGCTTAGGACATCTCAAAAAAGACTACATTGAATTTAAACGTGTTGGTATCTTTGATGGAAAAGCAGTAGAAGTTACTCTTCGAGAACCTTATTCGAGAGATCTACTGCAGGTTGTCAAGTCGATTAAGCAACGTCAGAAATTGATAGCTTATCGTTATAAAGAAGGAAAGCTGCTATTTGTGAAGAAGGAGGCCTCAGATGTCCTCTGAACAACAGGAACGAATGGCAGTTCAATATGCAGAGCGTAGTCTTTTATTTACTGTCAAAAGTCTCTTAAAGATTCTAGAATGGTCTAGACGTCAGGCTTTAGCACAGGATTCCGCCTATAAGATAGGGGTGCAGAAATTAGAAGAATTGCTACAATCTCCTTATTCGATTGACACGATTAATCTGAAAAAAGATTTTTTAGACAAACCAATTGATATAGAGAAATTTAAAGCTTTTTTAGAAAAAGAAGAGATTCCTTTAGCCATCGCTTGGCAAGGGGATTCTCTACATTTCTATACGAAAGACCGTTCGATTCTAGACAATCATTTAGACCATCTGCTAGAAAAAATGGTTAATGATCCGGAGAAATTAGCTGATTTTACTATGGATAAGTCATTAGACGATGCAATTGATGAGGCGAAATCCCAAATTACCTTTAGACAAGAAGGGGCCGTCAAACAGAAAGAGATGGTGAGATGATGTACAGTGGAAAGAAATTCCTACTATTCTCACTGTTAGGCATCTTACTAGGCTATCTTTTTCATCGTTTGACGCTTTTGTATGATTCCTATACTGGAAATAGCTTAAATAAATGGACTCATCTTCTGATGGAGGGTCAAGATGAAGTTCTTCAGTCGCCATGGAATATTTCTTTTACTGGAAAATCAAGTGCTTTTTTTCTACTAGGCTTTGTGATGATGCTGCTGGTTTATCTCTATTTAGAGACTGGAAAAAAACAATACCGAGAAGGGGTAGAATACGGGAGCGCCCGTTTTGGAACTCTAAAAGAAAAGAAGCTCTTTTACGGTAAGGAATTTTCTCATGATACGATCTTAGCACAAGATGTTCGTCTGACATTATTAGATAAAAAACCAGCCCAATATGATAGGAATAAGAATATTGCGGTGATTGGAGGTTCAGGAAGTGGGAAGACATTTCGCTTTGTGAAACCCAATCTGATTCAGATGAATAGTTCTAATATTGTAGTTGATCCTAAAGATCACTTGGCCGAAAAAACAGGCAAACTCTTTTTAGAACATGGCTACCAAGTAAAGGTGTTAGATTTAGTCAATATGAAGAACTCAGATGGCTTCAATCCTTTTCGCTATATAGAGACAGAAAATGATTTGAATCGCATGCTGACGGTTTATTTCAATAACACCAAAGGCTCTGGCTCCCGTAGTGATCCATTTTGGGATGAAGCTTCTATGACTTTGGTACGAGCTTTAGCCTCTTACTTGGTCGATTTCTATAACCCACCTAAAACAAGAGAACAGCTCATAGAAGAAAGTCGTTTAAGTCAAAAGGAATACCAAAACTTGTTGAAACGTCAAAAAAAAGAAGTGGAAGAGCGAAAAAAACGAGGGCGTTATCCAAGTTTTGCTGAAATCTCAAAACTCATTAAACACTTATCCAAGGGTGAAAACCAAGAAAAAAGTGTCTTAGAAATTCTATTTGAAAATTATGCTAAAAAGTATGGAACTGAAAATTTTACCATGCGAAATTGGGCAGATTTTCAAAATTATAAGGATAAGACTCTGGATTCTGTTATAGCTGTAACCACTGCTAAATTTGCCCTCTTCAATATTCAAAGTGTCATGGATTTGACCAAAAGAGATACCCTTGATATGAAGACATGGGGCAAGGAAAAATCAATGGTTTACTTAGTTATCCCAGATAACGATAGTACCTTTCGCTTTCTTTCAGCCCTCTTTTTTTCAACAGTATTTCAAACTCTAACAAGACAAGCAGATATTGATTTTAAGGGGCAATTACCTCTTCATGTGAGAGTCTACTTAGATGAATTCGCAAATATCGGAGAAATCCCAGATTTTGCTGAACAAACCTCAACAGTCCGTTCTCGGAATATGAGTCTCGTTCCTATTCTGCAAAATATTGCTCAACTTCAAGGACTCTATAAAGAAAAAGAAGCTTGGAAAACTATTCTTGGGAACTGTGATAGCTTAGTCTACTTAGGTGGTAATGATGAAGATACTTTTAAATTTATGAGTGGGTTACTCGGTAAACAAACCATTGATGTTCGAAATACTAGTCGTTCCTTTGGCCAAACAGGTTCAGGATCCCTTTCTCATCAAAAGATTGCTCGTGATTTAATGACACCTGATGAAGTCGGAAATATGAAACGGCATGAATGCTTAGTTCGAATTGCCAATATGCCTGTCTTTAAAAGCAAAAAGTACAATTCAACTAAGCATCCAAACTGGAAGTACCTTGCCAATCAAGAAAACGATGAACGGTGGTGGAACTATCAGATCAATCCTTTGAATCAAAGTCAGGAAAATCATCTTGAAGGCCTTAGAATTCGTGATTTAACTTTTGAATCTAGTTTAAAATAAAAATAGAAAAGAGGAAATAGATGATTACGCATTTTAAAGGTTTTGTTTATGGAGTAGACGCAAGTGCTATGTTTGCACAAGCTATGTCTTTGTTACAGAAGGGATTGATTGCAGTTGGTGCCTTTCTCGTTGTTGTGGGGATTGTCAACCTTGCAACCAACATTAAAGATGGTGGACCAGGTGTTCGGAATGCCATTCTTGAAATTGTCGGTGGAGTTATGGTAGGGGCTGCTGGAGCCTTTGTAACCCAGATTTCTATTTAGGAGGATCAACAATGACATGAATCTTAGTTTAGTCTCACCCTTTGTTTATCTTGCATCTGAAAAAATATCAGCTGAAAATTTATTTGAAGGATTTAATGTAGATTTACAATCTACGGTAGATTTGATTAAATCTCTATCTAGCTACAATCCAACCGTTTGGACTTATATGTCTAGTATTACTAAAAGTGTCATGCAGCCTCTTGGAGTTGCGATTTTATCAGTTGTCCTCATCTTAGAATTTTCGAAGATGGCAAAGAAAATTGCTAACTCAGGAGGAGCGATGACCTTTGAAGCATTAGCGCCGATGTTGATTAGTTATATTATGGTCGCAGTTGTAATTACTAACACTACCGTAATTGTAGAAGCCATCATCGGGATTGCGAGTCATGCCATTGAACAAGTGGCCTCGATTGTGGCTCACGGTGGGGCAAAGTATGATACAATCTCTGGAATAAAAGGTTCAGGCTTTATTGGCCGGATGATTGTGGGCTTTTTCGCCCTCCTCATTTGGCTTGTTCGGATAGTAAGTGCAGCCATGGTCAATCTTTTGGTATCTATTCGATTTATTCAACTCTACCTTATGATTCCATTTGCCCCTCTTACGATTCCAACATTTTTAAGTGATGAGTGGAAGTCTATTGGTATTGGCTATTTAAAAAATATTATGGTCTATGCGGTACAAGGGGTTCTTATTTTTCTGATTGTTTCTCTTGTTCCTTTGTTTGAATCTGCTGGGAAAATAGCTGTTTCAAATGGTGCAGGAGTCTTGCAATCACTTGCGATTATGTTTGGTAGTTTGGTACAAGCTATCTTACTGATTATTGCCCTCGTTGGTTCTCAACGTACGGCTCGCTCAATCTTAGGTATGTAATTAGATAAAGGCTAGGAAGTGAATGCTTCTTAGCCTTTTTAGAAAGGAAAGTCATGAATACACGAGTCTTTAAAGACATCTCAAAATACCAACATAGGGCTTGGTTAGGCTTCACTACAAGGCAAATCATCTTTGTCCTACCAGCCTTTATTGTCACAATTATTGTTTTAGGTTTGAATCTCTTTTTCTGGCAATTTGGAGATTGGTTTGTTTACGGTTTTGTGTTTGCTTTTACCATTCCCCTCATGCTTTTTGGAGTCTATAAACCCAATGATTTATATTTTGAACATTATTTGAAATACCGTCTTCATTTTGAATTAACGGTTCCCCTACGCACAATTACAGGAAAGAAAGGACCTGAATATGAAAAGAAAATCAAATACATTAAAGAAACAAAAAACTTCAATGACTAATAAAAAGGAAGAAGTTAAAGGTAAAAAAGAGGAAGTGTTACCCTCTACAGCGAATAGCCTTGCCTATCAAGCCCTGTATCAAAATGGTCTAATGCAGGTAAAAGAAGATTATTTCTCACAAAGCTACTTACTTGGGGATGTCAATTATCAAACTGTTGGTTTAGAAGATAAGGGCGCTATCATTGAGAAGTATTCTGATTTGATTAACTCCCTAGATGACCAAACCAACTTCCAATTGACTATCTTTAATAAAAGATTGAATTTAGAAAAGTTTAGACAAAGTGTTTTGTATGAGGAAAAAGAAGATGGGTACGATACCTATCGTAAAGAATTGAATCGAATGATGAATCGGAATTTAGACAGTGGTGAAAATAACTTTTCAGCTGTGAAACTGATTACCTTTGGTAGAAAGGATTCTAACCCCAAACAAGCCTATCGTTCCCTGTCCCAAATAGGAGAATATTTCAAGAGTGGTTTCTCAGAAATTGATGCTCGATTTGAATCCTTGGCTGGAGAAGAGCGTGTCAACTTGTTGGCGGATATGCTAAGAGGAGAACACCATCTTCCTTTTTCTTACCGTGATTTAACGAGATCTGGTCAGACAACTCGTCACTTCATAGCGCCTAATCTCTTGGATTTTAAAAACAAGAATTACCTACAAATCAATGACCGATTATTGCAGATTGTCTATGTGAGAGACTACGGCATGGAATTAGGTGATCAGTTTATTCGAGACCTCATGCAAGGAGATTTGGAATTGATTGTAAGCCTCCATGCTCAAAGTTCGACCAAGGCGGATGCCATGAAGAAACTACGAACAAAGAAGACCTTGATGGAATCCCAAAAGATTGGGGAACAACAAAAATTAGCTCGTACAGGTATCTATTTGGAAAAAGTAGGCCATGTTCTAGAAAGCAATATCGATGAAGCTGAAGAACTTTTAAAAACCATGACCGAGACAGGAGATAAACTATTTCAAACGGTCTTTATGATTGGGGTCTTTGGCCAGAATGAAGAAGAACTCAAACAAGCCCTAGACACGATCCAACAAGTGGCAGGCTCAAATGACCTAATGATTGATAAACTACCATATATGCAAGAAGCAGCCTTTAATAGTTTGCTACCATTTGGTTGTGATTTTTTAGAGGGAGTATCACGGAGTTTATTAACGTCCAATATAGCAGTGAACTCACCTTGGACTTCAGTAGATTTACAAGACCGTAGTGGGAAATATTACGGTATCAATCAAATCTCAAGCAATATTATTACTATTGATCGAAGCCTATTAAATACACCGTCTGGTCTGATTTTAGGAACATCAGGAGCTGGGAAAGGGATGGCAACCAAGCATGAAATTATCACGACCAAAATCAAGGAATCTGGTGAAAATACTGAAATTATCATCGTGGATCCAGAAGCAGAATACAGTGTCATTGGACGAGCTTTCGGTGGAGAAATGATTGATATTGCGCCAGATTCCCAAACTTATCTCAATGTCCTTGACTTGTCTGAGGAAAATATGGATGAAGATCCTGTAAAGGTAAAATCAGAATTTCTTTTATCCTTTATCGGCAAGTTATTGGATAGAAAAATGGATGGCAGAGAAAAATCGATTATCGACCGAGTCACCAGACTCACCTATCAGTCATTTAAAGAGCCTTCTTTGGAAGAATGGGTCTTTGTCTTGAGCCAACAACCAGAAGAAGAAGCGCAGAATTTGGCACTTGATATGGAACTGTATGTCGAAGGTTCTCTGGATATTTTTTCTCATAAGACCAATATTCAGACAGGATCTAATTTCTTGATTTATAACGTTAAGAAGTTAGGAGATGAGCTGAAACAAATCGCCCTTATGGTTGTTTTTGATCAGATATGGAATCGTGTCGTTCGGAACCAAAAATTAGGGAAGAAGACCTGGATTTATTTTGATGAAATGCAACTTCTTTTATTAGATAAATATGCCAGTGATTTCTTCTTTAAATTGTGGAGTCGTGTCAGAAAATATGGAGCCAGTCCGACTGGGATAACCCAAAATGTCGAAACCTTATTGTTAGATCCAAATGGTAGACGAATTATTGCTAATAGTGAATTTATGATTCTCCTCAAGCAAGCGAAAAATGACCGAGAAGAACTGGTTCAACTCTTAGGCTTGTCAAAAGAACTCGAAAAATACCTAGTCAATCCAGAAAAAGGGGCAGGACTGATAAAAGCTGGTTCCGTTGTTGTTCCCTTTAAAAATAAGATTCCTCAAGGTACACAATTGTTTGATATCATGAGTACGGATCCTGATAAAATGGCTTCTAATTAAGGGGAAGGTAAATGAAGGATAAAAGAGAAATCATACGTGCCCGAAAGGCATTTAGAAGAATTCTAAAAGATGAGAAGAAATTCTTGAAACAAGGAAAGAAGGAGGTGAAGAAACAGAAAAAAGATTCCGCTGTACTGGATGAAAAAGCATGGAAAAAAGAGATAAAGCAAAAGCTAGAGGAGATGAGAGAAGCTTCAAAGGCTAGAGTAAAACAAGCAAATGAAGACTACAATCATATTCTTCAAAATAGTCCTCCATCTCTGTTGAATCGAAAAGAATTAAGAGACAGACGATTGCCTCATGCTAGGAAACGATTGAAAATAGCCAAGGAGCAATTTAGAGAAGCCAAGGTACAAGCAAAAGAAGAAAGAAAGGAGAGTCGTAAAGAAAGAAAAACCAATCAAAAATTTCTTTATGGTCAGGAATCGAAACAACAATCTAATTTTTTCTTTCAAGGGAAGAGTTTAGAAGAATTAAAAGCTAAGAAAGAAGTCAAGGCCGCAAAAGAGAATCTAAAATCTACTAAACAAGCCTATAAGTCCAAAAAAGTCAGTAGGAAAGCCAAAACCTTTCTCTATGTCTTTGGACGTGAAGGGGGAGAGTTAGCTTCAGAAAATGAAGATTTAGAAGGCTATCGCACGCTTCAAGAGACTATCAGAAAAGGAAAACGCTACAGTCGGCTTTCTTGTAACATTGGGAAAGCTAGTGTCAAAACAGGACAAGCAACAGGTCGTTTTACCAAAAAAAGACTGACCAACACAAAAGAGCGATATCATCATTTTAAGGCCGGAAAAGGATGGAAACTAGCGAAAGATAACCCAAGTTCCTTTAAAAATCGGTTTCGAAAATTAAAGAAACAAGGTCTTACAAGTGTCCGAAGTATCTATCAAAAACTAAAAGCAGCCTTTTCCTTCTTTACATTTGCGGCTGGAAATCCTGTAACCTGGATAGTTGGAGGAATAGTCTTTCTTCTTTTACTTATAATGAGCTTCTTTTTAGGATTTTCATCTGCTAGTTTGATTCAACAAGATGAATTTGAATTAACAAAAGCTTATACCCACCTAACTTGGGAAGACGCAGAACATACTCGTACAAATGAAAAAGGAATTACCTATTACACAAAAGTAGATGATGTGATGGGGTATATGAACTTTAAATTCCATGACTATGAGTTACATAAAACAGTTCACTTATTTAGTTCAGAAACTTACAAGGATTATCTATCTACTTTGTGGCATGATTTAAACGATGGGGAAGATTTGAAATCCATGCAAGACCTCTATGAAACTCCTAAGTATAAACTATCGAAAGACGATCAAGAGGAAATAAAGGAACTAAAAGAAGAGGGTGTGTATGCTTCCATGCAGGAATTGGACAATCCATTTGAGGGGAAAAGTAACGAAGATAGTTTAACCATGACTTATCGTTATGGATACTATGATTTAGACGGCAAACCTAGCCTTCAGGAGTACATTCTACTAGAAGCGAAGGCTCACCAAAGGATTGTCGCACCAATGGATGGTGTTGTATCTCTAGACGGAGATAATGTTATTCTCACTAACGGAAAAGGAGAGAATGAGAGTCGCTTAACCTTATATTCCATTCATAATGGCCGTGCGATTGAGGGGACAAGAGTTCTAACGGGTGATGTTATAGGTGAAACACCAGATGATACAGGTTTGAAAGTTTCCTACCAAAAGTATAAGAATAAGAAAGAAAAATTGGTGTATGTCAATCCGCAATTTTATTTCCCAAAAGTCATTCAACTTCAGACTACTATCTTACCTGCCATTGGTCAGTTTGGTGGGGATGAGTTTGAACGAGCAAAACATATTTATGAGTTTTTGAAATCTCAAGGGGCAAGTCCCCAAGCCATTGCGGCAATTTTAGGAAATTGGTCGGTAGAGTCTTCTATTAATCCTAAACGTGCTGAAGGGGATTATTTATCTCCTCCTGTTGGCGCTACCGATTCCTCATGGGATGATGAAGCGTGGTTAGCGATTGGAGGTCCAGCCATTTATAGTGGTGCTTATCCTAATATCCTTCATAGAGGTTTGGGGTTAGGTCAATGGACAGATACTGCAGATGGTTCAACACGTCATACAGCTTTATTAAATTATGCACGCAGCCAAAATAAGAAGTGGTATGATTTAGACCTACAACTTGATTTTATGCTTCATGGGGATAGCCCTTACTATCAAAGTTGGTTAAAGGATTTCTTTGGAAATACGGGCAGTGCAGCCAATCTTGCCCAACTCTTTCTCACTTATTGGGAGGGAAATTCTGGTGACAAACTACTGGAAAGACAAACCAGAGCAACGGAATGGTATTACCAAATTGAAAAAGGATTTAGCCAAACAAACGGAGGACAAGCAAAGAGTGACCCGCAATCCCTTGAAGGTGTTCGTGGGGACTTGTATGATCATTCTGTTCCTGGTGGTGGAGATGGTATGGCCTATGCCTATGGACAATGTACATGGGGTGTTGCGGCTCGTATGAACCAGTTAGGATTAAAGCTAAAAGGTAGAAATGGAGAGAAGATTTCAATCATTAATACCATGGGAAATGGTCAGGACTGGGTTGCGACAGCTTCAAGTCTTGGTGGGGAAACAGGCTCTACACCAAGAGCAGGTGCTATTGTTTCTTTTGTAGGAGGTACACATGGCACACCAGCAGACTATGGTCATGTGGCCTTTGTAGAGAAGGTCTATGATGATGGTTCTTTCCTCGTGTCAGAGACAAACTATGGTGGTAACCCTAACTATACCTTTAGAAAAATCTCGCAAGCAGATAGTGCCATCAGTTTTGCCTATACGACGAAATAAAGAAGTTGATACTTGAAATTTTAACAATTTTCAGGTAGAATAAATAGTGTAGATGAGTGGTCGGCTCATGGTCAATCTGATAGTAATCTTGGACGTAAGGGCCAAGCGGTGGCGGACACCAGAACGAAATCCGATAGCAATCTTGGACGTAAGGGCCAAGCGGTGGCGGACACCAGAACGAAATCCGATAGCAATCTTGGACGTAAGGGCCAAGCGGTGGCAGACACCAGAATAAACCGACTGACTAGGTGGCTTACAGACTCTGTAAACCACCTTTTTTGTGAGGGAAATATGGCAAATTCTAGAGATTATCGTAATCCAAATTACACCGAAAAAATAAAACTTCAGCGTTTTTTTACTCAGTTACAAATTGCGGCTTCTTTTTTTAAAGAACACTTTGTTGGCAAAATCATGTATTATGAAACGGAAATAGAAAGTGTTGAACTTCATTTTTCACCTACTAATTTCATGCACCTATGTGGTGTTGATTACCGAAAAGGTGCAGGCAGTTTCTTTGACGATTGTTTAAATAGACATGTCATAATTGATGAGTTGAAAATAAAAAATGATGGAACCACGATGCAAAAGTTACAAGTTTTAGGATCTATTGAGGAGTTATTGGGAAAGCATGTTCATCTAACTGGTTCAGGACGTTATTTGTATTTGGAGTTTGATTATGCTCTACGTACAAGAAAACAGATACTAGCATTAACATTGAAAGAGACATCAAGGAAAATTGTTCCTCAATCTTTATTAGATTTGAAGAGAAAGACAGTATTTCCAGAAGGTCAAAAAGTAATTTCAATTTACTCAAAACATTTACAAACGTCGGAACTTTTTTATTATTTAAAAGATTAGTTTACATATCTTTTGTGGTATAAAACATATTTTTATCATTATAAGGAGAACGCAGTTTTGGCTCGTTCTTTTTTTGTTGATGATATGCTCCAAACAACCTACACTAGATTGGATATGAAATAGTTTGTGATTACATAATTTATCTTCAGGGATGTTATGGACATTATCTCAATTTCTGTTATGATAGACATCTCTAACAATTTCCGTTATAACAGACATTGACTTACAAAGTATTTCTTTTCTGAACATATTAGCGTTATAATATAAATGCAGTGTTACACTGTAGAATATTAAGAAAATAGGATACTATAGGTTTAAACTAAATGTGTAAGATAAATAGTTGGATTAGTAAAAGTTTCAAGTCTGATAAGAACAATATTACATTTCATACAACTGAATGTATATATTTTATAAGAGAGAGGGATGCTTGATTGGGGAAAATCATTCAAAATACAGTTATAAAGATTTTAATAAGAATGAAAGTGTGATTTTTCTTTTTCAATAATCTTCTAAATGTATTAAAATCAAGCTTTCCACTTATGTATTCTGCTAATAAACTTCAATACATTTCAATAGATTTTCAAAATTTGGTGGGGATTTTTATTATACTTTGTACGAGCTTTTCAATACCCTATCCCAACCTTTAAAATCCCCTAAGTTATTTACTCAAGGGATTTTTTATCTGCTTTTTTCATACTCAAACAGTCAGTCTAACTGTTTGATTTTCTTTGTGACTAACTCCCTAAAAATAGTAGAATTAGCTACTTTACTGATTTTACAAGATAATAACAAGACCTAAACATATAATTTATTTAGGTTTACCAATTATGACTTTAACATTTTCCAATAAGGTCTAACTCAACCGTCCCCAAAGTTAAATCCTTATGTATTTAATCAGAAAGATTATTTTTCGCATATTTTTTTATGTCTTTGGGATAAAATCCCTTATATTTTTTGAAGCATGTACTAAATTTACTGTGAGAGGAATATCCTACAGCCTCTGCTATATCTTGAATTTTAAGGGTAGAGTTCAGTAGGAGTAATTCCGCCATATTCATTCTCCGTCTTTGAGTATATTCTGTAATTGTACATTGATATTTTTGCTTAAATAACTTTTTTAGTTTTGTGCCGCTCATAGTGGATATTTTTTCTAAAGTATCCTGTGAGATAGATGTTGCATAATGATCGTCTATATAATTGGCGACATTTTTCAAAGCCTCATCATCGGCAATAGATAGTGGATTGCTGTACTTATTTAAAAAAGAGTCTATTGTAATACTTAACCATTCCTTTGCCTTTGACTCAAAAAAGATTTCAGCAGCAGGAGATGCCATCTTGCAATTAAGGATATCTTTTGCGATTCTTTCTAAAGGCTTGTTTATTATAATGCTGGTATTAAAAAATAAATCTTCATAGTTACAGACTTTATTCTTATAAGAGGACAGGCATTGCTCTATCATGGACTGATTGAAATTTATACCGATTCCTAAATAAGGAGAGTTTTTGTGAAGTATAATCCTATAGTCTTTAGAATTTTTTGTATTTATAATATAAAGTGAATTTGAAGAAAGATTTTGATAAGGATTAAAACATTCACCGTTTGCTGTAACTAAATAAGATAAATAAAGGGAATAGAAATTATCCAAACCAGAAAAACTTGTATGGATAATTTCTTTTTTTATGAAAACATCATGAATATCAATAGTGAAATTATCGCCCTCGTAAAACCAATATATGCCTTCTGCATTATCCGTGCTAAAACGGAATTCATGTCCTACAGTGGAGTATTTTGTATTATCGATAGATTCATCTGTAGAAAAAAAGTTTTTAACAAAGTTATAAAAATCACTCATATTATACCTCCGTGCTTTATATTTTATCCCGAATAGACATTATCCCGAATAGACTTATTTAACCATATCTAATTGATTGAAATCCTCATTTATTATATAATAAACAGTAAATAAAAACAAGAAAAACTTTGCGTATTGCAAAAAAGTTTGAAAACAAGACTCTATAATCAGTCTAAAAAGGCTATTTATAGGGTTTGCTAATTTTAAGAAAAAGGAGGAATTGTTCAGTGAAGAATAAGAAGAAATCAATACTGAAAAGACTAATGCCTTACGGTGGTAAAAAAAGTTTTTTACTCTATATTGCTATGGTTATGTCTGCTGTATCAGGTGTCATGGTTTTGATGCCTATGGTATATATTCATAGAATTGTAAATAACTTAATTTTAAATGGGATGGTGAATTTTGATTATGTAAAGGAAAATTCAATTTATGCAGCAGTCTTTGCCGGTCTGGGGCTATTCATATACCTAATAGGTTTAATTTTATCCCATATTTTTGCATTTGAAGTGGAAGATAACATTATTAAGACTTCCGTAACAAAACTAATAAACAAACCGCTTGGGTATTTCGATGACAAAGAAAGCGGAAGGATAAGAAATGTAATTGTGTCCGGAGCGTCTGAAACCCATTCTTTTTTAGCGCATCAACTTCCTGATATGGCGATGACCATTATATCGCCAATCGTCCTGCTTGTATTTTTCTTCGTGTTTAACTGGAAGTTAGGACTTGCCAGTATGATACCGATGATTATCGGTATGACATTGATGTCATCTATGATGACAGCCGAAACAAAAAAAATGAAAGATGAGTATTATGCAGGACTTTCCAATTTATCTTCTCAGACAGTGGAATATGTTCGAGGAATTCCTGTTGTTAAAACATTTGCACAAAGTGTTGAGAGCTTTGATAAGTTATATTCGTTAATCATAAAAGTAAAAGACAATGTACTTAAGCTTACTATGAGTTATACGAATAAAATGTCGTGGTTTGAAACCGTTTCTACATCGACGGCATTTTTCTTGGTACCTGTGGCATTACTCTTAATAAAATTTAATGGAAACTTATCTAATGTAGTTGCAGATTCTGTTATTTACTTCCTAATAGGACCGGCATTTGCTACTTTTATTATGAGAACTGCGACGATTACACAATCCAGTTATTTTGCGGAACTTGCTTTAGATAAAATTGAGAATATACTTGAGTTTGATGATTTTGTTTATGGAAATAAAACAAGTTCTGATGTTGGGATAGAGTTTAAAAATGTAAGCTTTTCTTATGAAGATGAAAATGTATTAGACGATATTTCATTTAAGGTGAATAAAGGAGAACGAGTTGCTTTAGTCGGATCGTCAGGCAGTGGTAAAACTACTATAGCAAGGCTTGCTGCACGATTTTACGATATTAAAACAGGTGAAATTTATATTGGAGGAATTAATATAAAAGATTTTGAAAAAGAGGCTTTAATGAGAAAAATTGCTTTTGTTTTTCAAAACTCTAAACTATTTAAAATGAGTTTAAGAGATAATCTTTTAATCGGAAAGCCTGATGCAACTAATGAAGAAATTGACAATGCCTTAATCAATTCAGGGTCTAAAGATATTATTGAAAATTTAGATAAAGGACTTGATACTGTTTACGGAACTAAAGGCACATATTTTTCAGGAGGAGAAGCTCAAAGGATTTCTATAGCGAGAGCTTTTTTGAAAGATGCAGATATTATCATTTTAGATGAAGCTACAGCCTTTGCAGATCCTGAAAATGAACATTTGATTCAAGAGTCTTTTAAGAAGCTATCAAAAAGCAAGACAACATTGATGATTGCTCATAGATTATCTACAGTAATAGATGCGGACAAGATTCTCGTTATTGATAAAGGGAAAATTGTAGAAGAAGGCAAGCATGCAGATTTAATAGATATAAATGGGCATTATAAAAAGCTTTGGGATGAATATCAGAAATCCGTAAATTGGAAGATAGGAGGTTAAAATATGGTTTCTTATTTTATGAAAAAATATGCGATGTCAGAAAAAGGCGCTCTTAACTTAAAAAAAGCCATATTTTCACACACGCTTGTTAATTTAACTAAATTGTTCGCACCAATGATCGGTTTTATGTTTCTGTTTCAGTATATAGGCATTTTAAAAAGTATTGAGAGCTACAATTTTACTTCTGTTCATTATATTGCACTAATTGTAGTAATGATGATTGTGATGTTCTTAATAGCGAGGTGGGATTATGTAAGACTTTACACCAATGTGTACAACGAGAGTGCAAATTCAAGAATTGAGTTAGCGGAAAGGTTAAAGAAATTACCTCTTTCTTATTTTGGTAAAAGAGATTTGGCAGACCTTGCGGAAACCATGATGAATGACATGAACTTATATGAAACAATTTTCTCTCATGCTGTACCTCAGATATATTCAACGGCTATATCCACAAGTATTATTGCTTTAATGCTTATCTTCTATAATTGGAAACTTGCACTTGCAGCCCTTTGGGTAATTCCCATTTCTATTTTGATTATATTTTTATCAAAGAAAAGTCAGAAAAAAATAGTACAGGGCTGGATAGATGATAATCGTAAGGTTTTCGATAATCTACAGGAAAATATAGAGCAGATAGAGCAAATAAAATCTTACAACTTAGAAGATAGGGTGTTAAATGATTTTTTTGAAAAATTAAATGCATCCACAAAACAGAAAACGAAAGGTGAAGTTGTTGCCGGAACACTTACAGGAATAGCTGCTGCAATTTTAAAGCTTGGAATTATAAGTGTTGCCGTTATCGGCGTCAACATGCTTATGGCAGGGGAGGTAAGTGTGCTGGTTTATATCGCATTTTTAATGCTTACAGCAAGTATTTATCTTACTATAGAAGGAATAATCACCTTTATGTCAATGATAGTTATTCTTGATGCGGTTGTAGGGAGAATAAAGGAAATAAAGACCATGCCTGTTCAAGAAGGCAAAAAAGATATTGAAATTAAAAATTACGATATTGAGTTCAAGGATGTTTATTTTGGATATGATGATTATTCTGTAATAAATTGTGTGAGCTTTACTGCAAAACAGGGTGAAATCACTGCGCTAATCGGTTCAAGCGGAAGCGGAAAAACAACTCTCACCAAGCTTGCTGCAAGATTTTGGGATATAGATAAAGGAAAGATTTTGATAGGGGGAGAGGACATCGGTAAAATTGATCCGGAAACACTCCTTAAAAATTTCTCTATCGTTTTCCAAGATGTTACTCTTTTTAATTCAAGCATAAAAGATAATATAAAAATCGGTAAAAAAGATGCTACAGATGAAGAGATTATAAGAGCGGCTAAAATAGCTAGATGTTATGAATTTATAGACAAAATGCCGGATGGAATAGATACAGTAATAGGTGAAAACGGACAAAGACTTTCAGGCGGAGAAAGACAAAGAATCTCAATAGCAAGGGCAATACTAAAAGACGCACCAATCATATTGCTTGATGAGGCTACAGCATCTCTGGATGTTGAAAATGAAAGTCTAATTCAAGAGGCTTTATCTGAACTTATAAAAGAAAAAACGGCAATTGTTATTGCTCATAGATTAAGAACAATAAGAAATGCAAACAAAATCGTTTTATTAAATGCCGGAAAAATAGAAGCGATAGGGACAGATGAAGAACTTTGTAAAAGCTCGGAATTTTATAAAGCAATGCTTAGAAAATCAAATATTCAGTGAAAACTTATTTAGAAGGAAAATATAAAAATGGAAAAATTAAGAATTAAAGATTTAGTTACGATAGGTGTATTTACAGTAATATATTTTGTACTTATGTTTGCTTCGGGAATGATTGGTATTGTACCGATTTTATACTTGGCATACCCTACACTGGCAGGCATTATAACAGGAATAGTTATAATGCTCTTTATGGCAAAAGTTCAAAAATCATGGGGATTATTTATACTTGGGTTGATTTGTAGTCTTGTAGCAATTGCAATGGGAAATACATATGTAATATTGATACATGCTGTAATCAGTATGGCAATTGCGGAACTTTTAAGAAAAAAAGGAGAATATAAATCATTTAAATTTAATATGCTCTCATTTGCCGTATTCAACACTTGGATTTGTGGTTTCCTTATGCAAGTTTTGTTGGCTAAAGACAAGGTTATTAAACTGGCTGAAACAGGCGGTATGGGTCACGATTATATAATGAAGCTCATAGCACTTTTGAATTATCGAAGTATGGTATTAGTATATATCGGTGCTGTTGTCGGCGGGATACTCGGCGCATATATTGGTAAAGTCTTTTTGAAAAAGCATTTCGAAAAAGCTGGTATTGTATAATGCTCGTTTCTTTAGACAATCCATATAATCCCAATCCAATTAGTAAAATTTTAGTAAGTTTTTCACTTGGATTTGCTGTATTTTATAAAGTAAATACCTATTTTGAATGGGGAATTGTGCTTCTTATTTCATTTCTTTTTTTAATGAATGGATTTAAGAAAGAAGCCTTAAAAAACATATCATTTTTTGGGGTTCTTTCTTTGATACCTAATCTTGATGTAATTAGAAATATGAATGCGATTTTAATGATGTTTTTTATGCTATTTGCTGTATGTAAGATGTTTTATCTTCCATTTAGTGCGGGAAGTTTTTTTTTAAAAACATCGGATGTAGGAAGTGTAATATCCTCAATGGATAAAATGAATTTACCTCGTACTGTTTCTATACCAATTGCTGTAATGTTTAGGTTTTTTCCTTCATTTAGGGAAGAAAGTCACAATATAAAACTTGCTATGAAAATAAGGGGTATTACATTTAAAAATCCAATTTCATACATCGAGTATGTAATTGTGCCTTTACTTGTTATATCTTCTAATATTTCTGATGATATTGCAAAGGCAGCAGAAACAAAATGTATTGAAAATCCTGTTAAAAAAACTAGGTACATATCCGTCAAAACGAAAACAGTTGATTTTGTTTATGTGCTTTCAATACTGATTATGGTTATAGGAGGAGCTTTATGGTAGAAATTGAAAATTTATCTCTATCTTATGGAAATTCTCCTAAAGTGTTAAAAAACATTTCTTTAGATGTAAAAAAAGGCGAATGTGTATTATTTACTGGGAAAAGTGGTAGCGGAAAATCTTCAATTATAAATTCTATCAATGGGTTAGCTGTACGATATGATGGAGCTTCTATGGGTGGAACCATCAGGATTGATAATAAAGATATTAAAAACCTCGAATTATACGAAATATCGCTCTTAGTATCAAATGTATTTCAAAATCCAAAGACACACTTTTTCAATATAAATACTACTCTTGAATTACTTCTCTATTTGGAGAATATAGGACTTTCAAAAAAACAAATGGATGAAAGACTAAATGATATGTTGGATTTGTTTCCGATAGAACATCTTTTAAATAGAGATATTTTTAAGCTTTCGGGTGGAGAAAAGCAGATTTTATGTATTGCTGCAAGTTATATATCTGGAACGGAAATCATTGTTTTAGATGAGCCTTCATCAAATCTTGATGAAGAAAACATTTTAATCATAAAAGAAATGCTTATAAAACTTAAAGATAAGGGGAAAACTCTTATAATCTCAGAACATAGAATATTTTATCTAATGGATATTGTAGATAGAGTTTTTTTGATTAAAGATGGGGAAATACAAAAGGAATATACTCAAATAGATTTTATGAAAATACCGTCTGAAAAGCTAAAGAAGTTAGGTTTAAGAAATAAGAATAGAGTAAAACTTACAGTACCCGAAAATGAAAATAAGGGAAATTTAGAAGTAAAAAACATTGAATTTAAGTTTAATGGCATAGATAAAAAATTGCATTTAAAAGACCTCTCTTTTGAAATGGGAAAAATTTACGGCATAGTAGGAACAAACGGACTTGGTAAATCCACTTTGCTCAGATGCCTTATAGGCTTAGAAAGAAAATCGAAGGATGAAATCTATTTGGACGGCAAAAGACTTTCAAAATCAGATAGGCTAAAAATATCATCCCTTGTAATGCAGGATGTTAACCATCAGCTTTTTACCGATTCTATTGCAAGTGAAGTAGGTCTTGGAATAAAAAATATTGAAAGTAGTTATGTTGAAAATATTCTGAAAAAACTTGATTTATATGAATCAAAAGATCGTCATCCAATGAGCTTGTCAGGTGGACAAAAGCAAAGGGTAGCAATTGCATCTGTACTATGTAAAAAATCTAAACTTATGTTTTTTGATGAGCCTACTAGTGGAATGGATTATTGCAATATGATGAACATATCCCATCTGATCAACGAATGTAAAAGCGATAAGAAAATAATATTCATTGTTTCACATGACCAAGAATTTTTAAATTCGATAGCTGACAATGTTATATATTTGTAAATATCCATAGAGATACTCATATTTGAAAAATCAAAATAAAGGAAATTTAAAGATGTAAGGAGATAAAAATATGAAATATCATGACATGATAATAGAAAATATAAGTGTATGTGAATTTCTTTTATCGTGTGAAAGTAAGATATTTTGTTTAGGAAAATTTTTATGCGTTATTAAATAATATAATAGAAAAAGAATACATTTCTAAAAGAGGACTTTTTACGCCAAAGTGTAGAAGTCCTCCTTTTTTATTATCACTAACGGAAAAGGAGAGAATGGGAGTCGCTTAACCTTATATTCCATTCATAATGGCCGTGCGATTGAGGGGACAAGAGTTCTAACGGGTGATGTTATAGGTGAAACACCAGATGATACAGGTTTGAAAGTTTCCTATCAAAAGTATAAGAATAAGAAAGAAAAATTGGTGTATGTCAATCCGCAGTTTTATTTCCCAAAAGTCATTCAACTTCAGACTACTATCTTACCAGCTATTGGTCAGTTTGGTGGGGATGAGTTTGAACGAGCAAAACATATTTATGAGTTTTTGAAATCTCAAGGGGCAAGTCCCCAAGCCATTGCGGCAATTTTAGGAAATTGGTCGGTAGAGTCTTCTATTAATCCTAAACGTGCTGAAGGGGATTATTTATCTCCTCCTGTTGGCGCTACCGATTCCTCATGGGATGATGAAGCGTGGTTAGCGATTGGAGGTCCAGCCATTTATAGTGGTGCTTATCCTAATATCCTTCATAGAGGTTTGGGGTTAGGTCAATGGACAGATACTGCAGATGGTTCAACACGTCATACAGCTTTATTGAATTATGCACGCAGCCAAAATAAGAAGTGGTATGATTTAGACCTACAACTTGATTTTATGCTTCATGGGGATAGTCCTTACTATCAAAGTTGGTTAAAGGATTTCTTTGGAAATACAGGCAGTGCTGCCAATCTCGTCCAACTCTTTCTTACCTATTGGGAGGGAAATTCTGGTGACAAACTACTGGAAAGACAAACCAGAGCAACGGAATGGTATTACCAAATTGAAAAAGGCTTTAGCCAAACAAATGGGGTACAGGCTAAGAGTGACCCACAATCCCTTGAAGGTATTCGTGGGGACTTGTATGATCATTCTGTTTCTGGTGGTAGAGATGGTATGGCCTATGCCTATGGACAATGTACATGGGGTGTTGCGGCTCGTATGAACCAGTTAGGATTAAAGCTAAAAGGTAGAAACGGAGAGAAGATTTCAATCATTAATACCATGGGGAATGGTCAGGACTGGGTTGTGACAGCTTCAAGTCTTGGTGGGGAAACGGGCTCTACACCAAGAGCAGGTGCCATTGTTTCTTTTGTAGGAGGTACACATGGCACACCAACAGACTATGGTCACGTGGCCTTTGTAGAGAAGATCTATGATGATGGTTCTTTCCTCGTGTCTGAGACAAACTATGGTGGCAACCCTAACTATACCTTTAGAAAAATCTCGCAAGTAGATAGTGCCATCAGTTTTGCCTATACGGTGAAATAAAGAAGTTGATACTTGAAATTGTAGCTATTTAAAGATACAATATGTCTATAAATGAGTAGTCGGCTCATGGTTAATCTGATAGTAATCTTGGACATAAGGGCCAAGCGGTGGCGGACACCAGAACGAAATCCGATAGCAATCTTGGGCGTAAGGGCCAAGCGGTGGCAGACACCAGAATAAACCGACTGACTAGGTGGCTTACAGGTTCTGTAAGTCGTCTTTTTTACTTTAATAGTAATGTTTTACATTTTAAGGAGAACGCAGTTTTGGCTCGTTCTCTTTTTTTTGTTGTGATACTTCTTTCAAGGAATATTTGGTAGGATTGGAGTGAAAAAAGATTAACTAGGAAAGAAGGAAGTATATGGAAGCCATTTATCAACGTGATTCGGATCAAGATGGATTAACTGATGCTCAAGAATTGGCGCTAGGAACCAATCCTCTTAGCGCAGATTCTGATGGTGATGGTCGTTCAGATTTATTGGAAATAGAAGAAGGAACTAATCCCTTAGAAAAGGATTTTCAAGACTTAGACCAAATAAGTATAACTGAACCGTCATCAGTATTTATGGAAATGAAACAAAAGATTTCAGGTATGATGGAGAGTCACTACAAGGAATTTATACAGGCTCTGATTAGTATTGAAACAGGGATTGAAAACCAACAAGACCTAGAAGACTTATATACTTACTACATGAGAACAGATGCCGTTTCTCTTTTGTCTAGTGATTTAGAAACCAGTCCTCAAGAGGTTGAAATGGAGATAGAGTTGTAGGGGAATCATGTGATTCTCCTATTTTCGTATAGATGAAAGGAGCAATAATGGAAGTAATGCAATTATTGGCTATGTTTCGTGGAACAATTCCAAAAGATAGAGAGAAAATGACCCTATTTCTTCGTTATCAAGCTCAACATTTTGATGAGAAATGGCAGGACTTGGTAGAGAGTTTTTTGACTGAAGAGGGCAAGATAGAAGAGATACCTCATGTCTATTCGTTTCATCAAGATATTGTTTCTTTTCTAGAGACCAGTTCTGAAAATAATGACCAAGATCTAGAAAGTTACACAAGAAATTTTGGACAAGTAGGTTTAGATAAATTATCTCAATTAAGTAATTGGGAGAAAAACTTGGTGCTAGAAGTCGCAACCTATAACCTTTCCACTCGATTTTACATCCAATCTGAAAAAGAGAAGCTAACACCATTAAGTGAGCTTGTATTTCATCAGAATCAGGATGTCAATTTAGTCAATGTCTATCGAGTTGCGAATAATCTATCTGACCGTATTAGTAGAGATATAGAGGAATTCCTTCTAATGGTTGATTCTAAAGAACTAAAAAAAGAGGTTCTTGAGATTCATTTTGAAGAAAAAGAGGGAGATGTTCTAGCCTATATGGGTTCAGAATTGATGGCTACTTTAGATACAGTTACGGATCTTGTTCATCGTGAAGAAAACTACCAACAACTCCCACTGACACAAAAGATGAAGATTATTAGTCATTTTGATGATGTAAAGGCTAGAAGCGAAAAGTCTAAGCAAGTAGAGGAATCCTTATCTCCTTCAAGTGAAATTGAACAGGAAACAGAAGAAACTAACCTTTTTTCTAATGTCGATAAAATTGTAGAAGAAGCTTTGAGGGAATATCCGATTGGTTCACAAGTAAGTTATAAAGGTCAAGTATTTCGATTGGTTTCGATTGAAAATGCACAGTTAAATGACTTAGTTCGCCTAGAGCTATTCAATGATTCTAACCAGTTATTTGAAGAAAATCCTATCTTATACTTGAACAGTTTAGAAGAGATTGAACAAGTATTGTCTCTCGTAGAACTTGAAAAAGAAGATTCAGAGATTGAGATTGATTCATCAAGTGAAAGTCAGGAAATAGATTTGTTTTCCTACCTGGAAGAAGAAAATGAAAAGGATAAGGAAACAGAAACGCTTATTGTAGGCATAGAAGAGACGGATGTCCCCGTTCAAGATTTTGTTTTTCCAGATGACTTAGAGGACTTTTATCCTAAGACAAATCGAGAAAAAATTGAAACGAATATTGCCGCAATTGATCTTGTTAAAAGATTAGAAAAAGAGGGAAGACAAGCGAATCCAGAAGAACAAGAACTACTAGCCAAGTATGTTGGCTGGGGTGGCCTTGCCAATGAATTTTTCGATGAACTCAATCCAAAGTATGAAACAGAACGTTTAACTCTTAGGAGCTTAGTAAGTAAATCAGAATATTCGACCATGAAACAAAGTTCTCTCACAGCCTATTATACAGACCCAATGATTATTCGCCAGATTTGGCAAAAATTACTAGATGATGGTTTTGAGGGAGGAAGAATTTTAGATCCTTCTATGGGGACTGGGAACTTCTTTGCGGTGATGCCTAGAAGTATACGAGAGAAATCAGAACTCTACGGGGTTGAGTTAGAAAGTGTGACAGGCGCAATCGCAAAACAACTCCATCCCAATGCTCATATTGAAGTGCGAGGATTTGAAGAAGTTCCCTATCAAAATAATAGTTTTGATTTAGTCTTAACGAATGTTCCTTTTGGCAATTTTCGCATTGCCGATAAAAACTATGATAAACCTTATATGATTCATGACTACTTTGTCAAACACTCACTTGATTTAGTAAGAGACGGAGGACAAGTTTCGATTATCTCATCTATTGGCACAATGGATAAGCGGACAGATAATGTCTTACAAGAGATTAAATCCTACACTCATTTTTTAGGGGGAGTTCGGTTGCCAGATACGGCTTTTAAAAAGATTGCAGGTACTCGAGTGACCACAGATCTCCTCTTTTTTCAAAAGGATCAAGCAAAGAATCTTAATGAAGATGAGCTTGTCTTTAGTGGCTCTGTTCCTTTTGAGGAGGATAAGCGTGTCTGGATCAATCCTTATTTTGATGGGAAATACAATACACAAGTTTTGGGTGAATATGAGGTTCGTAATTTTAATGGAGGAACCCTCAATGTTAAGGGGGAATCAGAAACATTAGCTACTGACATTATGGAAGCATTAGAGAATGTGGAGGCACCTAAACCAATTGACAATTCTTTGAAAGAACCTGTTTTTATCCAAGAAAAAGTGGATAATTCTATCCCAAGTCGTATTCGTGAGAACTTAGCGCTCTATTCTTTTGGATATGAGGGAAATCAAATTTATTACCGAGATACGCATGGCATTCGGAAAAGTTCAAAAGTAGACGAAATTAGTTATTATGTAGACGAGAAGGGAGATTTTAAAGCCTGGGACAGTTCTTTGTCTGAACATAAAATAGATCGATTCGTGCAACTTCATTTGACAGATGAGGAAGCACTAGATGTATACAAGTCAGAAGAAGCGAGTAAAAGAGGGAAATATAAGGGACTGTTCAAAAAAACTGTCTTTTATGAAAGCCCCTTATCGGATAAGGATATTAGTCAGATTAAGGGAATGGTTGATTTAAGGGAGACCTATCAAGCCTTAATTGAAATTCAACGCCATCAAGATTATAATCGTTCAGATTTTCAAGTATTACTTAGTAAACTCAATCGTGACTATGACCGCTTTATAGGTCAATTTGGATATTTGAATGCCTCAGTCAATCGGAACTTATTTGATAGTGACGATAAGTATTCTTTACTAGCAAGTTTAGAAGATGAATACATTGATTCAAAAGATCAAAAAGTAAAATATAAAAAATCTTTAGCTTTTGAGAAAGCATTGGTTAGGCCAGAGAGAGTGATTACAAGAGTTTCAACGGCTTTAGATGCCTTAAACTCTAGTTTATCGGATGGTAGAGGGGTTGATTTAGACTATATGGTATCAATTTATCCCGAACATAGCCAAGCTGCTATTTTAGATGAGTTAGGAGACCAGATTTTAATGGATCCAGAAAGCTATTTAAGAGGAGAAAGAAAATATCTTTCTAAGAACCAGTTTTTATCAGGAGATATTCTCAACAAGATAGAAGTAGTTCAACTATTAGTGGAGGAAAACAATCAAGAATGTGACTGGTCCCATGCTTTAGATTTATTAGAATCAGTTCGCCCTCCACGGATTCATCTGGCAGATATTGAGTTTAAAATCGGTTCACGTTGGATTCCTCAATCCGTTTATGGTAAATTTGCCTTTGAATGTTTTACCAATCGAGAATTTGAATTGTCTTCGCCAGATGTTGAACAAGTCATTGAAGTGAATCCTGTTGATGGGCAGGTTCATTTAAGGACATCATTTGCTTATCGCTATCCAAGTGCCAAAGATAGTAGTCTTGGAGTCAGTGGCTCACGTTATGATACAGGAAGAAAGATTTTTGAGAATTTACTAAATTCAAACCAACCGACGATTACCATGACTGTTACGGAAGGAGAAAAGAAAAAGACCATTACAGATTTGGAAAAAACCTCTGTTTTAAGAGCAAAAGAGCAGCATTTACAAGAGCTCTTTCAAGACTTTGTCTCACGGTATCCAGAAGTCCAACAAGTCATTGAAGAAAGTTATAATCGTCTTTATAATCGAACGGTTAGTCGAGAGTATGATGGTAGCCATCTAGTCATTGATGGCTTGGCACAAAACATCAGTCTTCGTCCTCATCAAGAGAATGCCATTCAAAGAATCGTAGAAGAAAAAAGAGCCTTATTAGCTCATGAGGTAGGTTCAGGAAAGACCTTGACCATGCTTGGTGCTGGCTTTAAATTAAAGGAGTTGGGGATGGTTCATAAGCCCTTGTATGTGGTGCCCTCTAGTTTATCTGCTCAATTTGGCCAAGAAATCATGAAATTTTTCCCTACTAAAAAGGTCTTTGTGACTACTAAGAAAGATTTTGTGAAGGCAAGAAGAAAACAATTTGTGTCACGTATTATTACAGGAGATTACGATGCCATTGTCATTGGAGATTCTCAATTTGAAAAAATCCCTGTCAGTAAAGAAAGACAGATGAATTATATTGAGGATAAACTCAATGAACTACGAGAGATTAAAACACATTCTGAAAATAAGTATACCGTTAAAGAAGCAGAACAATCAATAAGTGGCCTAGAGAAACAATTGGAAGAACTGCAACGCTTCAATCGTGATAGTTTTATTGATTTTGAGAACCTAGGGATTGATTTTCTCTTTGTAGATGAAGCACATCACTTTAAAAATATTCGTCCAATTACTGGACTTGGGAATGTAGCAGGAATTACCAATACAACTTCTAAGAAGAATGTGGATATGGAAATGAAGGTTCGACAGATTCAGGAAGAACATGATTTTAAAAATATTGTCTTTGCGACAGGGACACCCGTTTCCAATTCTATTAGTGAGTTATACACTATGATGAACTATATTCAACCAGATATCTTAAAACGCTATCAAGTTGATTATTTTGACTCTTGGGTAGGTGCTTTTGGAGAAATTCAAAACTCTATGGAATTAGCTCCTACAGGGGATAAGTATCAGCCTAAGAAACGATTTAAAAAGTTTGTCAATCTACCTGAATTGATGAAAATCTATAAAGAAACAGCCGACATTCAAACACAAGATATGTTGGATTTACCTGTTCCAGAAGCCCATATTATTCCTATTGAGAGTGAGTTAACTGAAAACCAGAAACTCTATTTAGAAGAATTAGTTATGAGGTCAGATGCGGTCAAATGTGGAACAGTCGATCCGAGTCAGGATAATATGTTAAAGATAACGGGTGAGGCAAGGAAACTAGCTATTGATATGCGTTTATTGGACTCTAGTTATAGTCTAGCAGACAATCATAAACTGCTTCAGGTAGTGGATAATGTTGAAAGAATTTATCGTGAGGGAATGGAAAATAAGGCTACTCAGATGATTTTTTCAGATATTGGAACACCTAAGAAAAAGGATAATGGCTTTGATGTCTATTCTGAAATAAAGGCTTTATTGGTTGATAGAGGAATCCCTAGTAAGGAAATTGCCTTTGTACATGATGCCAATAGTGATGAAAAAAAGAATAGTTTGTCTCGAAAGGTCAATGCAGGAGAGGTGCGGATTCTCCTTGCCTCAACTGAAAAAGGAGGAACAGGTTTAAATGTTCAGAGCAAGATGAAAGCAGTTCATCACCTGGATGTACCGTGGAGACCAAGTGACATTCAGCAACGCAATGGACGTATTATCCGACAGGGAAATGAAAACAAGGAAGTAGATATTTACCACTATATTACCAAAGGTTCGTTTGATAATTATCTATGGGCAACTCAGGAGAACAAACTCCGCTATATTAAGCAGATTATGACATCTAAGGAGCCGATTCGTGCTGCAGAAGACATTGATGAACAGACTATGACAGCTTCTGATTTTAAGGCGCTAGCAACAGGTAATCCTTATCTCAAATATAAGATGGAACTAGAGAATGATCTAACTCTATTAGAGAATCAGAGACGCGCCTTTCAACGCAGCAAGGATCACTATCGTAATACAATCTCTTACTGTGAAGAAAATATGCCCATTCTTGAGAAACGATTAAGTAAGTATGAAGGCGACATTCAACAGTCTGAAATGTCGAAAGACCAGGCATTTTCTATGACGGTAGGTAAGCAAGCTTTTGATCAACGAGCTGAAGCAGGGGAATCCCTACACCGTCTTATCCGTCATAATCAAGCTGACAGTATAGAATTTCGAACCTTAGCAAGCTATCGAGGATTTGACATTAAAATGCTTAGTCTTCCAACAAATCAACCTCTTCCTGAAACCTTCTCTGTTAAGATTGTAGGAGAAAATCAGTATTCTGTCGGTTTGGATTTGTATTCTCCTTTGGGAACGATTCAAAGACTCCAACATACGATTGATCACCTTAAGGAGGACCAAGTGAAAACTCAGAACTTATTGGATGAATTAAAGGATAAATGGACTACTGCTAAAGTAGAAATTGAGAAAAATTTTCCAAAGGAAGAGGATTATCAAACTAAAAAGGCCGAATACGATGTACTCGCGCCATTGATTGAAACAGAAACGGATTTAGATATTATTGATCAGGCCTTAAGACAATTCCACGAAAAAGGAAAAGAAAAGCAGGAACAACTTTCTTTTGAATTAGATTAAAAAATATATATAAATAGCGGACAAGAAAAGAAAAGCGCGGTAAAATAAAGATAGAAAGAAGCGAGGTAACGATTATGATGGAAGATACCTATTATCAATTAGAAGAGGCTTTGGTACAGGGATTTCAAACACCTGAAGAATACCAAGCCTACAAGGAGTTAAAGGAACATTATGAGGAAGTGACAGGGGATTACAGTTTTTCTAAACGAGAACTCACTAGTCAATTGGAAATCTCTCTTCAGAATCATCGAGGTGTGGACTTTGAAGAACATGAAAAAGAGGAGTATTTGGACTTAGTTCAAAAATTAGAAGAGTTTGATTCCTCTTTTGCCACCTATTATCGTCAATTGATTGACTAGAAAGGAGAAAGTCATGAATGATTTACTCCTTTTCCCAGTAATTTTTTTAGCAGTAGGAGGAATTCTCATTCTTTTATGGAGGCTCTTTCTTATTGCCAGTGGACTTTTCCTGATTGGTTTTGTCAGTTTTCTTATTTTCGTAGAAGTCTATGGAATTTATTTGTTCTTTACTGAACCTAGTTTATATTTTGATGATATCAGACAACATGGTTTAACTAGTTTTACGGCTGTGTACCTTTTCATCAATCTGATGTTGGTTATAGGATTCAGTTGGCGCTTCATTAACTCCATAAATAAGAAAAAAATGTGAACTTTTTAGATAGTTAAAAGACTTTATCTGAATCTAAATTCGGATAAGGTTTTTTATTTGCCTTGATTCTTTCATATACTTCATAGCTAAATTGGAGCAATAATTTATGAAAATCATTATCCTCACTATTATTACTTGTATTTATGGCTTGTTTATGTCGTTCAATATGAGAAAGAGCTCTTCTCAAATTTTCTTCTTTTAATTTGTTCATATTTATATTATAAACTGAAGACAGCTAGTTTTGATATTTTTCTCTGAACTGTATGATTTTGAGCCTGAAATGTAGGAATCACCTTTCGTTGTGGTGTGATAAAACTTACAAGTTCTTTTTGTTATTCTTGACCTAGTTTTTATAGAAAGAAGGTCTAAGATGTTAAATAAAGTCAAAACTAAAGCCTTAATTAGTGTTGGAGCAGTAGCCGCAACTAGCTTTATTCTCATGATGGGATATACTGCTGGTCAACATTCTACTGCTAAACAAAGTCGCAAAGAGATTGAATTGGCTGCAGCTAAACTTGTAGAGGATAAACAAGCAGAAGATAAAGCTACCATTTTGTCATCGGATACTGTAAAAGAATTTTTAACACAGTATTATACGAAAGAAAAACTCGGAGAAAATAATACACGTATTCAACCTTATATGACTGAATCAGCTTATTCTCAAGAATTGTCAAGTCAAAATGATGCCATGAACCAAGTGTATAAGGACTATATTTTGGATTATCATTTTGAAAAAGCTGATATCTTTGTCAATCAGACTACGAATCAAGCTATTGCCATGGTCTCTTATAATGTAACCTATGTATCTGATTTAAAGAATGCCAACCAATCAAAGACCAATCAGACAGAAACTAGAACGGTTAAGTTGTCTTATTCGAAAATACCAGGTAAGTTATTGGTCAACCAAGTACAGGTTTGGAAATCTGGGTTAGATGATTTAGATAAGGCCACTCCCAAAACTCTAGAAGAATCATCATCAATACCATCACTGCCAAATACTACGACAAAATGATGATATTGCATGGAAATAGAAGAATGTAAGCAAATTTCAATTCTTGATGTAGCAAGTCGTTTGGGTATCTCCTTTAAACAAGTTTCTAGCAGTGTCTATGAACATCCTGAACACGATTCATTCCGAATTTTTTCGAATACCAATACTTTTAAATGGTTTTCAAGAGATATTCAAGGTGATGTCATTGATTTTGTTCGACTTGTTAAGGGAACTTCCTTTAAAGAAGCTCTAACTTTTCTTTCTGAAGAACCTTTTCAAAAAGAAGCTGTTCAAGAAAATAGAGATAGTCCATTTTATTATCCTTTAAAGAGAATAGAAGATTCTAGCTGTAGTCTGGCTAGATATTATTTAACAGAACGTAGAGGAATCTCAGAAGAAATCGTACAAAAGATGATTCAACAAGGTTTGATAGCACAAGCCAGTTGGAAAACAAATGAAACTGTTGAACCTGTTATTGTTTTTAAAAGTTTTGATCATCGTCACAAACTGCAGGCAGCAAGCTTACAAGGAATTTATAAGAATCACTCTCTTCCTAGAGAAAGGTTAAAAACGATTCTAAAAGGAAGCCATGGATATGTTGGAATATCCTTTGACATTGGTAAACCAAATAGACTGGTCTTTTGTGAATCGTTCATCGACTTGATGAGCTATTACGAACTTCATCAACAAAGTCTAACTAATGTTCGTTTGGTATCTATGGAAGGATTAAAAAGGTCTGTTGTTGCTTATCAAACTTTACGACTAATAGCTGAAGAAAATCAGAAGTTGGAATTTTTAGATACAGTAACACCTTCAAAGTTATTGCATTTGATCAATACAATTCGTGATACCACCACCTATTTCGATAATCATCCTGATTTATTGACACTTGCGGTAGATTGTGATGATGCAGGAAAAGATTTTTCTGATAAGTTATCTCAATCAGGATTTCCTGTTTTACTGGATTTACCTAATAATGAATCTGGGAAAGAAAAAATAGACTGGAACGATATTCTTAGAGAAAAGAAATCAGATTTTCAATTTAAGCTTGAAACTGTAAAAGAGACATTTGGAAATCCACCAGTAAGACAATTATCTCAATGTTTAGAACTGTGATAACAAAATCAAGATGTTTTAGCTAATATTAGAATGAAGGAGGATCGTATATGACCATAATCGAGCGCTTAGAAGAAAAGGTCACTAGGCAAGAAAGCAAGGTAGCAAGAGAAACAGAAAAACTAGCTGCTTACAAAGAGCAACTGGAGACAGCGATGTTTGCGACGTTCAAAAGGCGTCAAAGCATCAGTCACATGAGTTTTGAAGAAGCTCTTGACCATGCCTTCGGTAGAGAAAGACAATTCGATGATTCTGAATTTAGAAAGGATGAAATGAGTGAATGACAAAAGATTGGAATTTTAATCAACCATTAGAAAGTAAATCAGAAAATCAAGAAGATGCAGATAAAATTGCGGCCCTATTTGGAAATCATCAAGGAGGTAATGATGTAAACTATGAAGCAGCTTTTCAAAAGCGAAAACAAGCACCTGTGACGGAATCAAATCCTAGTTCTAAACCTAAAGTTACAGAGGTTAGAACAGGAAAAGAGACAGATATCACTACAAGTTATCAGCAACATCTTAAAAGGCTGATTGCGGATAATAATACCGATATTGAAAGTAGTCAAAAGAAAATTGAAGAGCTACATACGTTGATTGACACAAAGAATAAAGACAATAAGAAATTGCAGTCCATTTATGATGCGATTTCCGAATTACACTAAGCAGTCCTGATAGGCTGCTTTTTTTGAGAGGTTATAGATGTTTACAAAATTTTTTAAGAAAAATCATGACAATAGTGATATATTTAAGAAGCTAATTCATAGACTATCTGATATGCCTGTCCAAGATCTTGAAAAAATAGACCGACTGTTAGATATCATTTTCACTCCAATTCAAGAATCAGAACAACTAAAAACAGAAGTAACTTATAGAGAAGAAACTTTGGACGACACATTAAAGGAAGCTAAGAATCAACTTCATAAGGAACAATTGGAGAAGAATTTAGAGAGGTTTAGGAAAAATAATAAATAATGCACCAAAAATGGTGCGTTAAATTTTTCTAAATGTTATAATGGTATTATCAAATGAAAGGAGTTTGCTATGATTGGAAAGAACATAAAATCCTTACGTAAAACACATGACTTAACCCAACTCGAATTTGCACGGATAGTAGGCATTTCACGTAATAGTCTGAGTCGGTATGAAAATGGAACGAGTTCAGTCTCTACGGAACTAATAGACATCATTTGTCAAAAGTTTAATGTATCTTATGTCGATATTGTAGGAGAAGATAAAATGCTTAATCCTGTTGAAGATTATGAATTGACTTTAAAAATTGAAATTGTGAAAGAAAGAGGTGCTAATCTATTATCTCGACTCTATCGTTATCAAGATAGTCAGGAAATTAGCATTGATGATGAATCTAATCCTTGGATTTTAATGAGTGATGATCTATCTGATTTGATTCATACGAATATCTATCTAGTAGAAACTTTTGATGAAATAGAGAGATATAGCGGCTATTTGGATGGAATTGAACGTATGTTAGAGATATCTGAAAAACGGATGGTAGCCTAATGGAAATCCAAGATTATACTGACAGTGCATTCAAACATGCTTTAGCTCGGAACGTTCGCTCACTAACAAGAGGAAAAAAGTCCAGTAAGCAACCTATAGCGATTTTGCTTGGAGGGCAAAGTGGTGCTGGAAAGACTACAATTCATCGTATTAAACAGAAAGAATTTCAAGGAAATATTGTTATCATAGATGGCGATAGTTTTCGTTCTCAGCATCCACACTATTTAGAACTGCAGCAAGAATATGGCAAAGATAGTGTTGAATACACCAAAGATTTTGCGGGGAAAATGGTAGAGTCTTTAGTAACCGAATTGAGTCATTTGGGATACAATCTGTTGATTGAGGGAACTTTACGAACGATTGACGTTCCAAAGAAAACAGCACAACTCTTGAAAAGTAAGGGATATGAAGTACAATTAGCCATAATCGCAACCAAGCCCAAATTGTCCTATCTGAGCACTCTTATCCGATACGAAGAACTGTACGCTGTTAATCCAAATCAAGCACGCGCAACTCCAAAAGAACATCATGATTTCATTGTAAATCATCTAGTTGATAATACACGACAATTGGAAGAACTAGCTATCTTTGAAAGAATTCAAATTTATCAACGAGATAGAAGTTGTATATATGATTCAGAAGATGATAAAATTTCAGCAGCAACCGTTCTTCATAATTTACTATTTGGAGAATGGAATCAAGTGGAGAAAGAGATGCTTAAATCTGGAGAAGAAAGGTTGAAAGATTTAACGAATCGTAATGGTTGTTAGAGTTAGAATTTTAAAGTAAAGTCTATTAGATCGTTATTTAAAAATAACGATCCTTTTTTTCATATTCTCTATTTGTTTGTTCTTAATCTTTTTCCAAAGTTTTAACATTATTCAGTAATGATTTCCTAACAATATAAGTATGAACTTAGCGCAATTTATGATTGAATTAAATTTTGGTGGTTATTAAACTCTTGATTTTTTTTATTAGCTATGGTATCCTTTTGTTAGTTAATAAACTTACATTAAGGAGAACAAATGTTTTCACCCACTAAATTAAAAGAAAAAAGAGAAAGTCAAGGGTTATCGCAATCACAACTTGCATCCAGTTTGGGAATCAGTAGAGCCTCATACTTTAATTGGGAATCAGGTAAAACAAAACCGAATCAAAATAATCTAAGTAAGTTGAGCCAGATTTTAACTGTCGACCCTTGCTATTTTGAATCAGAGTATGAAATAGTTGAAACTTTTCTCAAGCTAACGGAAAAGAATCAAAAAGCGACACTTCATTATGCTACAGAATTGTTGAACAAACAGAATGAGAAGGTTGTAGACATTCCTGAGCGTTTTGCTTATAAGGTCTACGAAAAATTATCAGCTGGTACAGGAACAGCTTATTTTGATGATGGTAATTACGATACAGTTTACTTTAATCACCAATTTGATTATGACTTTGCATCATGGGTGTTTGGTAATTCGATGGAACCAACATATGAAAATGGTTCTGTAGCCCTTATTAAGCAAACAGGATTTGATTATGATGGAGCTATCTATGCCATAGATTGGGATGGTCAAACCTATATCAAGAAAGTGTATCGTGAAGAAAATGGGCTACGTTTAGTTTCACTCAATCGAAACTATTCAGATAAGTTTGCGCCTTATGATGAGAATCCTCGTATCATAGGGAAAATTGTTGGAAACTTTATGCCTTTAGAGGACTGAGTATGACTTGGTTTGATTATAGTCTCGAACCTAAAAGCGATATTGCCTTTATTGATATGAAATCTTTTTATGCAAGTGTAGAGTGTGTAGATAGAGGCCTGCATCCACTTAAGACTTCACTTTGTGTTATGAGTCGAGCAGATAATTCTGCTGGGTTAATCCTTGCTTCCTCTCCTATGTTTAAGAAGGTATTTGGGAAATCAAATGTTGGACGTTCCTATGATTTACCATTTGATGTAAAGACTAGAAAGTTCTCTTACTATAATGCTAGAAAGCAAGGGTTACCGACAACGATAGACTATGTCCGTTATATAGAGAAGTGGGCAAAATCAACAGTGATTGTTCCTCCGAGAATGGATACTTATATTGCAGTCAATATGGAGATTCAAAAAATCTTTCAAGATTTTGCAGCACCAGACGATATTTATCCCTACTCAATTGATGAAGGATTTATAGATTTAACCAGTTCATTAAATTATTTTGTGCCTGATAAAAGTATTAGTCGAAAAGATAAGTTAGACATCATCTCAGCTGCTATTCAAAAAAAGATTTGGAGAAAAACAGGAATCTATTCAACGGTAGGTATGTCTAATGCCAATCCCTTATTAGCTAAATTAGCACTAGATAATGAAGCTAAAAAGACTCCGACAATGAGAGCCAATTGGTCCTATGAAGATGTTGAAAAGAAAGTATGGTCTATCCCTAAAATGACAGATTTCTGGGGAATTGGGAATCGGATGGAGAAGAGATTACATAGTTTAGGCATCTTTTCGATTAAAGAATTGGCTAAGGCTAATCCTGACTTGATTAAAAAAGAGTTTGGTATCATGGGCTTAGAGTTATGGTTTCATGCTAATGGGATCGATGAAAGTAATGTTCATAAACCTTATAAGCCAAAGTCAAAAGGAATAGGGAACTCTCAAGTTTTACCTAGAGATTATGTCAAACAAAGAGATATTGAGATTATACTTCGTGAGATGGCAGAACAAGTTGCTGTTAGATTGAGAAGAGCTGGTAAGAAAGCAACTGTAGTTTCTATACACTTAGGGTATTCTAAAGTGGAACAGAAACGATCTATTCATACTCAAATGAAGATTGAACCAACTAATCAAACAGCACTACTGACAAACTATGTTTTAAAGTTATTTCACACTAAATATACTTCAGGAGCTATCAGAAGTGTTGCAGTGAGCTATTCAGGTTTAGTAGATGAATCATTTGGATTGATTTCATTATTTGATGATGTTGAGAGAATAGAAAAAGAAGAAAGGCTCCAGTCCGCAATTGATGCTATTCGAACAGAATTTGGTTTTACTTCATTATTGAAAGGGAATGCTCTGGATCAAGCTTCTAGAACAATTGCAAGAAGTAAACTCATTGGTGGTCATTCAGCTGGAGGATTAGATGGACTAAAATGATAAATCGTTCTTATTTGCCTTTTTTGTCTGCAAGAGAGTATCAAGACCGTGGGATGGCTAAGTGGATGGGATTCTTTTTGTCAGAACATTCAAGTTCTCTTTGGGAAGAAAAAAATAGAGAAGACATCTCCATTTCCCTATCAATGGAAGAGAAAGTTCTATTTGTTCGTCAACTTTATACGAATGTATTCCCAGCAACTTTTGTTTGTAAGCTCTCAAATAGAAGAAAAGTAGTATCGGGTATTGTTAAAGAGATTGGGAGAGAGTCTATATCCATTAAATCAGACTTTGGTTTTCTTCGATTAAGATGGGGAGATATACTCGATATACAGATAGAAGGGGTAGATTTATATGAATCGTAAAGAATTATATGATGATAAATTACAGCTAGATTATTTTTCTGATTCTTATTTAAGGTTTGAGTCAGATTTTTACAAGTATTCTGCTTTAGATATACCATTAATATTTATCACTGATGATATTTTACGCACCATGGCTATGTCTCAGAAACATTATTTTAAATTAAACAAAAGTAAATCTTTAGACAATCGTGATCATTACTTTGTTTTTTCTATCAAGATGAACAAAGATAGTAGTGGGATTAGGCAGTATGAATATCAGAGACATTGTTTTAATTTGTAAGAGTCCGATAGGGCTCTTTTTTCTGTGATAATTTTATCAAAAAGTATTTGTTATACTTTTTTTAATTTAGATTTATCTTGGGGGTTTGGGGGCGTGCCACCACATTTTCATATCGTTTGTTTTTTAAACCGTGAGGTTTGAAATGGCAGGCGATATGATTTTTGGGATATTGTGGACACAATATCTGAGCTCGCAAAGCCTTACAAAAATGTTGAATCTATTTTGTAAAATGTACCGACAGTGTCTGTAAGCTAACATTGTCAGTACAGGTATCAATGAGAGAGGAAAAGTCATATGAAAAAAGATATACGTAGTATTCGGAAACAATTTCGATTAACAGAAACGGAAGAAAAACAAATACTAGATTTAATGAGAGAGAAAGGAGAGGATAATTTTTCTGATTTTCTCCGTAAAAGCTTACTATTGTCTGATGGACAAAAACAGATGGAAAAATGGTTCAACCTTTGGAAAAATCAAAAGTTGGAACAAATTAGCCGTGATGTTCATGAAATATTAATAATTGCTAAAATAAATCATCAGGTTACTCAAGAACATGTTTCTATTCTGTTAACTTGTATTCAAGAATTAATTAAAGAGGTAGAAAAAACAAGTCCTCTTAGTGAAGATTTTAGTAACAAATACATGAGGTGGTAGAGTGGAACACCGATATAGAACAAATTTAAAAAAAGTCTTTTTATCTGATCTCGAATTAGTCAAATTAAATGAAAATATCTCAAAAAGTAACTGCTTATCCTTTTCAGAATATGCTAGACGAACTCTATTAGATCCTGGTATGAATTTCATCACCATTGATACGAATAGTTATCAAGATTTAATTTTTGAATTAAAACGAATAGGAAATAATATTAATCAAATCGCCAGAAGCATAAATTATTCGAACTTAATAACGGAAGTTGAATTAGATGAATTGAGAAAAGGTATAGAAGAGTTAATAGTAGAAGTGGAGAAAGATTTTCTTATCCAATCTGAAAAATTGAGGAAATTTTATGGTCGTCACTAAACACTTTGCGATACATGGAAAAAATTATCGTAGTAAACTAATCAAATATATTTTGAATCCAAGTAAAACAAAAAACCTAACACTAGTTTCAGATTTTGGCATGAGAAATTATTTAGATTTTCCTAGTTATAAAGAACTAGTGAAGATGTACAATGATAATTTTTTAAGCAATGATACTCTTTATGAAATTCGTCATGATAGGCAAGAAGCAAATCAAAGAAAAATTCATTCTCATCATATCATTCAGTCCTTTTCTCCAGATGACCATCTTACTCCAGAACAAATCAATCAGATTGGTTATGAGACAGTTAAAGAGTTAACAGGTGGTAGATTTCGATTTATCGTGGCAACTCATGTTGATAAAGATCATATCCACAATCACATCATACTAAATTCAATTGATAAGAATTCTGATAAAAAGTTTCTATGGGATTATAAAGCAGAACGTAATCTAAGAATGGTTTCAGATCGTCTTTCAAAAATTGTAGGCGCAAGAATTATAGAAAATCGTTATTCTCATCATCAGTATGAAGTTTATCGAAAAACAAATTACAAATACGAAATAAAACAACGAGTATATTTTCTAATCGAGAACTCGAAAAATTTTGAAGATTTCAAGAAAAAAGCAAAAGCTTTACATTTAAAAATTGATTTTAGACACAAGCATGTTACTTTTTTTATGACTGATTCAAATATGAAACAAGTCGTACGTGATAGTAAATTGAGTAGAAAACAACCTTATAATGAAACTTATTTTAAGAAAAAGTTTGTTCAAAGGGAAATCATAAACATCTTAGAATTTTTACTTCCGAAAATGAAGAATATGAATGAATTGATTCAACGAGCAGAATTTTTGGGCTTAAAAATAATTCCGAAAGCAAAACATGTTCTATTTGAATTTGATGGGATTAAGATTTCAGAGCAGGAATTGGTAAAAACGAATCAGTATAGTGTTAGTTATTTTCAAGACTATTTTAATAACAAAAATGAAACTGTTGTCTTAGATAATAAAAATTTAGTTGAACGTTACAATGAAGAAAAGCTAATTAAAGAAAAAAAGTTGCCGACAGAAGATGGGATATGGAAATCATATCAAGATTTCAAGAGAAATAGGGATGCTGTTCATGAGTTTGAAGTAGAGTTGAATCTTAATCAAGTTGAAGAAGTGGTAGAAGATGGAATTTACATTAAGGTACAGTTTGGAATCCGACAAGAAGGACTTATTTTTGTACCAAATATTCAAATCAATATGGAAGAAGAAAAAGTTAAAGTATTTCTCAGAGAAACTAGTTCTTACTATGTATATCATAAAGATTCAGCAGAAAAAAATCGCTTTATGAAAGGTAAAACTTTGATTAGACAATTTAATCTTCAGTATGAATCGCAGTATATGTATAGAAGAATTCCTCTAAGCAAAATTAAAGAAAAAATAGAACAATTAGATTTTCTTATATCTTCAGAAACTAGTTCGAATACTTATGAAGGCATAACAAAAGATTTCATTGACCAAATATCATATCTAGAGAATATTATTCAACAAGTCCAAGATAAAATTGATAATTTGTCTAGTTTAGAGGAAATATTGTTGAATGATATGGAAAATGGTTCAGGAAATTTAGAAGATAATATTAATGTCAAAATATCAGTGGACACAATAGAGAAAGATTTGTTCATTTATAAAGGAAGGCTTGAAAAACTGAAGGAACAACATAGGGAAGCTATAAATTTATTTGAGATGTTTAATCGTACGATAAAGAACTACCAGAAAACAAAAAATACGAAATCTATCAAGGAAAATGAGATACATATAGAGTAAACAATTTCCTAAAAAGTATGTATATAAGACTTTCGTGTGCCAATTTGTCACATTTCATAAAATAAGAAAGTAACTATACTATACTTATTTTAGGAGACATTATATGTTGAAAAGGATTAGAGATTTACGTGAGGATACTGATTTGACACAAGAATATGTTGCAAAAACAATCTTAAATTGTACAAGATCAGCGTATTCTAAAATGGAATCAGGTACCAGGTTAATCTCTATAGATGACCTTATCAAACTTGCAGATTTTTATAATGTAAGTTTAGATTACCTTGTAGGTCGAGTAGATAATAAAGAAGACCATTACTCCAAAAAGTATTAGGTTAAGAAAGCACATTGACAATTGAATAGTCCAAAATGGTACTTTCCTCATTTGTGGAGCAAATTTGAATGGCTCGCCATGATAAGAGCGATTTTAAAACCATCAATAAAATAGAGCGATACTTTATATGCCATGATACAAATGATATACAATGATACTTCTGACCGTTCAGGCTGCCACCGTAAAAGAGCAGCAAGTGAAATTCTTATGATGACTTCATCAGTCATGCCATGGAGGAGATTGATAAAAGATAAAAGGGAAGTGATTTTTTGAAATCAAATTTAGAAAATTATATAGTCGAGCTAGAGATGCTAAATCTATTATTCTTAAAAAAACTTATTAGCGAAAAAGAATATGAAAAAATAAAGCTGAAACTGCGTAAAATATACACAAATTAGCTGACCTTTTTTATTGGTTGCGGTAAAATAAATGCAGAGAAATAGGAGGTTAAGCCATGTCAAATGGAGAGTAGCAGCATATTGTCGTGTTAGTTCCGATAGTGATGATCAAAAAAATAGCTATGATTCTCAAGTTCGTCATTATAGAGAGTATATATCACAGCACCAAGATTGGCATTTGGTTGACATTTATGCTGATGAAGGGATTTCAGGAACTCAAGTTGGAAAAAGACAAGATTTTCAAAGATTGATTTCAGATTGCCTTGATGGAAAAATAGACTATATCATTACCAAAGCCATTGCTCGCTTTGCTAGAAATACATTAGATACTCTCAAATATGTTCGTTTGCTTAAAGATAAACAAATTGGAGTATTTTTCGAAGAAGAAAACATTGATACTTTAACTATGGATGGTGAGTTACTATTAACGATTTTAAGTTCAGTGGCTCAGCAGGAAGTTGAAAATACATCTGCCCATGTTAAAAAAGGTTTAAAAATGAAGATGCAACGTGGAGAACTTATTGGTTTTCAAGGTTGTCTTGGTTATGACTATAATCAAGATACAAAGTCAATATCAATAAATGAAAAAGAAGCCAAAATAGTACGTTATATTTTTGAAAGATACATTGATGGTATTGGGGGTAAGGCAATAGCTAGAGAACTGGATGAACTAGGTTATAAAACTCCGAGAGGTCTTGATCACTGGCAAGATACAACAGTTTTAGGAATTATTAAAAACGAGAAGTATAAAGGTGATATTCTAATGGGAAAAACTTTCACGGTTGACCCCATTAGTAAAAGACGTTTGATAAATTTCGGTGAAGAAGATAAATACTACATTAAAAATAATCATGATGCAATAATTAGTCCAGAAACATTTACACAGGCGCAAGAAATTCGATTACGAAGAGCAGGTAACAAGAAAACCATAGCAAATACAAAAGGAAAACGAGAAAGATATTCAAGAATGTATCCTTTTAGTAGTAGATTGGAATGTGGTTTTTGTGGTACTGTTCTGTCTCGAAGAAGTTGGCACTCTAGTTCAGAGTACAAAAAGATTATCTGGCACTGTACAACATCTATAAAGAAAGGTAAAAAGCATTGCATTCATAGTAAAGGAATAGAGGAAAAAGCAATAGAAAATGCTTTTTTACAGAGCTACCAACAGTTGTTTTATGAAAATAATAACCTAACTGAAGACTTTCTTGAAATTATAAAAGAAGAGCTTACTGATGATACTTTAAAAGTGGAGTTGAATAAGATAGTTAGTAAATTAAATTCGTTGTACAAAAAAGAAGAAAAATTAGTTTCAATGAATCTTGATGGAAAAATTAGTGATTCTGTATATGAAGATAAATTCAATCAAATACAAATTGAGAAAGAAAAACTTTTAGAAGAAAAAGTAAACCTAGAAGTAACTTTAAAATCAGAAGTTGATATAAAAAGTAGATTAGAGAATTTTAAAGAAATTTTAACTTCACAAAAGACTTTGACGGAGTTTGATAAGGATATTTTTGAGAGTATCGTTGAAAAAATCATAGTAGGTGGAATAAATTCTGATGGAGAAATTGATCCAGCAATGTTGACTATAATTTTTAAAACGGGAGATTCTTCGATTAAAAATGCAAAATCTTACAAATCTAAAAGAAAGAATGCTAAAATAGATAATGATAAATTGTGTTTTAATGCCGTAAACAATGACGAAAAAAAGTGTACAAATAAAGAAAACAACGCATGTTGAGTGTGTGAGTTTGTTAGTGAAACGTAGTTAATCCTCAAAAGGTTCCCCGAACCTTTTGAGTTCCACAAACGCATCATGTTGAGGCGGTATCACTGTTGTACGAGCTGAGGCATCAGCGAAGTAGGAGTAGATGCTCCGCCCATGGGATAGGACTCGTAGAATGAGGAGGGAAACCGACGAAATGATACGGTAAGTCCGAACCGCTGAGTGCATGGCTCTGCTCTTCCGATCTGAGACAGTCGAAAAGTAGAAGGCGATGGTATTGGTATCAATCAATGAGTAACAAAGTAACAGCATGATTCGAAACATTTGCTTGTAATTTTCGGAGGAACCTCAATATGGATGGAATAACAAAAGATTCTATACAAACGGCTAAACTAATAAAACAATTATGGCCCCAATTGACCGATAAAGAAGCTTTTGATGAAGTAAAAAAATATACGAATGGCAAAAATACTGCAATCTTTACTGAAGTTGAAGGTGATACAATTGTAGGTCTAGCACTATGTTCACTTAGATTTGATTATGTTGAAGGTTGTAAATATAGTCCTGTTGGATTCTTAGAAGGGATTATTGTCGACGAGGAATATCGTTTAAAGGATATTGCTAAAAATCTCTGTACAAAATGTGAGGAATGGGCGAAAAATAAAGGATGTAAGGAATTTGCAAGTGACTGTACTTTAACGAATACGGATTCTATAAGATTTCATCTCAATATTGGATTTCAGGAGGCAAATAGAATTATTCACTTTAAGAAGAAATTATAATTTAGAAACGTGAATAAACTTGTTTAAATTTTATGTCTCTTTAGAAAGTGTGTTAACTTGAAAGAACAAATTTTTTTGATGGGTGGGAATCCCCCAATAACGAAATATAGCATTGTTGATAAAATTGTATTATCAAGCAAGATTGAAAGAATTGTTATTTTTACAGTTTTTCGAGATAATTGGCAACCCTATATGAAAAAGTACACGGAAGTTTTCCAAAGTCAATTTCCTAATCTAAACACTGATTACTTACTTTTGGACACTGAGCATATTGATTTTGATAGCTATTTAGATGCTGATCTAATCATCATTGGTGGAGGAAATACGGAAAAATATATAGCTACTTATGTCAATCAGGAGTTCAAAAATTATATCGATCATATGCTTAATAAAGGGGCAAAAGTTATAGGGTTTTCTGCAGGAGCCCTATTATTAGGAGAAAAAGTCTATGTCTCACCTAATGATAATTCAGATCATCAGATAAAGATAAAAAATGGATTAGGACTCTTTAGTCAGTTTTTAATTAGTGTCCATTATGATTCCTGGAATGATAAAGCTAATAAGGATAGAGCAGAAGAACTCGTCAGTGTTCCCATAATTCCACTAAATGATCATTCCTGTCTTGTATTGGATAGACTTGGAAACATTATTGAGAAAATTGACTAGTTTTAATCATGCGAATCTGAATCTACGAAACTAAAGTATTGACGAAATGAATAGTGAAAAGCCTTGATTGTAAGGCTTTTTTGTGTTTTTATGATAGAATATAGGTAGTTATAATCGATAGCAACTAAGAAGCAGTAAAAATATTATTCATAAAATAATCAAGATTAGGAAGAAAAAAATGACAGAAATTGATAAAAGGAATTTAAAAAATTATCTTTGTTTTACATTTGGAATTACTTATATATCTTGGGGGCTTCTTGCCATCTTTACACAATCTTATATTTTGGGATTAGAGACATTTATAGGAAGAATATTACATATAGTTGGTGCACTTGGACCAGCTATTGCAAGTGGCTTTTATTTAAAAAGTAATAATATAAAATTTAAACATTTTTTATTTAATAAGATAGAAAATAGTAGTATTTATTTTATTTATCATATGTTAGCAATTTTGATACTATTTTCTGTATCTTCCTTAGAATTAAACGGAGTATCAATTTATCTGATGCCATTATTCTTTATACAACTAATTTTTTTTGGTGGTGGACATGAAGAATTAGGATGGAGAGGAATATTACAACCATTACTTGATAAAAAATATACTTATTGGCAATCTAATTTGATTGTAGGATCAATTTGGGGAATATGGCATCTGCCTTTATGGTTTATAGTTGGAGAAAGTCATCAAGGATTTCCTTTTATTTTATTTTTTATATATACATTATTTTTAAGTTTTGTTTTAGGGCTTCTTTACCGTCAAACGAAATCTGTGGGATACTGTGTATTATTTCATGCATTCGCAAATTTGTTAAATCTCTATTTTGTGTTAAAAATTAATCTTATTTTTATTATCATTTTTATTGGTTATTTGATTTATACTATATTGGCGAGTAATAGAATTAGTAAGGAAACAACATTTTAAAATTTAGATCAGGATATCCATTATTGAAAGTAACGTGTGGTCATTCTAGATAATCAATGTTAGAGACTTTTCTATTTGATGAGACATCACTGCTTGTACAAGCTGATTAAACATGGGTGTAGCTAGTGAAAGTTCTACAGTAAGGAGTTTAAACATGAAATTCCATGAATTTGGTGATAAGAATTTGCCTCCTATTTTACTGATACATGGTGGTGGAAGTTCTTGGTGGAATTATCTTCGTCAAGCACGAATCTTGTCAGAAGAATACCGTATTATTCTACCCACTTTGAATGGCCACGGCGAGGAATATCAACTTGATTATGTTTCTACTGAAGATTCTGCTTTGGAGATTCTAGACTATATCAAAGAAAACTGTGGTGGGAAATTGTTTGCAATCGGTGGTGTTTCACTTGGTGGTCAAATTACCATGGAGCTTTTGTCTTTAGACAGTGAAATTGCTGAGAAGGCCATCATAGATGGAAGCGTCTGCATTCCTCAACCAAGGTTAGCTAAAATCAGCATCTTTCTAGTGTCTCTATTTGGTAAATTGATGTTCAATAAATTCTCTTGCAAACTTCAGTTAAGCATGATGAACAAACTCTATCCTAAACGGGCTTATCCAGAGGAAATAAAAGCTTATTATTTGGAGGATTTGCCAAGGACGCCTATCAAAACATTGGTGACCATTTACAAAAACTATATGGGATGTTACAAGTTGAAAGATATGATTTCTGCTAGCAGGGCTCAGGTTCTGTATATTTATGGTGAAAAAGAATTGAACTGTGTGAAAGAATCAGCGAAATTATTTCATCAGCTACATTCAAATACAATTTTGTATGAAGCAAAGGGCTATAACCACGGCTATTTATCAGCTTACCTGCCTTATGAGTGGATTGATTTGGTGGTGCCATTTTTAAAGAGTGACTCATTAGAAATGTGTAACGAATCTGATATGCCATAAGGAGGAATACCATGCTAGGAGCAATTATTGGAGACATTGTAGGTTCAGTTTACGGATGGAACAATATCAAAACGAAGGATTTTCCTTTATTTTGTGAGGATTGTTTTTTCACGGATGATACAGTAAGTCCTAACCGCTGAGTGTTTGAGTTTGTTAGTGAAACGTAGCTAATCCTCAAAATAAAGAAACTAAAACTCCATTATTTAGAAATGAAAACCTAAACTGTTTTTAAGGAGGTGTTATATTGATAGAGAGCAGACCTGAGTTTGATAAAGTCACATCCTTTGATGAATTTAATAAATACTATTGGTATCGTGATGAACTTTCACAGATATGCAAGTCATTAGGGCTTGAATATAGAGGTACAAAACAAGAACTCAATGATATTATTGAGCAGTACTTCAACGGGAATTTGATTAAAAAATCATCAGTAAAAAGGAAAAAGAAACGAGTAGAAGTCGTTACTTTAGATACGCCCTTACTTGAATGTGGATTCTCCTTTAATGCAAACTTTAGAGAATATTTCTCAACTTTAACAGGTGTTTCGCCCTTTAAATTTACTGCTAATATGGCCACTGCTTGGAGAAAAGTAAAAAAAGAAAATGATTTGAATTTCACAATCCAAGATATGCTAAAAGTCTATTATGGAAATTCAGATTATGCCAAGTATGATCATTCGGTTTGTCAATGGAATCAATTTCTAAAGGATTTCTGTGCAGACGAAAATAGTGCCAACTACTCTAATAAACTAAAAGTAGCTTCTATTCTTTGGAAAGAAGTTCGAGACTCAAAGAAAGAAAAAGTTTATTCCAAACAACTTCTGAAAGAACACAGTAACAAAATAGAGGAGTATCGTAAATAAATAATTCTTAGTTTAGTGGGTGAAGCCATAAGCTCTATTTTCTCTAAAAGTTTTATAGAGGAAAGATAGATTAAGCTGAAGAAAGTTGGTGAGAAAAATGGATATTCTAATGAATGAAAAAAGTTTTGATGCTAAAGCGTTAGAAAAATGGAAAAGAAAACACGTAATTTCAGTTTATAAAAATTTGGGACTTTCTTATGACTGGGAAGCGTCGACGGAACAATTATGTGAAGTGCTAACCGAGAAAAAGGTAGATCTAGGATATGATGCGATTGTCGCAAAAATTCAGAATCAGCTAAAATTAGGCGATATCAGTCTAAAGATTGCGACTAAACTATCTGGGAAAAGAAGAAAAAAGGCCACGACTAAAATTTATGCAGAAGGAATTGATGTAGAAATTTTAGGCAAGGTGATTGATCACGTTACGTATCTAAACACAGCTGAAAATTTGAAAGTCAATTTGTCTGTTTGTCCAGAGCATTATGCTTTAGTGCCCCGCGAAGAGGAACTAGAGGTCATTGAAAAAACGGGAAATGCTCCTTTCCCAATGCAATTCTTTATTCGGTTTAACGAAGAAGAGGGAATTCAAACGCCTCGGGATGAAGAGTATCCGTATCAGATCGTCGGAATTGCGAAACTAAAAGACGGGACCATTATTGGAGGAGTAAGACATCAATTCCGTAATGTAGAACAGGGAATTGAGGCGGTCACTTGTGTCGAGTTTCCGGCGTTATGCCCCAATTCTATTGTAAAAGACCACCAAATTCACTTGGCTGTGGAGTGGTCAGGGTGGATTCAATGGGCCATTGACCATCAAGATTTAGTGCAAAACAGTTAAAGTGACTTGGGTTGGAAGGAGATTACAAATCTATCCGTAAAAACTATATATGCTGATAAAATAGACGAGTATGACAAATAGAAATGTCTGTCTAAACCAATAGTTTATAAGGAGAAATGCCATGCTAGGAGCAATTATTGGAGATATTGTAGGTTCAGTTTACGAATGGAACAATATTAAAACAAAAGACTTTCCATTATTTCGTGAGGATTGTTTTTTCACGGATGATACGGTAAATCCGAACCGCTGAGTGTGTGAGTTTGTTAGTGAAACGTTGCTAATCCTCTCACCTTTTCATTTTAAGGCAAGAAGGCTTCCTGCTTTTTTAATACTGCGGACGAAAAATATGGCAAAACCTTATTTTATACAGTAAATTTTCTAACGTTAGAAAAATAGATTTGATGCATTTAGATAAAAAAATTATAAATAGGAGAATCAAATGTTTAGTTTTTTTAAAAAGAAAGGTCCTAAAAACCTCGAAATCAATTTTCATGACAATTCAATGGTAATGAACGGAACCAGCTTGTCTTTTCCATTATCTTTGAAAGATATTGAGGCTATATTAGGAAAGCCTGATCAGGTTGTCAAAAAAGAAAATAAATACATAAAGTACATTTACGACAATGCTGGTATTATATTTGAACATTCGTTTTCTGTCAAGAATCATTTAAAGAAATGCAGGGTCTATCTTGATGATGAGCATCTACTTTCTACTATCAGTCTCTACTACGGTGATGTTGTAAAACCTATGTTTGGAGAAGAAGAATTACCCAAGATGCCTTGTCATGCCGTAGTATTCACTGATGGGAAGCCTCCCTATTTTCTTTATGATAGACACAGAACTGGGGATTTCAATTTTATTTTATGGACCCCTCGTGGAACCAATTTTAATGGAAGACCAGATGTAATGAGATATCCACTCACCATTTCCTACTATCCAGAAATCAAGCATGAACGTCAAAAATCAAATCCAAAAGTTGTTCAAGAAAAATATCTTCATTTTGATAATCTGAATTTTAAACTAGCTATTATCCAGGTATTGATGTATGATTTAGAGGTTTTAAAGCCAGCTTTTGATATTTTTGATTTTTCAGAGGAATTTAGCGAGTTGGATATTGATACAGAAAGTACAGAACTTGTCGAGCCTGCCTTAGAATACTTTAAAAATCTTCAGATTTCACAGAAGTATGCAAGTCTTGTAAAAGAGATTGATATGGATGGCGGTAATGAAATTTTTATGAATCTGATTCCTCAGTGGGATGGTGAAGATAGTATTTTTGATTTGAATGAGGTTAGTTTGGCTGAATTAAAGCAGTTCCCAAATTTAAAACAGGCGACAATCATGTCAAGTAATTTTGAACAAGTTAAGGAAACTTTTGCTGCAGTTGGAGTTGACGTAGAACTAGTGTAAGTTAAACTAAACATTTATAAATTTTTGAAAAAATCTTACTTTTATGACTCGAAAAAAGGATTAAATAGAATATGAAAAAGTTTAAATGGCGTTTATGGGTAACTGGAGTTCTTGTTATTCTTTTGACAGCATCTTCATTGAATGCTTGTAGTTTGGGCGTTGAAACTATTCCCCAAAATAGAACAAAGGAACAGTACGAGTTTGAAAAAACGTTTGATCCCATGTTTAAATTTTTGGAACAAGAGCAGAAGGATTTTAATGGGCTGGAAGCTTATAAAAGTAGAGTCTATATAAAAAATGGTGACGAAGTCAAAAGATATGAAATTGACCTAGATATTACCGAGGCAGATGGTAAGGGTGACTATAGAATACAAATCGGAGAAAATAAAAAAACGGTTCCCGTTAGTTATTCTAATGGCAAGTTGCATTACGATTCGGAGATAGACCCTTTATTTGACGAAGAGATTCTTAACTTAGTTGTCAAAAGAGATGTTTTTGACTCTTTGAATGTAAAAAGAACGTTAAGAACCGGAACAACAAAGCTTAGTGAAATTATCTACCAGCCAGAAAATAACTCTGAACTCTTTCAGAAACTGAAAAGCAAATATGATCTACCTGAGGAAACAACATGCCAAATTAGAATAGATAAATCAGATAAAACAAATTATGGGATTGCAATACAGTTAACATCGAAAGAGATGTCTGTCAAAATTGGTTTAACTATTATTAAAAAACGGGGCTAACGATTTAGGAATGTTATTGAAAAGAGTTTTTTAACTCTGAGAAGAATTTAAAGGTGACTATGAAAGTAAAATTTAAAGAAACGAATAAAGTATTTTTCAAAATAGTAGAAGTAGAGGGAGAAAAGTATATTCTAGATTTGACGACTGTTAGACCAAAATCCTATTTCTGGGGGTCTCTTCCCGATGAAATTACTGCAAAAATGCAAAAGTTAGATAAAAGAGATATGCGTTTTGAGAGTGTAGCTCCAACTATGAGTAAATCAATTGGGATTGCAATTGGTACAGCAATAGGGGGATCTGGCTATCGGCTTGTGACAAATTTTTTTAGAAACAATGGGATTAGTCACAACCTTCCTTTAAAGATAGGCTTATATGGCCTATTCATTTTCCTAGCTTATCTTGCTTTCTGGTTCATTGCCATAAGAGCTCGTCATAGCGTCAAAAAAAGACTTGAGAATAAAGTTTCAAACTATCAAATAACCTTTAAACCAGTTGGAAATAAGCGTCAATTAAAACATTACAAACTTCTTCCTTTTATCCTTGTTCCGACTCTTGGATGTTTTACTTTCTATCTAAATATTGTTGATGGGACAGAGGGTGCCATACTCGTTATTAATAGTATTCTATTATTGGGATTTTTTACAGTGATTTTAGGCATGTCACCACTCCGAGAAAGTGTCGAAAAGCAAGAGATTGTTTTTGATAGAATAGAGAAGTTATAAGTTAAGATGAAAGCCGTTTTATGATCCTCTTTTGCAGGTCACATTGGGCTATTTTATCAGAAAAATTAGGGAATTAATTAGAAAGTATTTGAGTGGTCAATGACTCATTTAAGATTCAGGACTGTTCTCGCAATGCCACATTGTAATTTAGAAAAGGAGTAATAATGAATTACTTAGAATTACGTAAAAGATATGCTTTTTATAGAAAAGTTGCGATTGTTTTGGCCGTTCTTCTTATTCTTTTTGTAGCTTTGATGGTGAAAGATAGGACTATTCAAACCCTTTGTATTATACTCATAAATGTACTCTTATTCCTTTCGATCTCGATAATCAGAAGAGGGTATTTAAGAAGTGGTACTAAGTTACTACATATGGACTTAGATTTACCATCTTGGAAGCAATACATTGAGTTGAAGAAAGTTGCAAAAAGAGCTATTATAAAAATGGATGTGACGCTAACATCTGTTGGGTATTCCTATATGATTGGTGATTTCGATGCTGCCATTAAGGAGGCTTCTGAAGCAATGACTGATCAAAAACTGAAGCTGAAATACAGGGATTTCTTAGTGAGTTACCTCGTTCGCTCGACAGTTCTTGCAAATCCAAACCTGACCAGAGATGAGCTTGATCTTATACTAAACAAAATGTCCATATCAGATCTTTCTGTAGCCGAGAAAACAAAAAGCGTAAGTATTGCGCTTTACGATTTAACAATTGCTCATCAATCCAATGATTACTTTGAAGACTTGGAAAACGAATTTAAATATCAACAATTGGAAATCACTTACTATCAAGCCTTGAACTCTAAATTAAAAGGAGATATGACTAGGGCGAATGAGTTGTTTAGTAAACTCGCTCAAGAAGATGAACAGCTCTATATCGTACGGAAGTCTAAAGAATTTTTAAATAGTGAATCTATTAATTAGCGATGAATAAGTACAGAAAAGGATTAAGTGTGAAATCAAACAGTTTATTTTTTTTTAATGGAATTTTTGCTTTAACATGCTCTCCCATTATTGCATTTGCATTTTTCTATAGATGGGAGATAAGATTTATCAATGGGGCTCTTCATTTTGTTGATAAACCAGCATGGGCTTTCTCAGTAAATTTAATTAGTTTTATATTTCTTGTTTGTTCCATACTTGCAATTTTCATTTATAGAAAAGAATCAAACGGTCGTAAGAAAAGTTTTTTGTTTCTCTTAGTTGCATCTATCACAGGTTTTATCCCCTTCCTTTCATTTTTTTCAGCAATTTTTGCTCTTATTTCTGGGATTTTATATTTGGTTGATTTTAATCGATTGGTAAAAAAATAAACTAGAAGGTATTTATCATTTTCAGCATATCCAACTTTTTTTAGAACTGATTCTCTCAATCTCCGGTACGTCAGATTTCTCTTTTCTGTATTTTCATTGTATAATAGGGGTACATTTAGTTTCATATAATGAAATATAAAGGTTTCAAACGAATATTAAGGAGAAAATCAATGAAAAAAGTAATGTTAATTATTAACCCTACCTCTGGTGGAGAAAAGGCTTTGGATTATAAGGTCAAGCTGGAGAATAAAGCCAAAGATTATTTTGAGCAGGTGGAAACCAAAATTACTGAAAAAGCCTTAGATGCAACACATTTTGCTGAAGAAGCTTCTCGTGAGCAGTACGATGCAGTGGTTGTGTTTGGTGGAGACGGGACTGTCAATGAAGTCATTTCTGGTATTGCTGAGAGAGACTACATTCCTAAGTTAGGGATTATCCCTGGTGGGACGGGTAACCTCATTACGAAACTATTGGAAATCAATCAAGACATCGATGGCGCGATAGATGAACTCGATTTTAATTTAACCAACAAGATTGATATTGGTAAAGCGAATGATAACTATTTTGGTTATATCTTTAGTATCGGTTCTCTGCCTGAGGCGATTCACAATGTGGAAATCGAGGACAAGACAAAATTCGGTATTCTTGCCTATGCTGTAAATACCATGAAGTCTGTCATGACGGATCAGGTTTTTAACATTAAGATTGAGACGGAAAATGGAAATTATGATGGTGAAGCTAGTCATGTTTTGGTTCTCTTGACAAATTACTTCGCTGATAAGAAAATCTTTGAAGAAGACAAAGATGGCTATGCCAATATTTTGATTCTAAAAGATGCTTCTATATTCTCTAAATTATCCGTCATTCCGGATTTACTAAAAGGAGATGTTGTCGGCAATGATAATATTGAGTATATCAGAGCGCGTAATATTAAGATCTCTTCAGATAGTGAATTGGAGTCAGATGTTGACGGCGATAAATCGGATAACCTACCTGTTGAAATCAAAGTCCTAGCTCAGCGAGTAGAAGTATTTTCAAAACCGAAAGAGTAGAAGGTAGAAGTTAGTTTATTTTTCACTGCGAAATCGAGTTTCATATCAACGATTGGAGGAGGAATGAATTCTCTATTTGATGAATTTCGAACAATTTGTTCTCATTTAAACCAAGTCGGAATCACTCCGACGCTCATGGGGTCTTTGGGGTTTGAATACCGTTCAAATGAAGAATGGGGGCCGTCTGACATTGACATTCATGTGCCTGGTGACCCTAGAGGTTGGGAAGCACCTGATCATCTCAGAATTTATTCGTGGGACAAGATAATGAAAGTGATGAAACACTTAGGCTATGCCTTAATAGATATTCATGAGCATGAATTCCAAAAAGATGGTCTGAGTGTTGAATTCGGAAGTATCGATTCTTTACCTGATTTTGCAGGAGTTTCGGAATCAGATATAGAGCTGATTCATCTCGAGGACATCACGTTTCGTGTTCCAAGTTTAGAACAGTATTTAAGTATTTACAAGGCTTCTTCCCAAGATTCCTATCGAAATAACCACAATAACAATAAGGATTTTAAAAAGATAGAATGGTTAGAAAGACAGTTGTAAATCATCATTTGAAAAGTAGCAAGTTGTAAGACTGGCTGCTTTTTTATATTCTCAAAATCAAACCACTCGAAACTGCGGACAAGCCTTGCAAATAAAATACGAAAGTAGTATACTAGAATCACAATTATGAAAACGTTTGCGCAGCAAGATGAATAAAAGTAAACTAGGAGACAGAACAATGGAATTAACAGCCATTTACCACAGATCAGAGTCGGAGTATGCTTATCTTTATAAAGACAAGACAATGCACATTCGCATCCGGACCAAGAAAGATGATATTGAAAGCATCAACTTACATTATGGTGATCCTTTTATCTTTATAGAGGACCGTTATGAAGATAGTAAGGAGATGGTCAAAGTAACTTCTGATGCCTTATTTGATTACTGGCAAGCGGAAGTTTCAGTTGGCTATGCACGACTCCAGTATCTCTTTGAACTCAAGGATAAGCAGGGTCAGAGTATTTTGTATGGCGATAAGGGATGTGTTGAAAATATGCTAGAAAACCTTCATTATGAAGGAAATGGCTTTAAAATTCCGTATATCCATGAGATTGATGCTTGCCACGTTCCTGACTGGGTAGCAGAGACGGTATGGTACCAGATTTTCCCAGAACGTTTTGCTAATGGGAACCCTGAAATTTCTCCAGAAGGGGTCCTAGATTGGGATTCCTCTATCAAGCCAAAGACGAGCGATTTCTTTGGTGGTGATTTACAAGGTATTATTGACTATCTGGATTACTTGCAAGATTTGGGGATTACAGGACTTTATCTCTGTCCAATCTTTGAATCCCCAAGCAATCACAAGTATAATACGACGGATTATTTCGAAATTGACCGTCATTTTGGAGATAAGGAGACCTTCCGTCAACTGGTGGAGGAGGCACATCAGAGAGACATGAAAATCATGCTGGACGCTGTTTTCAATCATATCGGGGATCAGTCTCCGCAGTGGCAGGATGTTCTCAAGCATGGTGAAAAGTCGGAATATAAAGACTGGTTCCATGTTCAAGAGTTCCCAGTTACCAAGGATAAGCTGGGTGATCCAAGAAAACTCCCTTACCATACCTTTGCCTTTGCCAGCTATATGCCCAAGCTAAATACGGCCAATCCTCAAGTGAGGGACTATTTGTTGAGCGTTGCGACCTACTGGATTGAAGAGTTTGATATTGATGCTTGGCGCCTGGATGTGGCAAATGAAGTAGACCATCAATTTTGGAGAGATTTCCGTAAGGCTGTCTTGGCTAAAAAGCCTGACCTTTATATTCTTGGAGAGGTCTGGCACACCTCCCATCCTTGGTTAAATGGCGATGAATTCCACGCAGTTATGAACTATCCTCTCTCCGACAGCATCAAGGATTATTTCTTGCGAGGGGTTAAGAATCCTTATCAGTTTATCAATGAAATCAATAGCCAATCAATGTACTATAGACAACAGATTTCGGAAGTGATGTTCAATCTTTTGGATTCGCACGATACGGAGCGCATTTTGGCTACTGCTAAGGGAGATGTTCAACTCGTTAAGTCGGCACTTGCCTGTCTCTTTTTACAAAGGGGGACACCGTGTTTCTACTATGGAACGGAGTTGGAGTTAGGTGGAGGACCAGATCCAGATTGTCGTCGTGTCATGCCTTGGGAACGTGTTTCAGACAGTAATGAGATGCTTAATTTTATGAAGAAATTGATTCAACTTCGTAAGGATGTTTCAGGCATTATCCAACATGGCACCTATAGTCTGCAAGAAATCAAGCCAGATGTTCTAGCTCTAGAATGGAATTATGATGGAAAAAAAATCCAAGCTATTTTTAACCAATCAACTGAAAACTATCTTTTAGAAGACAGTGATGCTGTAGCGCTAGCCAGTCATTGCCAAGAATTGGACCAGCAACTTGCGCTTTTGCCTAAAGGTTTCGTCATTCAATAAAAAATAGGATTAAAAAGACTGTAATGAATAGGTGATTCGTGCAGTCTTTTTTTGACTTATGTAGTATAATAAAGCTAAATCACGGATTACTTGTTGATGGATTAGTGAAGAGTGTTTAAAAAGTAATAGAGAATGGTACTCTAGAAGGAGAATTGCATGAAACGAACGAGAAAAGTAGTAGCCTTGGGACTGTGTTTGCCCTTATTTCTTGGATTGGCTGCTTGTCAGCAAAATAATACGAGCACTGAAGCTGCAAACCAGACACAGACCAGTTCGGATAAAGTTCCTTGGACGGCTTCATATACCAATCTGAACAATCAGGTCAGTACCGAAGAGGTCAAATCTCTCTTATCAGCTCACTTGGACCCAAATAGTGTTGATGCATTTTTCAATCTTGTCACAGATTATAATGCGACTGTCGGTTCTACTGGCTTAAGTGGGGATTTTGCCTCCTTTACGAAGACAGAATACGACGTAGAGAAAATCAGCAATCTCTGGAATCAAAAAAAGGGTGACTTTGTCGGGACCAACTGCCGTATTAATAGCTATGCGTTATTAAAAAATTCAGTCACGATCCCAAAACTTGAAAAGAATGACCAGCTACTTTTTGTGGATAACGATGCTATCGATAAGGGAAAAGTATTTGACGCGAAAGATAAGGAAGAGTTTGATATTCTATTTTCTAGGGTGGAGACGGAAGCGACAACGGATGTAAAAGTTCACGCGCAGAAGATGGAGAAATTCTTCTCCCAGTTTCAATTTAATGATAAAGCTCGGATGTTGTCTGTTGTGTTGCATGACAATTTGGATGGAGAGTATCTTTTTGTCGGTCACGTTGGTATTTTAGTGCCAGCTGAGGAGGGTTTCTTATTTGTAGAGAAACTGACTTTTGAAGAGCCTTATCAAGCTATTAAGTTTGCGAGTAAGGAAGATTGTTACAAATATTTGGCTACCAAGTATGCAGATTACACAGGTGATGGCCTAGCTAAGCCTTTCATCATGGATAATGAAAAGTGGGTTGAAGCTTATTAAGAAAGGTTAGGTAGAATCGCATGGAGACTGTAATAGCGCTTTTAGTTCTCATTCTTATCGGGTTCTGGGCTATAAACATTCTCAAACCTCGTAAGGCAAATAATAAAGAGCGATTTTTAGGCTATACTCAGCGCTATGATATTGACGGCGAGGGATACCAGTCAGAAGTCTGGGAAGTGACAGAAGATGAGGATTAGAAATAAGGAGGAGAGTCCAAAAACAGTATTATGTCTTTTCAAGAAAGGGAAATAGTAAAATCAGTGCTATCCTAAGAAACGAATAGGAGGAAACATTATGGGAATGATTGCTAATTATCGATATCTATCTGACAATGAATTAAGCCAAATAATGCGAGATTCTCGTCAGGAAGAGGAATTGCTTGACTTAGTAGAGGATTCTACTAAGGAAAATGAGACGTTGATAGATATTGACAAAATGTGGGACGCCTTACTCTTTGTTATGACAGGCTTTAGTAGTTCAGAATTTATGGATGACGATCCTTTGAGAGAAGCTGTCTTGGGAGTGACCCCTTTAGAAAATGTGTCGGAATATATAGCCTATACTGAAAAGTCAAAGATAGCTGAGATTGTTCAAGCTTTAGAGAATTTTGACATGGATAGGGCTCTAGCTAACTTTAGCATGGAAGCATGCAAGAAGGCAGATTTGTATCCCGATATTTGGGATTATCTTGATGAAGAGGAAGAAATCAAGGATGATATTCGAACCTGTTTTGTAAAAATGAAGGATTTTTATAAGAAAATCTTAGTTCTCAAGGGGAATATCTTAGTGACTATTTGTTAAGTACTTTCTCCAACTGTTAGTCAGGTGCGTGATGAATGCACATCTAGAAAATTGTACACCTGATGACTTGTCTGGTGAAGAAAATATTCCACAGTATAGTTGGACGGAATAGATAGAAATTGGTTATAGAATTTGTAAGCATAATAGATTTTAAGCTTTAAGATGGAGGACTAAAGAGATGGGAAGAATTGAATGGGAAAATGCCAAGACACGTTTAGATGCCTTACTTGTCATTGATGAGTATCGAACAGATCCAAATGAGACCTGGCTTCGATTGATCGTTAAGACTGAGGGAAGCTATGGGGCTCGTTACCTTATCGACAATGGCTCTGGTGATTCTCTAGATGTGATTTTGACTGATAAAATGATCCTCATAAAAGGTTTTGATCATGAAAGTAGTTTGAGTCAATTTGCTGCGAATGAGTGGAATCAAGACATCATAGACGGATTTTATAAAGGACTGGATGAAAAGTATCAAAACCTATACTCAGAAGAACAAAAAGATGAAACAACCTTCTTTATCTGGTATGATGGACAAGAGCATCAAAATACCTACCAAGATCAGGACGGTGGTGAATGGTTATTATCCTACTTCTTTGACAGTTTTGAGCGATTTCATGAGTTTGTGACGGATTACTATTCAATTACCGTAGATGAGGACTTACTTAGAAAACTTTACAATCAAGGACAGCTTTCAGAAGTAGAATTGGAGCAGTTGATTCCCACTTCCTAGCTGGAAATATTTATGAAATCTGATGAAAAGAATTGATTTTCAATATCAAGTTATACTTTAAGATTATTGAAGCAGCTAATGGTTGTAGTTTCTTTTTTCTTATGCAGATAACGATTTAAAACGATTTCTTTTTATTGTTGAAAGATATTTCGCGAACAAAAAACAAGATTATTAAAAAAAGTTTAACAAAATCCTTTACAAGCTCTTATAAACATGATATAGTTATAAGGCTTAGAAAATGAGATGATGTTTTCTAGCAAATATAAACCCGAGTAAAAAATGCCTACGGACAGGCAGGGTTGAATGCCGAAGCGTGGTTGAAAAGCCACATTATTGATAGGGTTAAAAGCCTACTTTTATAAGTTGATGTTAGGATATTTGTCCTAATTCATAAATTTTAGTGTGGTGAAAGCACACGTCATCTTGTGAAACGATCAATAAAGTACGTAATATTTGCTACTAGAGAGTTAGGAAACATCAGGAACAGACATACTCAACAGAAACCAAAATACACACGTCAGAAGATTGCAGAGCAGGTGAAAACCTGCTCTTTTTTCATAAGTCAACCTTTAGTCGCCTTTATCTTCTTGAGGTGCTAAAAATACGGTAAAGGAGTATGTCTTGAAGAAGTTAGATCAAAACCAAGCCCCAATTTACGAGGCCTTGGTCAAGCTACGCAAGAAAAGGATTGTCCCCTTTGATGTGCCAGGTCACAAGCGTGGACGAGGAAATCCAGAACTTGTCGAACTGTTAGGAGAAAAATGTGTTGGCATTGATGTCAATTCTATGAAACCCTTAGATAATTTAGGACATCCCATTTCGATTATTCGAGACGCAGAGGAATTAGCTGCGGATGCTTTTGGAGCAGCGCATGCCTTTCTCATGATCGGGGGAACAACTTCATCTGTTCAAACCATGATTCTTTCCACCTGCAAGGCAGGAGATAAGATTATTCTGCCACGTAATGTCCATAAATCTGCTATCAATGCGCTGGTTCTATGTGGCGCCATTCCCATCTATATCGAGATGAGTGTAGATCCTAAAATCGGCATCGCTTTAGGACTTGAAAATGACCGTGTGGCTCAAGCTATAAAGGAACATCCAGATGCCAAGGCTATCCTCATCAACAATCCAACTTACTATGGGATTTGTTCAGACCTCAAGGGTTTAACGGAAATGGCTCACGAAGCTGGCATGATGGTTTTAGTAGATGAAGCCCATGGAGCGCATTTGCATTTTACAGATAAGCTTCCAATTTCTGCTATGGATGCAGGGGCTGATATGGCGGCGGTCTCTATGCATAAGTCTGGTGGGAGTTTGACCCAAAGCTCCATTTTACTTATTGGGGAGCAGATGAACCCTGAGTACGTTCGTCAGATTATCAACCTGACCCAGTCTACATCTGCCTCTTACTTGTTGATGGCTAGTCTAGATATTTCGCGTCGCAACTTAGCCCTTCGTGGTAAAGAGTCTTTTGAGAAGGTCATTGAGCTATCCGAATACGCTCGTCGTGAGATCAATGCTATCGGTGGCTACTATGCTTACTCTAAAGAGTTAATAGACGGTGTTTCCGTTTGTGATTTTGATGTTACTAAGTTGTCAGTCTACACTCAGGGTATTGGCTTAACCGGTATCGAGGTTTATGACCTCTTACGGGATGAATATGACATTCAGATCGAGTTTGGTGATATCGGCAATATCTTGGCCTATATTTCCATTGGAGATCGTATCCAAGATATCGAGCGCTTGGTTGGTGCTTTGGCTGATATCAAGAGACTCTACTCAAGAGATGGAAAAGATTTGATTGCTGGAGAATATATCCAACCCGAGTTAGTGCTGTCTCCGCAAGAAGCCTTCTATTCAGAAAGAAATAGTTTAACCTTGGATGATTCTGTTGGACAAGTCTGTGGGGAATTTGTCATGTGTTATCCTCCAGGGATTCCAATCTTGGCTCCTGGTGAACGGATTACACGAGAAATTGTAGACTATATCCAATTTGCAAAGGAACGTGGTTGCTCCCTCCAAGGGACGGAAGATCCAGAGGTCAATCACATCAACGTCATTAAGAGAAAGGAGAACTAGATGGATTTATGGTTTTCTGAAGTTCATACTCCAGATGTGAAATTGTCCTTGAGAACTGCCAAGCAACTCTATGCTGGAAAAAGTGAATGGCAGGATATCGAAGTCTTGGATACGCCAGCTTTTGGAAAAATACTGATTTTAAATGGGCATGTCTTGTTTTCAGATGCGGATGATTTTGTTTACAATGAAATGACTGTTCACGTTCCCATGGCTGTCCACCCGAATCCCAAGAAAGTCTTGGTTATTGGGGGTGGTGACGGTGGTGTTGCCCAAGTATTAACCCTCTATCCTGAACTGGAACAAATCGATATTGTGGAACCAGATGAAATGTTGGTTGAAGTCTGTCGTGAGTATTTCCCAGACTTTGCTGCAGGGCTAGATGATCCTCGTGTTACCATTTACTACCAAAATGGGCTACGCTTTTTGCGAAACTGCGAAGATGACTACGATATTATCATCAACGACGCGACAGATCCATTTGGACATACGGAAGGGCTCTTTACCAAGGAATTTTACGGAAACAGTTACAGAGCTCTGAAGGAAGACGGCATCATGATCTATCAGCATGGGAGTCCCTTCTTTGACGAGGATGAGTCAGCTTGCCGAAGTATGCACCGTAAGGTCAATCAAGCCTTTCCAATCAGTCGAGTTTATCAGGCCCATATCCCAACCAGTCCAGCGGGTTATTGGTTGTTTGGATTTGCATCTAAAAAATACCACCCTGTCAAAGATTTTGATAAGGAAGGCTGGAAAAAACGCCAGCTTTTCACAGAATACTACACTGCAAACTTACATGTGGGGGCCTTTATGTTGCCCAAGTATGTTGAGGACATTTTAGAAGAAGAGGAAGGAAAAAAATGAGTCGTTTATTAGTTATTGGATGTGGGGGCGTTGCCCAAGTTGCTATTTCAAAGATTTGCCAAGATAGCGAAACTTTTAAAGAAATTATGATTGCTAGCCGTACAAAGTCAAAATGTGATGACTTGAAGGCTAAATTAGAAGGCAAAACAAATACTAAGATTGAGACAGCCGCTCTTGATGCTGACAAGGTTGAAGAAGTGATTGCTTTGATTGAAAGCTACAAGCCAGAAGCTGTTTTGAACGTAGCTTTACCATACCAAGATTTGACCATTATGGATGCTTGTTTAGCGACTGGAGTTCACTATATCGACACAGCTAACTACGAGGCAGAAGACACAGAAGATCCTGAGTGGCGTGCCATCTACGAAAAACGCTGCAAGGAACTTGGTTTTACAGCCTACTTTGATTATTCATGGCAATGGGCTTATCAGGAGAAATTCAAAGAAGCAGGCTTGACAGCTCTGCTTGGATCTGGTTTTGACCCAGGTGTGACTAGTGTCTTTTCAGCCTATGCTCTCAAACACTATTTTGATGAAATCCACTATATCGACATTCTAGACTGTAATGGTGGTGACCATGGTTATCCATTTGCGACCAACTTTAACCCAGAAATCAATCTACGTGAGGTTTCTGCGCCGGGTTCTTACTGGGAAGATGGAAAATGGGTAGAAGTTGAAGCTATGTCTATCAAACGTGAGTATGATTTCCCTCAAGTTGGCCAAAAAGACATGTATCTCCTCCACCATGAAGAAATTGAATCATTAGCAAAAAATATTCCAGGAGTTAAACGCATTCGCTTCTTTATGACTTTTGGACAATCTTATCTAACGCACATGAAATGCTTGGAAAACGTTGGTCTCCTTCGTACAGATGCTATTAATTTTAACGGACAAGAAATCGTACCAATCCAATTCTTGAAAGCCTTGCTTCCAGATCCTGCAAGCCTTGGACCACGTACTGTTGGAAAAACTAATATCGGATGTATCTTTACAGGTATCAAAGATGGCGTTGAAAAGACAATCTACATCTACAATGTTTGCGACCATCAGGAATGCTACGCAGAAGTTGGTTCTCAAGCAATTTCTTACACAACAGGCGTTCCAGCTATGATTGGGACAAAATTGGTTATGAACGGAACTTGGAAACAACCTGGAGTTTACAACCTTGAAGAATTGGATCCAGATCCATTCATGGAAGCTTTGAATGAGTACGGCTTACCTTGGGTTGTGGTTGAAAATCTACAAATGGTGGACTAATGAAGCTAGAACAAGTACCCACACCAGCCTATGTCATTGACTTGGCCAAGTTAGAAGCCAATTGCCATATTTTACAGCAAGTTCAGGAAGAAGCGGGCTGCAAGGTTTTACTGGCCCAGAAGGCTTATTCTCTCTACAAAACCTACCCCATGATTAGCCAGTATCTATCTGGTACAACGGCTAGTGGACTCTATGAAGCTAAGTTAGCTAGAGAAGAGTTTCCGGGGGAAGTCCATGTCTTTGCGCCTGCTTTCAAGGAATCAGATATGGAAGAGCTACTACAAATATCTGACCATATCGTTTTTAACTCCGAGAGACAGTTGCGTAAACACGGTCCTCGTTGCCGAGAGGCTGGTATCAGTGTCGGTTTGCGCCTCAACCCTCAGTGTTCAACTCAAGGAGATCACGCGCTCTACGATCCTTGTGCACCTGGCTCCCGTTTTGGAGTTAGCTTAGACAAGATACCGAGTGATTTGCTGGACTTGGTGGATGGGCTTCATTTTCATACCCTTTGTGAACAGGGGGCAGATGATTTAGAGATAACTTTGAAAGCTGTAGAAGAACAGTTTGGACCTTATTTACATGAAGTCAAATGGCTCAATATGGGTGGAGGACACCACATCACAAGAGAAGACTACGATGTGAATTTGCTGATTTCTGAAATCAAACGTATCCGAGATACTTACAATCTTGAAGTCTATATCGAGCCGGGTGAAGCTATTGCGCTCAATGCGGGTTATCTAGCAACTGAAGTATTGGACATTGTCGAAAACGGTATGGAAATCTTGGTTTTAGACGCCTCTGCGACCTGCCATATGCCAGATGTACTTGAAATGCCCTATCGTCCACCTTTGAGAAACGGATTTGATGCGCGTGAAAAAGCCCATACCTATAGACTTTCTTCTAATACCTGTCTGACGGGTGATGTGATTGGTGATTATAGTTTTGAAAATCCAGTCCAAATCGGTGATAGACTTTACTTTGAAGACATGGCAATCTACTCCTTTGTCAAAAATAATACCTTTAACGGTATTGGATTGCCAAGTCTCTATCTTATGGACGAGCAGGGTGACTGCAGCTTAGTCAAAGCCTTTGGCTATCAAGATTTTAAAGGGAGATTATCATGATAGAAACTCCGAAAAAAGCAGGCTATCGTATGCCAGCAGAGTACGAACCCCATCATGGCACCCTCATGATATGGCCGACTCGACCAGGTTCATGGCCTTTTCAAGGAAAGGCTGCAAAAAAAGCATTTAGCCAAATTATCAAGACCATAGCAGAAGGGGAAACTGTTTATCTTTTGGTGGAACGGGACCATCTATCTGAAGCCCAATCCTATCTCGGAGACAAGGTCGTTTATCTAGATATTCCTACCAATGATGCCTGGGCCCGTGATACTGGTCCGACTATTCTCGTCAATGATAAAAGAGACAAGTTGGCAGTCGATTGGTCTTTCAATGCCTGGGGTGGAGCTGTAGATGGTCTTTATCAAGATTATGAAGAGGATAACCAAGTAGCTAGTCGTTTTGCTGAGGCATTGGAAATGCCTGTTTACGATGCCAAACCTTTTGTACTGGAAGGCGGGGCAATCCAAAGCGATGGTCAAGGGACCATTCTTGTGACTGAAAGTTGCCTACTAAGCGCTGGTCGCAATCCTCATCTCAGTAAAGAGGAAATCGAAAACACCTTATTAGAGAGCCTTGGCGCTGAAAAAGTTATCTGGCTTCCTTATGGTATTTATCAGGACGAAACCAATGAACATGTTGACAATGTTGCAGCTTTCGTTGGTCCTGCTGAACTTGTCTTGGCTTGGACAGATGATCAAAACGATCCCCAGTATGCCATGTCTGCAGCTGACCTTGCCCTTTTAGAAAAGGAAACGGATGCAAAAGGTCGCACTTTCACTATTCATAAGCTTCCTATTCCAGCTAATCTACAAGTCGTTACTGAAGAAGATTTGTCAGGCTACATCTATGAAGAAGGGGAAGAAGAGCGTTATGCAGGTGAACGTCTTGCAGCTTCCTATGTCAATTTTTATATTGCCAACAAGGCTGTCCTTGTTCCCCAATTTCAAGATAAAAACGACCAAGTGGCCCTAGATATCCTCAGCAAGTGTTTCCCAGACCGTGAAGTGGTAGGAATACCAGCCAGAGATATTCTATTAGGTGGTGGCAATATCCACTGTATCACCCAACAAATCCCAGAATAGGAGAAAAAGATGAGAAATGTTAGAGTTGCAGCGATCCAGATGCAATGCGTCAAGGATGTGGCAACAAATATCCAAACAGCTGAACATTTAGTTCGACAAGCTGCAGACCAAGGCGCACAAATCATCCTCTTGCCAGAGTTGTTTGAACGTCCTTATTTTTGTCAGGAACGCCAGTATGACTACTACCAGTATGCCCAGTCGGTGATAGAAAATACAGCCATTCAGCATTTTAAAGTGCTTGCTAAGGAACTAAAAGTTGTTCTACCAATTAGTTTTTATGAAAAAGATGGCAATGTCTTATATAACTCTATTGCCGTTATTGATGCTGATGGTGAAGTGCTGGGCGTTTATCGGAAAACCCACATACCAGATGACCATTATTATCAAGAAAAGTTTTATTTTACGCCTGGTAACACTGGTTTCAAGGTCTGGGATACTCGCTATGCTAAGATTGGGATTGGTATCTGTTGGGATCAATGGTTCCCCGAAACAGCGCGCTGTCTTGCGTTGAATGGGGCAGAATTGCTTTTTTACCCAACAGCTATTGGTTCAGAGCCAATTTTGGATACAGACAGTTGTGGGCACTGGCAACGTACGATGCAAGGACACGCAGCAGCAAATATTGTTCCAGTCATTGCAGCCAATCGTTACGGTTTGGAAGAAGTCACTCCTAGTGAGGAAAATGGTGGACAAAGTTCCAGTCTTGACTTCTACGGTTCGTCCTTTATGACGGATGAAACAGGAGCTATTTTAGAGAAAGCTGAAAGACAAGGTGAAGCTGTTCTGTTAGCGACCTATGACCTTGACAAGGGTGCAAGTGAACGCCTCAACTGGGGACTGTTTCGAGATAGAAGACCTGAAATGTACCAACGAATTACGGACTAGAAGATAAATTTTATAATTATTTTTTGATATTCACGTCTATCTTACAAAAATGTAAGATAGGCTTTTTAAATGTAAGATGGGTGTACGATTATGCGTGGAAATGTATGCTATACTCTATGTAGTTCAAAATGAAAGAGGTTTATTATGAAAAAATGGAATGCAACGCAGTTGAAGTACTTGATAGCAGCTATAATGGTTTTAGACCATATCCCCCATATCACAGGAATCGTTTCTCCTATGTGGGAAGGTATCTTTCATGCTATGACTCGTTGTGTAGGAGTTTGGTTTGCCTATATGGCTATGGAAGGCTTCATCCATACTCGAAACTTGAAAAACTACCTCATCCGCCTTTGGTCTTGGGCGCTTATCATGTTTGCTGGAAATAGTCTACTCAATGCCCTATTTGCATCCAAAGGAGTAATGGTTAATAATAACATTTTCTTGACTTTGGCAATCGGTGTCACCATGCTTTGGATTGGTTTTCCCAGAAAAGAGATGGATAAAAAGGAGAAGTTGTGGCGTCGGATTGGAGTTGCTGGGCTCTTGATTTTCGGTTGTCTTTTTACTGAGGGTGGTATTACTATGCTACCATTTCTCTTGATTAGTTACTCTTGTCGAAATCGCAAAGGATTGCGAAATCTCCTTTATGCTTTTCTGTGGGCCTTCTTGTTAGTGACTTCCATCCAAATTTACGACACTTGGCACCAAACACTGGAAATGATGCTTTTCAATTCTGACTGGCTCTTTATCACCGTCTTTCCTTTTATGGCCTTGTATAATGGACAGCGAGGAAAAGAAACTAGTTGGAGTAAATATTTCTTTTACATTTTCTACCCAGCTCATCTATGGATTATAACTCTGATTGCTTATTTGGTTAAGTAGATTCAATATTCATTAGCTCCTTCTTGCTTAAAATGCGAGAGGAGCTTTTCTGTATCTGGAATTCCTAACAAAACATGTTATAATAGTTTTAGAAAGGACGAGGTTTATGGCGAACATACTTGTAGTTGAAGATAATAATGAAATCCAGGAAATCTTAAGAACCCTTCTTGCAGAGGAACATGAGGTGATTCAAGCATTTTCTGGTACAGAAGGTATCATGCAATTTGACAAAGGTGGCATTGATCTCGTTCTGCTAGATATCATGCTTCCAGGGAAAAATGGCGACCAAGTCTTGCAAGCCATTCGACAAACTAGTCAGACACCAGTTATCATGCTCACTGCTTTAAGTGATAAAAAACTTATCAGCCAATATCTCTTAGACGGTGCCAATGATTATATAGTAAAACCTTTTGATTTGAATGAAGTCTTTGCCAGAGTCACTGTGCAGTTACGCCAAAACGGTGAACATCAGTCAGAAGATCGAAGAGAAATTGATAATTTCGTACAAAACTTTAAAAATATCCAGTTCGATGCGGATAGTTTTGAAATAAGTAACGCAACTGAAACCATTCGCCTTGCAAAGAAAGAGTGTCAGATTCTCCAAATGTTGCTCCAGCATCCTAAAAAAATCTTCACCAAGGAAGAACTCTATGAATTGATTTGGGAAGAAAGTTACTTGCCTGGAGACAATACGCTCAACACTCATCTAAGCAATCTCCGTAAGAAACTACATCAACTGGATCCAAATCACGAATACATCGAAACAATTTGGGGAGTTGGTGTTCGATTAAAAGGAGACAAATAATGAATTACATTTTGATATCAATATTACTCCTCATTAACATCATTTTGGCGATTTCTTTGATTCGCTACCATATAGCAATTAGAGATTTAAGCAGACAAATTGAAGAAAAGATTCGCTCTGGTAGCATGAAGAGGATCGGTGTAAATTTCTTTTCAAAGACCATTTTGCGTCTACATAACCAAATTGAGAATCTATTTCAAGTAGTGGAGCAAAACAAGCTAATCATGAAGCGTGAAAAACACACCCTAGATATGGCAATCAGTAACATAGCTCATGATATTCGGACACCTTTAACAATCGCTTCAGGATACACTCAGCAACTAATAAAACACCCCGATAATAGTTCAGAAACCTTAAATAAAATAGCCCATCATCAGGATTTGGTTTCCAAACGGTTGGAGGCTCTCCTCGAATACCGTCATTTGATGGAAGGAGCAGTCAAACCGAAACTGGAAGAACTTGATTTATCAACTTTTATAACGAAAAAAACTTTAGCCTATTACGACGTTTTTCAATCTTCACATATTGTTCTTGATTTTAATGTTGAACCAGGATTGAAAACGACGACTGATGAGGACTTGCTTGATCGAATTATACAAAACCTCCTTGGAAATGTTCTCAAGCATGGCAAGGAGAAAGCTCGACTTTCTTTGAAGAAGGAAGAAAATAGGCTTGTTTTGGAAATTGATAACCTAGTCAAAAAACCTATCAAGAATATAGACAATCTCAGCAATCGTTTTTATTCTGAAAATATGTCAGATACTGAAGAATCCTCTGGTTTAGGTCTCTATATTACTGAGGAATTAGTTCATCTTCTTGGAGCGGAAATGAAGCTAGCCACTGATGGAGAATGGTTTTCAGTCTTTATTTATCTTTAACAGAAGAAACCTCCTCTATATCCTAGAGGAGGTCCTTTTATAAGCTTTTCTTCTTGAAAATAGTCAGTCCACTGAAAGAGAAGAAAAGTATGACTGTTACGCAAACCGTGATGGTATAGAGAATAGCTTGACTATTACTAGTCATAGCATAGGCAAAATCTAGAATTAAATATCGTAGAATTTCAATATCTGGGAAAACAAGCATTGGAATAGAAAGGACGATAGAGCTAATCAGATAACCAATAAATACGGCAAGATAAGAATGAGTCAGGTAGAGAATAAAGGAAACAATGGAAAGCCAAGCAAGGAGGCAAAGAAATTGAACGAAAATGGTTATCAAAAGATTACCAATAAAACCATCAGGCATTGTACCAATTCCGTTTAGTAGAGTAGCGGGAATAAAGGCAATCACAAGGCTGGCGATGAGTTGTAAGAGAGCGATACTTGCTAGTACAAAGGATTTAGCAAGGAAAAACTCGGTACGAGAAACACCCACTGTCAAACTATTTTTATATAGTTTGCCGATTAGGTCGACCCCAAGAACGAGGCAGGCTAGGATGATGCAGAGGAAAACGAGATTTGAGCCGTTATTAGACGCGTTGATTAGAGCTTCTATCCCATTCCAACCATGGGTAGGAATCTCGGATGGTGCTGGTTGAACGGACATTAGATGTCCTGTAGCTCCTATAGTTGCACCCATTAGCATGAGAGCAAAGAGAATAAATTCTGTAATCCAGAATCCTTTGGAGCGAAAGAGACGGTAAAAATCTGCTTGAATGGTGTGTATCATGATTTTTCTCCTATTCTACCAATTGTGTGAAGTATTCTTCTAGATTTTGACGGGCAAAGTAAATCTCGTCAATAGAGATATCTGCCAAAGTTAGTTGCTTAAGAATCTGTTTGACATCTTGTTCATTACCAAAGATATGGATTTCATTTTCTGAATTGACAACCTTAAACTGGAGCTGGATTTGTTCTTTCAATACTTGACAAGCTCTTTCTTTATCGCTTGTTCTAAGCACGATATAATCCTCACTTAGTGTTTCAAACTCAGCCTTGCTGATTTCACGGATGATCTTACCTTGATCTAAGATACCAAAACGATTAGCTAGGAGATAGAGTTCTGACAAGATATGGCTAGAGACGAGAATGGTTATGCCTTTTTCTTGATTGAGGCGTTGAATCATCAGACGAAATTCTTTGATTCCAATTGGGTCGAGACCGTTGATAGGTTCATCTAAGATCAGGAAGTCGGGTTTAGATAGGAGAGCAATGGCAATTCCAAGTCTTTGTTTCATTCCTAGCGAGAAATCACGAAAGACTTTTTTCCCGGTATCTGACAAGCCAACATAGTCCAAGGTCTCCTGAATCACCTTATCAGCATTTGGGATATGACGAATCATACAATAATATTTCAGATTCTGGTATGCTGTCAAGTGATTGTGAGCTACAGGTGATTCGATAACAGAACCCACTCTAGATAAAGCCTTGGTCCACTCATTTTGTTCTTTGCTAGAAAAGAGAGAAACTGTACCTTTGTCCGCAAACAATAATTGTGTAATGATTTTGATAAGAGTAGTTTTACCTGCTCCGTTTTTTCCAATTAGACCATAAATATCTCCCTCTTTTATGGTTAGACTAAGATCTTGAAGAATAGCTTGTTGGCCGAATTGTTTGGTCAGTCCATGAATTTCGAGTACTGTTTTCATGATTTTCTCCTTTTGATTTATTTTTCTAACTTTAGTATAAGCTATAGAAATCAAAGAAAGTTCAAGTAATTCTAAAGAGTTTCTAAAGTTTTGTAATTCTTAAAAGAAACAAAACCCAGTTGACATGAACTGGGCTTCTAAATTATAAAATATACTTCTCAATCGCACGCGCGACACCGTCTTCATCGTTGCTGGCTGTAACGTCATTAGCAAGGGACTTGACATAATCGCTAGCATTTCCCATAGCAATGCCAAGTCCTGCAAACTGAAGCATTTCGATATCGTTATTGGCATCGCCCATGGCCATAATTTCTGAGGGCTCGATCTTCAAAATCGCTGCTAGTCGAGAAAGAGCAGTAGCCTTTGTTGTTCCAAGTGGCATAGCTTCATAAATGACAGGCTGCGAACGAACACCGCTGAACCGTTGGCATAGTTCTGTCGCAAAACGCTGCTCAAAATCGTCTGTTTGCTCTTTTGTTCCTAAAAACATGCCTTGGAACATCCGATACTTGCCACTAGTCGCGTCCTTAAGGGAGATTTCAGTCAGGTCTGAAAAGACTAGCTTGGCATCATTTTGAACAATTTGATTAGGCTTGCCACCGAGGACAAAATAATGTTTCTCATCAAAAAGAGTCAACTGAACGTCGCTTTTTTCTGCTAGGTCATAGAGGTATTCAATGTCAGCTGGACTGAGTTCTTGCCAGTCCACTAGACTCCAGTCACTGGTCTGATGGGTTGAACAACCATTATTGACGATGACATACTCATTCTGAAGGTCCAATCCCAGTTTTTTGTAGTAAGGAAGAACACCAAAAAGCGGGCGACCTGTACAGAGAACCAGTTTGACACCTTTTTCAATAGCTTGGTGAATGGCAGTGATGTGGGCTTGCGGGATTTCCTTGGCTTCATTAAGGAGGGTTCCGTCCATATCCAAGGCAAGTAGTTTAATCATAAGACTTCCTTTTCTAGGTGTTTTGCTTTTATTATAGCATATAGACTATAAAATGTCCGACAGAATTGTAAAATTCGACTTTCCTTTTCTTGAAAAACAAAATAAATTCTTATATAATATGTATACTTAATATTTTAGGAGAAATAATGTCAAAGTATCACTTTAATTCAATTTACAAAAATGATGAAACAGAGTCTACAGGTCTTCTGTTCATCAAAGTCTACAACAAATGGGAAAGCAACTTAAAAAGAGTCTTGAAATCAGTTGGACTCACTTTTCCTCAATTTATCGTTTTGACTTCGCTTTTGTTTCTGTCTAATAGAGAGGAATATGTAACGCAAGTTGATATTGCTCGGTTCACTGGAATGGATGTCATGACGGTTTCCCAGATTGTTAGGCTACTGGAGAAGAAAGACTACATTAGACGCGACCAACACCCAAAGGATAGTCGGGCAAAACTTGTCTCAGTGACGAAGTCTGGCGCGGAGAAGGTCAATCAAGCTTTACCTTTAGTAGAAGGTGTTGATGAAGAATTTTTTGAAAAACTATCTAACGATAGAGAAGTTTTTAATCGCTTTTTAGTAGAGTTGGAGGATAAAAATGCCTAGATATTGGGTCGGAGTTGTTTCGAAGAACCATGTTTTAAGAGGAGTTGAAGGGAATTTTTGCCAGGTCTGTCATGGAAAGGGCGGTCCCTTAAATCGTATGAAAAAAGGTGACTACCTTTTATACTATAGCCCAAAATACGATATGAACGGTCAAGATAAGTTACAGGCTTTTGTGGCCGTAGGTAAAATTACAGATGACAAAGCCTATCAAGTAGAGCAGTTTGAAGGATTCTTTCCCTTTAGACGAAATGTCGAGTATTATATACCAGTCAAAGATTGTTCCATAGAAATAGCCAGACAACATCCTGAATGGAGAGACTATACTTCTCGACTTCGCTATGGACATTTTGAAGTTTCCAAAGACTTTTTCCTCTATATCTTTCAACATATGAAAGTGGATGATGAAGCATGATTGATTTGCTAATTAAATGATTGTCAACTAGAATTTTGGATTTGGACTGTGAAGCGAACTTTGCTATATGCTATAATAGAGTAAGAAACTTTGATAAAGCAAACGAGGCTGAGATGAAATTACTTTATACTGATATTCGGACTTCTTTGACAGAAATCCTGACTAGAGAGGCGGAGGAGTTAGTTGCTGTGGGCAAGCGGGTCTTCTACATCGCCCCAAACTCTCTTTCTTTTGAAAAGGAACGCGCCGTGCTGGAATGCTTGTCCCAGCAGGCTTCTTTTGCGATTACCGTCACGCGTTTCGCTCAAATGGCTCGTTACCTGGTTTTAAATGATTTGCCAGCTAAGACGACTCTAGATGACATCGGGCTTGGGATGGCTTTTTATAAGTGCCTTGCGGAACTAGATCCCAAGGACTTACGTGTTTATGGTGCGATTAAACAGGATCCTCAATTTATCCAGCAGTTGATTGAACTTTATCATGAGATGACGACTGCTCAGATGAGCTTTTTGGACTTGGAAAGTTTGACGGATGAGGATAAACGAGCAGATTTACTCTTGATTTTTGAGAAAGTAACAGCCTATCTTAATCAAAGTCAGTTGGCTCAGGGAAGTCAGTTATCCCATTTGATTGAGGCTATTGAGAATGATAAGGTAAGTAGTGATTTCAGTCAGATTGCCTTGGTTATTGATGGATTTACCCGTTTTTCTGCCGAGGAAGAGCGTGTAGTGGATCTACTTCATCGAAAAGGTGTCGAGATTGTCATTGGTGCTTATGCAAGCAAGAAGTCCTATACCAGTCCGTTCTCTGAAGGGAATCTCTACCAAGCCAGTGTGGAATTTCTTCATCATTTGGGGGCAAAATACCAAACACCTGCTCAGGATCGTTCTCAGACACATGAGAAAATGTATAGTTTTGACAAGGCTTCTCGTTTGCTGGAGTCTTCTTATGACTTTTCAGAACTCACCTTGGATATCGATGAGAAAGACAGGGAAAACTTGCAAATCTGGTCTTGTTTGACACAAAAGGAAGAGTTGGAGCTGGTGGCCCGTAGCATTCGTCAGAAATTACATGACCATCCAGAACTGAGTTACAAGAATTTTCGTATTTTGCTGGGGGATGTGTCTTCTTACCAGTTATCACTGAAAACTATTTTTGACCAGTATCAGATTCCTTTCTATCTAGGTAGAAGTGAATCCATGGCTCACCACCCTTTGACTCAGTATGTCGAATCTATTTTGCGTTTGAAACGCTACCGTTTTCGTCAGGAGAATTTGATTAATCTCCTCAGAACTGGTCTGTATACTGACCTTAGCCAAGAGGATATTGATGCTTTTGAGCAATATCTCCGCTATCTTGGTATCAATGGCTTGCCAGCTTTTCAGCAGACCTTCACAAAATCTCACCACGGAAAATTTGATTTAGAGCGTTTAAATGCTCTTCGTCTGCGAGTTTTGGTACCACTTGAAACCTTATTTGCCAGTCGAAAACAAAAGGCTGAAAATCTCTTGCAAAAGTGGAATGCTTTTCTAAAAAATGCTGCTTTAAGCAAGCAGATGCAAGAATTGACAGCTACTATGGAAACTCTAGAACAGGAAAGACAAGCCGAAGTTTGGAAAGCCTTCTGCCATGTTTTAGAACAATTTGCGACCGTTTTTGCCGGTTCGCAAGTTAGTCTAGAGGACTTCCTGTCCTTGCTTCATTCTGGGATGAGTTTGTCCCAGTATCGCACCATTCCAGCAACTGTTGATACTGTTCTGGTGCAGAGTTATGATTTGATTGCCCCTCTGACCGCTGACTTTGTCTACGCCATTGGGCTGACTCAGGATCATTTTCCAAAAATCGCGCAAAACACCAGTCTGTTAACAGATGAAGAACGACAAAGCCTAAACCAAGCGACTGAAGAGGGAGCACAATTACTGATTGCAAGTAGTGAAAATCTCAAGAAAAATCGCTATACCATGCTTTCCTTAGTCAATGCTGCTCGTAAGCAGTTGGTGTTATCCGCTCCAAGTCTCCTCAATGAAAATGAGAGTAAGGAATCAGCTTATCTTCAAGAGCTAGTTCATTTTGGATTTAGCCGGATAGAGAAGAAGATTCATCAAAAAGGTCTGTCTAAGGATGATATGGGTTCTTATCACAGTCTCTTGTCTAGTCTAGTTGCCTATCATCAGCAGAGTGAGACGAGTGATACTGAGCAAGATTTGACTTTTGTCAAGGTTTTGGCTCGTGTCATGGGGAAAAAACTTGATCAGAAAGGTCTTACAAATCCAGCACTCCCAACTAGCCCAAGTAGCAAGCCATTAGAGAAAGAGACCTTGCAGGCTCTCTATCCAGCTGACAAGGAGTTTTACTTGTCTACCTCTGGTTTGACGGAGTTTTACCGCAATGAATACAGTTATTTCCTCCGTTATGTCTTAGGTTTGCAGGAAGAATTGCGCCTTCGTCCAGATGCTCGCAGTCACGGGAATTTCTTGCATCGTATTTTTGAACGTGCCTTGAAACTGCCTGATGAAGATTCCTTTGACCAACGTCTGGAACAAGCTATTCAAGAAACCAGTCAGGAACGGGAATTTGAGGCTATTTATCAGGAAAGTTTGGAAGCCCAATTTACCAAGGAAGTTCTAATTGATGTCGCGCGAACTACGGGCCACATCCTTCGTCATAATCCAGCCATTGAAACCATCCAAGAGGAAGCAACATTTGGTGGTAAAGATCAGGCCTTTATTCAATTGGATAATGGTCGCAGTGTCCATGTGAGAGGCAAGGTTGACCGAATCGACCGTTTGAAAGCTGATGGAGCACTGGGAGTGGTAGACTACAAGTCTAGTCTGACTCAGTTCCAGTTTCCGAATTTCTTTAATGGCCTCAATTCCCAACTGCCAACCTATCTTGCTGCTCTTAAGGGAGAAGGAGAGCAAAACTTTTTCGGCGCCATGTACTTGGAAATGGCTGAACCTGTCCAATCTCTGTTGACCGTTAAGAGTTTGGATGGAGCAGTAGTAGAGGCTAGCAAATCAATGAAATACCAGGGACTCTTTTTAGAAAAAGAAAGCAGTCATTTGAGTGAATTTTACAACAAAAACAAGGCTAATCAGCTGACAGATGAGGAATTTCAACTCTTACTAGACTATAATGCCCATCTTTACAAGAAGGCTGCTGAAAAGATTTTAGAAGGCCAGTTCGCCATCAATCCATACACAGAGAACGGCAGAAGTATTGCTCCATACGTCCAGCAACACCAATCCATCACAGGTTTTGAAGCAAATTTCCACTTGGGACAAGCCCGTTTCCTTGAGAAATTAGAGTTGTCTGACGGCAAACGTTTGGTCGGAGAAAAACTCAAACAAGCTTGGTTTGAAAAAATGAGAGAGGAGTTAAATCGATGAAGCCCATTTCCTTTTTAACTGAGGAAGAAATTCAAAAACTGCAAGAAGCAGAAGCGAATTCGAGAAAGGAACAGAAGAAAACTGCCGAGCAAATCGAAGCCATTTATACCGCAGGGCAAAATATCCTTGTTTCAGCGTCTGCTGGATCAGGGAAGACCTTTGTTATGGCCGAGCGCATTCTTGATCAATTGGCGCGAGGTGTGGAAATCAGCCAACTCTTTATCTCGACCTTTACCGTCAAGGCTGCTACAGAGCTTAAGGAACGTTTGGAGAAAAAAATCAGCCAACAAATCCAAGAAACCGATGATGTCGAGCTCAAACAACACTTGGGACGTCAGTTGGCAGGCCTGCCAAACGCTGCCATCGGAACCATGGACTCCTTTACGCAAAAATTCCTTGTCAAACATGGCTATCTGATTGATATCGCACCGAACTTCCGTATTTTGCAAAATGAAAGTGAACAGTTACTCTTAAAGAACGAAGTTTTTCATCAGGTTTTTGAAGAGCATTACCAAGGTGAGAATAAAGAGAAATTTAGCCGTTTGGTGAAGAACTTTGCTGGGCGTGGCAAGGATGAACGAGGTCTGCGCCAGCAAGTCTACAAAATCTATGATTTTCTTCAATCCACCAGTAGCCCCCAAAAATGGCTGAACGAGTCTTTCCTCAAAGGGTTTGAAAAAGCTGACTTTGCAAATGAAAAAGACAAACTAACTGAGCAAATCAAGCAAGCGCTTTGGGACTTGGAAAGTTTCTTCCGTTATCATCTGGATAATGATGCCAAGGAGTTTCCAAAAGCTGCCTATTTAGAAAATATGCAGCTGGTTCTGGATGAAATTGGCTCCTTAAATCAAGAGTCCGATAGCCAGGCTTATCGAGCAGTGCTTGCGCGTGTTGTCGTCATCTCTAAGGAGAAAAATGGTCGAGCTCTGGCCAACTCCAGTCGTAAGGCCGATTTGAAACTACTGGCTGATACCTATAACGATGAGAGAAAAGCCCAGTTTGCTAAACTAGGACAACTGGCGGACCAGATAACCATTCTCGACTATCAAGAACGTTATCATGAAGATACTTGGGAGCTAGCTAAAACCTTCCAAACCTTTATGAGTGATTTTGTTGAGGTTTATCGCGAACGTAAACGCCAGGAAAATGCATTTGAATTTGCTGATATCAGTCATTACACCATTGAGATTTTAGAGAATTTCCCACAAGTTCGCGAGGCTTATCAGGAACGATTCCACGAAGTCATGGTCGATGAGTATCAGGATACCAACCACATTCAAGAACGAATGCTGGAATTGCTGTCGAATGGTCACAATCGCTTTATGGTGGGAGATATCAAGCAGTCCATCTACCGTTTCCGTCAGGCGGACCCGCAGATTTTCAATGAGAAATTCCAACGCTATGCGCAAAATCCTCAAGAAGGCAAGTTGATTCTCCTCAAGGAAAATTTCCGTAGTAGTTCAGAAGTGCTATCAGCAACCAATGATGTTTTTGGACGCCTTATGGACCAAGATGTCGGAGAGATCAACTATGACAGCATGCACCAGCTTGTTTTTGCCAATACCAAACTGACTCCTAATCCAGACAACAAGGCAGAATTTCTCCTCTACGATAAGGACGATAGTGGGCAAGAGGAGGAAGAGAGCCAAGCAGAAACGAAACTCACTGGTGAAATGCGCCTGGTCATCAAGGAAATCTTGAAACTTCATCAGGAAAAAGGTGTTGCCTTCAAAAAAATTGCCCTTTTGACCTCTAGCCGCAGTCGAAATGACCAGATTCTCCTCGCCCTGTCTGAGTACGGAATTCCAGTTAAAACCGACGGTGAGCAAAACAATTATCTCCAATCCCTAGAAGTACAAGTCATGCTGGACACTCTTCGTGTCATCCACAATCCCCTGCAAGACTATGCCTTGGTTGCCCTTATGAAGTCTCCTATGTTTGGTTTTGATGAGGACGAGTTGGCACGCTTGTCCCTTCAGAAAGCAGAAGATAAGGTGCAAGAGAATCTTTACGAGAAGCTTGTCAATGCTCATAAACAAGCAGCTAACCAGAAAGAGTTAATTCACACAGATCTAGCAGAAAAATTAAATCAATTCATGGATATCTTGGATTCTTGGCGCTTATATGCCAAAACCCACTCTCTCTATGACTTAATTTGGAAGATTTATAATGACCGTTTTTATTATGACTATGTTGGAGCCTTGCCAAACGGACTTGCTAGGCAGGCTAATCTCTATGCCCTAGCGCTACGTGCTGACCAGTTTGAAAAGAGCAATTTCAAAGGCTTGTCTCGTTTTATTCGTATGATTGATCAAGTTTTAGAGGCTCAGCATGACCTCGCAAGCGTAGCTGTCGCACCGCCTAAAGATGCCGTGGAACTTATGACCATTCACAAGAGCAAAGGGCTGGAGTTCCCCTATGTCTTTATCCTCAATATGGATCAGGACTTCAACAAGCAAGACTCAATGTCAGACGTCATTCTCAGCCGTCAAAATGGGCTTGGTGTCAAATATATTGCCAAGGTGAAAACAGGAGCAGTGGAAGCACACTATCCTAAAACCATCAAACTTTCCATTCCTAGTCTAACTTATATCCAGAATGAGAAAGAACTGCAATTGGCTAGCTATTCAGAGCAGATGCGTCTGCTGTATGTTGCCATGACGAGGGGGGAGAGAAAACTTTATCTTGTCGGTAAGGGGTCTCGTGAAAAGCTAGAAGCCAAGGAATACCCAGCAGCAAACAACGGAAAATTAGATAGCAATACCAGACTGCAAGCAAGAAATTTCCAAGATTGGATCTGGGCTATCAGTAAAGTTTTTGCCAAGGACAATCTCAACTTTAGCTATCGCTTTGTTGGTGAAGACCAGTTGACTAGAGAAGCTATCGGGGAATTGGAAAACAAGAGCCCTTTACAAGACAGCTCTCAAGCAGACAACCGCCAGTCTGAAACTATCAAAGAAGCTTTGGAAATGCTGAAAGAAGTGGAAGTTTATAATACTCTTCACCGCGCAGCTATTGAGCTTCCTAGTGTTCAAACCCCAAGCCAAATCAAGAAATTCTACGAACCCGTTATGGATATGGAAGGGGTAGAAATTACTAACCAAACTCAATCACCGGAGAAGCAAATCAGCTTTGATTTACCAGATTTTTCAACTAAAGAAAAGGTAACTGGAGCTGAGGTTGGTAGTGCCACTCATGAACTCATGCAGAGAATTGACCTTAGTCAGCAACCAACACTTGCTAGCTTGACAGAAACTCTCAAACAAGTTCAGACTAGTCCAGCTGTTAGAAAAAAAATCAATCTTGCTAAAATCCTAGCTTTCTTTAACACAGCACTTGGTCAGGAAATTCTTGCTAATACAGACCATCTTTATCGCGAGCAACCTTTCTCTATGCTCAAAAAAGATCAAAAGAGTCAGGAAGACTTTGTTGTTCGTGGGATCTTGGACGGCTATTTACTTTATGAGGACAGAATTATTCTTTTCGACTATAAGACAGACCGTTACGATCAACCAAGTCAACTCATAGACCGCTATCGTGGTCAGTTAGCCCTATACGGAGAGGCTTTATCTAGAGCCTATTCGATAGAAAACATTGAAAAATACTTGATTTTACTCGGAAAAGATGAGGTTCAAGTTGTAAAAGTATAATTTATACTCTTCGAAAATCAAATTCAAACCACGTCAGCTTCACCTTGCCGTACTCAAGTACAGCCTACGGCTAGCTTCCTAGTTTGCTCTTTGATTTTCATTGAGTATTAGAAAGGAGACCTCATGACACTTCCAGTTAGAAAATCCTTGCACGATGCGGTTTTACAGGCTTCAAAAGCCGATACTTGGGATCAAGCTACCAAGGAATGGAATGAAGTTTCCTTGATTTTTAATGGCATTGGCCGTAGTAATTGCGTCTGCGGGAATGCCATAAAATACGCCTACGAACTCTTTAATGGAGTCACAGGCCAACGTCTCTTCCCTATAGGAAGCGACTGTGTTCGTCATTTTCATCGATTGACCCTTGACCAGCAATTGGAAGAGGAAGAAAAACTACTCAGAAAAGTTGAAAATCTGACTAGAAAGGCCCAGAAAAAGGAAAAAATCAAGGTCACTAAAAGCGATTTTGACGAACGACTTCTAAAATGGTTTTGGGAAAAAGGTGTTTTCAAAGCCAATCGTGGCAATCAATTCGCGCCTGAGAGAGACTATCAGCTCTTCCTAGAGGTCTTTCAAGGGGGAAGTTGGACCAAGGCAGATCCAAAGAAGAAGGCTCGTATGGAAGAAGTGCTGGAAAAGTGTATCAAACCTTTTTTACTTGGTAAGACCGATGACCAACTCTACCTTGTCAAACTAGGCAAGGAGAAAATCGACTATGAGCAGCATTTACGGATTCAAGCAGAGAAAGAACGCAAGAAAAGAGATAAAATCGCCAAGCAATACGCTGACAACCTCATTCTTGCCATGGGTCCCGCAGAACGAGCCTATCAAGATTACTTTGGCTTTACAGAAACCTTGACCCAAGAAGAACGAAAATGGGAAAAAATCCTCTTTGGTAAGAATAGAGACGAACGGGCTATCAAGGCTAAACAAAACCAGAAAGAGCTGGAAAAGAATCAGCGAATTGCAAATCAAGATCCTATTGAACGAAAGCAGAAGCAGACTTGGCTTCTTAATTCCTATTTTCGTGATTTGCCTGATGATAAAGCCAGATTTTCTCAACTCTTACTAGAGTATCGAAAAAGTGGAGAAGTACCCTTTTCAGATGGTTACTTATCTGAGCATCTCATCGACTTTTTCTACAAGATGAAGGCCTTTGAGTTTGAGATTGCTCCAGAACAAGTCCGCGATTTTCTAAAAGAATGCCTTCAGGCAGAACATCTATCATCTGCACAAGAAAGTTGGACTAGAGGGATTCTCCTCAATTGTCTTCATCCGTTTTTAGATAGGTTACTCATATAGAAAAAATCCTACCTTGTCTATGCATGATAGGATTTAAGTATCTCCAAAGATGTACTGGTAAAGTTGGACGACTTTCTGAAAACATTGTGTGTCCATTCTTGTTATTTTTTGAGCATTACGCATCCGAAAATCAAAGGTATACAGTTGAAATGGATTGACAGCGCCATCTACCTTGTCCGACGAGACAGGAACGAGCAAGCCTTTTTCAGCCAAACGTTGTTGGCCATGAGTGATAGGACAGACAGCTACAAAACCAGTTTGCAAGGCATATTCTCTCCTAGAAACTACCAAGGCAGGTCGCCGTTTCTGGATTTCCCGACCGACTGATGGATCAAAGTCCAGCCAAATGATATCCTGCTTTTCAGGAATATAGTCAGATTTCGCTATCAAGTGACCTTACCCCTTCAAAATCATTTGTCATTCTCAAATCAGTAATCCCATCAAAAGGATCTTTCAGTTTTGGAGCTAAGACAATGACTCCGTCAATCCCTTTGTAGACAACCATTTCTTGACCTTCTGTCATCCCCAAATTTTTAGGAATAGTCACAGTGAGAGAATTCCCTACCTTCCGAGTCTTTACTGTATTCATTGCACTACCTCCACGAATTAGTATACACTAAGTATATACCTGTTAGCAAAAAAAGTCAAGTAAATCGTGACTGGCATCAAGGATGTGTCGGACCTATATTATTTGTCATTTATTATGGTCAAAGCCTATGCAAAAGTTCCTCATTTATGATAGAATAGGTAGTAAGAAAGAAAACGTTTTTACTACGTTTTTTTTAGTCGGAAGGGGAAAATATTATGGCTACTATTCAATGGTTTCCGGGCCACATGTCTAAGGCTCGGCGGCAAGTTCAGGAGAATCTTAAGTTTGTTGATTTTGTGACGATTTTGGTGGATGCTCGGCTACCTTTATCTAGTCAAAATCCTATGTTAACTAAGATTGTGGGGGATAAACCAAAGCTTTTGATTTTGAATAAGGCAGATCTTGCTGACCCCGCAATGACCAAAGAATGGCGTCAGTACTTTGAATCACAGGGAATCCAAACTCTGGCTATCAACTCCAAAGAGCAAGTAACTGTAAAAGTTGTTACTGATGCTGCTAAAAAGCTCATGGCTGATAAGATTGCACGCCAGAAAGAACGCGGTATCAAGATTGAAACCTTGCGGACCATGATTATCGGAATTCCAAACGCCGGTAAGTCAACTCTTATGAACCGTTTGGCTGGGAAAAAGATTGCGGTTGTCGGCAATAAACCAGGTGTTACCAAGGGGCAACAGTGGCTCAAAACCAACAAAGACCTTGAAATTTTAGACACACCAGGGATTCTCTGGCCTAAATTTGAAGACGAAACCGTTGCTTTGAAACTAGCCTTGACTGGAGCCATTAAAGACCAGTTGCTTCCTATGGATGAAGTGACCATTTTTGGTCTCAATTATTTCAAAAAACATTATCCAGAAAAGCTAGCTGAACGCTTCAAACAAATGAAGATAGAAGAAGAAGCACCTGTTATCATCATGGATATGACCCGTGCTCTCGGTTTCCGAGATGATTACGACCGCTTTTACAGCCTCTTCGTCAAGGAAGTCCGTGATGGAAAACTCGGTAACTACACCTTAGATACATTGGACGACATCGATGACGACGATTAAAGAAATTAAAGAACTTCTTGCCACTGTCAAAGAATTAGATAATCCCCTTTTTCTTGAACTGGAAAAAGATACTCGTTCTGGAGTTCAAAAAGAAATCAGCAAGCGTAAAAAAGCCATTCAGGCTGAACTGGATGAAGACCTTCGTTTGGAATCTATGCTTTCCTATGAAAAAGAACTCTATAAGCAAGGATTGACCTTTATAGCAGGTGTTGACGAGGTCGGCCGTGGTCCTCTGGCTGGTCCTGTGGTCGCTGCAGCCGTTATCTTGCCGAAAAATTGTAAGATTAGAGGCCTCAACGATAGCAAGAAGATCCCCAAAAAGAAACATTTGGAAATTTATCATGCTGTTCAAGATCAAGCCTTGGCAATCGGTATTGGTATCATGGATAATCAGGTCATCGACCAAGTCAATATCTATGAAGCAACCAAGCTGGCCATGAAGGAAGCAATTTCCCAGGTCAGTCCGAAACCTGAGCACCTCTTGATAGACGCCATGAAACTGGAGTTGTCGATTCCCCAAACAGCAATCATCAAAGGAGATGCCAACTCTCTCTCAATCGCAGCTGCATCTATAGTAGCCAAGGTGACACGGGATGAATTGATGAAGGAATATGATCAGCAATATCCCGGCTATGATTTTACAGCTAATGCAGGTTATGGAACAGCTAAACACCTAAAAGGACTAGAAAAACTAGGTGTCACCCCTATTCACCGAACCAGTTTTGAACCAGTCAAAACACTGGTTCCAACTAAGAAAGACAAGTAAGAGGAAATGATTATGGAGGAACAGTCAGAAACACTCCGTTCCAAGAAAGAATTTGCCTTTGCCTCAAGCACCATATTATCCCAAGTTGGACGAGGAATCATTGTTGGTCTCGTCGTCGGGCTAATCGTCGGATCCTTTCGTTTCTTAATCGAAAAGGGTTTTCATCTGATACAAGGACTCTATCAAGAACCAGCGCACCTAGTGCGCAATCTTTTTATCATTGGCCTATTTTATGTATTCGTTTGCTGGCTTAGTGCGAAACTAACTAGGTCGGAAAAAGATATCAAGGGTTCAGGAATTCCTCAAGTCGAAGCCGAACTAAAGGGACTCATGACTCTCAACTGGTGGAGTGTCCTCTGGAAAAAATATATCCTAGGTATTCTTGCTATTGCCAGTGGCCTTATGCTAGGTCGAGAAGGACCAAGTATTCAACTTGGAGCAGTTGGTGGTAAAGGTATAGCCAAGTGGCTCAAATCTAGCCCAGTAGAGGAACGTTCCCTGATCGCCAGTGGAGCTGCTGCAGGTTTAGCCGCTGCCTTTAATGCACCAATCGCAGGTCTCCTCTTTGTTGTAGAGGAAGTCTATCATCATTTTTCACGCTTTTTCTGGGTCTCAACTCTAGCAGCCAGTCTCGTAGCAAACTTTGTCTCATTACTCATATTTGGCCTAACACCCGTACTAGATATGCCAGACAACATTCCTCTCATGACCCTAGACCAGTATTGGATTTACCTCTTTATGGGAGTTTTTCTCGGACTTTCTGGTTTTCTCTATGAGAAGGCTGTACTCAATGTTGGTCGAATTTATGACTGGATTGGTCAAAAAATCCATTTTAATAAAGCTTATTATCCAATCCTAGCCTTTATCCTTATCATACCAGTCGGGATTTTCTTGCCACAAATCCTTGGTGGTGGAAATCAGCTTGTTCTTTCCCTAACTGAGCAAAATTTTAGTTTTCAAGTTCTATTAGCTTACTTTTTGATTCGCTTTGTTTGGAGCATGATTAGCTATGGAAGTGGCCTCCCAGGAGGAATCTTCCTTCCCATTCTGGCGCTAGGTTCCTTACTTGGTGCCCTAGTTGGTGTCATTTGTGTCAACCTTGGGCTTGTCAGTCAGGAGCAATTCCCTATATTTGTCATTCTGGGAATGAGTGGCTACTTTGGGGCAATTTCCAAGGCTCCCTTAACTGCCATGATCCTCGTAACTGAGATGGTTGGAGATATTCGCAACCTCATGCCACTGGGCTTAGTGACCTTAGTCGCCTACATCGTCATGGATCTGCTCAAGGGAGCCCCAGTCTATGAGGCCATGCTAGAAAAAATGTTGCCAGAAGAAGCGACAGATGAAGGAGAAGTCACCCTCATTGAAATTCCTGTATCTGACAAAATCGCTGGAAAACAGGTTCACGAGCTCAACTTGCCACATAACGTACTCATCACCACCCAAGTCCATAATGGCAAAAGCCAAACCGTTAACGGATCAACTAGAATGTATCTTGGTGATATGATTCACCTAGTGATTCCAAAAAGTGAAATTGGAAAAGTCAAAGATTTGTTGTTGTAAGTTTTTGTTTACATAATTTATTTTACGTAAAATATTATTGAAAGGATTCTCAATGAAAAGAAATAAGGCAATTGCGGTATATTTGCTAGGCACATTTAGCCAAATAGTATCAGTTTGTCTTCTTTTCTTTCTCTTGAATCATTTTTCTGTTCAGTCCAATCTATTATCTATTTTAGGAATCTTTCTAGGTGGCATTTCTTCAGCTCTTTGGGGAATCATTGTTGCAAATCACTATTTTCATATTCATTTTAAGAAGATTGTAAACGATTTTTTTAACATTCATACCAGTTATAAACACTATTTATTATCTTTTTTCCTTATTATCCTTGATTTTTCTTTTCTAATGTTTGGTGGGAAAATAATAGAATTTAGCTGGTATCTCCCATTTTTGATGTTCTTCAAATTTATTGTCTTTGGCGGTATAGAAGAGATTGGATGGCGATATGTTTTTCAACCAATTTTACAAGAAAAGCTACCGTATTTTCACTCAACAATCCTAACCTTTTTCAGCTGGGCACTTTGGCATCTGTTGTTCTTTTGCATAGATGGTTCCCTAGCAACTCTGCAAATTCTACCGTTTTTATTTGGATTGCTGACGAATTCTTTCATACTCTCAGCTCTTTATAACAAAACAAAGAATCTCTGGATTTGCGTTATGACACATTCGATCATTAATGTCTTGTCTCAGCTAACCATAGACACTGATCGATCCGAAACCTACCTGCTTAAAATCTTCGTCATCTTGGTATCCTGCTATATGGTAATACATAAAAAAGATGTGCATAGTCGGTAGCTGATTTTGTTGGAAACAGTATTATTCTTTGGAAAAGTTATTTGCTAAGGAGGACATACATCATAATGAAAATACTCAATGTTTTATATAATTTTTATGGTGATTTTGATTTCATTGAAGAAAAATACAATGAAAAATACGAAGGTATTCTTATCAATATAAAGGAAGAGCAAGGGTATAAAAGATGCCGATTGGCAAAAAGAACACCAAAAAAAGAAGGATATTTTACAGTTTTTTGGAAAAAAGACCAAAACAACAAGAACATTCCTTATACCAATGAGGACTTAGGAAATGAACTTATAATCGTTATCATTGATAATGATAAGAGGGGACTATTCATTATTCCAAACGAGGTGGCTATTCGTAAAAACATTCTGTCGACAAAAGATAGCAATGGAAAAATGTCTATGCGATTTTATCCTCCTTGGTGCTCAAATTTAAATACAACAGCTCGAGCAACACAAAAATGGCAATTGCAATATTTTAGAGAAATTAAAATATAAACATATTGCCGGATTACATACACACAAAAGACCTGTTTCTTATGATTGTGGAACCAGGTCTTTGTTTTTTCTAGAATCCATCAAACACTTATTACATCTTTCCGAAAAACTATAATTTTCTTGAAAAATATATTAGTCTATGCTATACTACTAGTAGACTTAATTATGGAGAAAATAAATGAAACGTGAGATATTGCTAGAACGAATCGACAAACTAAAACAAATCATGCCCTGGTATGTTCTGGAATACTACCAATCAAAGCTTGCTGTTCCCTACAGTTTTACAACCTTGTACGAATACCTCAAGGAATACGATCGATTTTTCAGCTGGGTTTTAGAGTCTGGAATTTCAAATGCTGATAAAATGTCTGACATTCCTTTATCTGTCTTGGAAAATATGTCTAAAAAAGACATGGAATCCTTTATCCTGTACCTACGTGAACGACCTTTGCTGAATGCTAATACAACCAAGCAAGGTGTCTCTCAGACGACCATCAATCGGACCTTGTCAGCACTTTCCAGTCTTTACAAGTATCTAACCGAGGAGGTTGAAAACGACCAGGGGGAGCCTTATTTCTATCGTAATGTAATGAAGAAAGTTTCAACCAAGAAAAAGAAAGAAACTCTTGCTGCCAGAGCTGAAAACATCAAGCAAAAGCTCTTTCTAGGTGATGAAACAGAAGGTTTTCTGACTTATATCGACCAGGAGTACCCACAACAGCTCTCAAATCGGGCTCTCTCATCATTTAATAAGAATAAAGAACGTGATTTGGCTATTATTGCCCTTCTCCTAGCATCTGGTGTCCGCTTATCTGAAGCCGTTAATCTGGATCTAAGAGACCTTAATCTCAAAATGATGGTCATTGATGTCACTCGAAAAGGTGGCAAACGTGACTCGGTCAATGTCGCTGCTTTTGCTAAGCCTTACCTAGAGAATTATCTAGCCATTCGAAATCAACGCTATAAGACGAAAAAGACGGATACAGCTCTCTTTCTGACCTTATATCGTGGTGTTCCCAATCGTATCGATGCTTCCAGTGTTGAAAAAATGGTTGCTAAGTACTCTGAGGACTTCAAAGTGCGTGTAACTCCCCATAAACTACGCCATACGCTAGCAACTAGACTCTATGATGCAACTAAATCGCAAGTTTTGGTCAGCCACCAGTTAGGGCATGCTAGTACACAAGTCACTGACCTCTATACCCATATCGTCAATGATGAACAAAAGAATGCTTTAGATAGTTTATAGAATATATAAAAATATTTATGTAAAATATCGCTCATAAAAAGAAGCTGGTCATATAACCAACTTCTTTTCTTTTTACCCCACTACTGCTTCAGCGATTTCTTCACGACTAATACCAGCAAAGTAGCGTGTGATGTCAATAGTTTCTAAGGCCTTAAGAACATCTTCGCGTTCGTATTTCACTCCACGAAGGACATCTTCTACTGCAGCAACGTCTTCGATACCAAAGAAGTCACCATAGATCTTGATATCTTGGATTTTTGATTCAATAACGTTGGCAAAAACTTCGACCTTACCACTGGTGAATTTTGTTCCACGACGGACGTTAAATTCAGGTGATTTACCGTAGTTCCAGTTCCAAGTACCGAACTTGGTATCCTTGATACGATTGATTTCAGCCAATTCTTGCTCAGAAAAAACATATTCAGTCATCTCTGGATACTCTTTTTTCATGTATTCCAATAGCAAATCACGGAATTCTTCAACTGTGATTTTTTCTGGTAATTCATTGACAATATTGGTTACACGGGCACGAACGGATTTCACACCTTTTGATTCAAATTTATCTTTTGAAACCTTGAGGGCATTAGCAAGGACTGACAAATCAACGTCAAAGAGCAGGCAACCGTGGTGCATGATACGGCCATTGATATAGGCCTGGGCATTACCACAGAATTTTTTGCCATCAATCTCAAGGTCATTACGGCCTGTGAACTCAGCTTTAACACCGAGTTGAGCCAAGGTATTGATAACTGGAGTTGAGAAGCTCTTGAAGTCAAAGGCCTTGTTTTCATCTTCTTTTGAAATGATAGTATAGTTGAGGTTGTTTAAATCGTGATAAACAGCTCCACCGCCACTGATACGGCGGACCACCTCAATGCCATTTTCACGGACATAATCACGGTTGATTTCTTCGATAGTGTTCTGGTGACGCCCGACAATGATAGATGGTTTGTTAATCCAAAGTAGGAAGATTTGATCCTCATCCAAAAGGTGTTTAAAGGCGTATTCTTCCAAGGCGATATTAAAAGCAGTGTCGTTTGAATGATTGATAATGTATTTCATGATACCCCTTTATACGATAGAGACTGGAAATAATCTTCCAGTCTAGTCTATCTTCGTTTTATTTTTTCTTAGGTGAATGGATGGCCATTCCTAGAACATCCGCAAATGCTTCGTACATCACTTCAGAGTAGGTTGGGTGTCCGTGGATAGTCTTCAGCATTTCTTCAACAGTGATTTCCATTTCGATAATGCTTGACGCCTCGTTAATCAATTCTGCGGCTGCAGGACCGATGATATGAACACCAAGGATTTCTCCGTATTTCTTATCAGCAATAACTTTAACGAAACCTTGAGCAGCATCCGATGCAATGGCACGACCGTTGGCTGCAAAGTTGAATTTACCGATTGCAACATCGTATTTCTCACGAGCTTGTTCTTCAGTTAGACCTACTGCTGCTACTTCAGGGAGAGTGTAGATAGCTGCTGGAGTCAAGTTCAATTTGGCAACAGCATGGTTCCCTTTGAGGGCATTTTCAGCGGCAACTTCACCCATGCGGAAGGCTGCATGCGCCAACATCTTCGTACCGTTGATGTCACCTGGTGCGTAGATACCTGGAACAGAAGTTTCCATGTATTCGTTGACCTTGATACGTCCACGATCCAATTCAAACTCAACATCGCCAATTCCTTCAAGGTCTGGTACACGACCGATTGAAAGGAGAGCCTTGCTTGCGATAATATCGTCTTTTCCTTCAACCTTGATACGAAGTTGACCATTTTCTTCGATGATTTCTTGGAGTTTAGTGTCGGTTAAGATGGTCATACCTTTGCGCTCAAGGATCAAACGAAGATTCTTAGAAACTTCCGCATCCATAGCTGGAACGATACGGTCCATCATTTCGATAACAGTTACTTTTGACCCAAATGTCATGAAGGCCTGACCGAGTTCAATACCGACAACGCCACCACCGATGATTACGAGGCTTTCTGGAACTTCATTCATTTCAAGAATATCATCACTGGTCATGACAAGTGATGATTCCATACCAGGGACGTTAATCTTGCTGACTTTTGAACCACCAGCAAGGATAATTTTCTTGGTTTCAAGCAATTCTGAACCATTTACCAAGACATTCTTATCTTTAGTGATAGTACCAACACCCTTATGAACTGTAACTCCGTAGCTGCGAAGAAGACCCGCAACGCCACCAACCAAGGTATTGACAACTTTAGATTTAGTTTCTAAAAGTTTATCCATATCTACAGTGAAGTTTGGATTTTCAATGACAATACCTCGGTTTGCTGCATGACCGATATTTTCGATGATTTCAGCATTGTGAAGGTAGGTCTTCGTTGGGATACAGCCACGGTTCAAACACGTTCCACCGAGTTCAGATTTCTCAACAAGGGCAACCTTCCCACCGAGTTGGGCAGCTTTAATGGCTGCAACATAACCAGCAGGACCTCCACCAATCACAACGATATCAAAGGCATCATCGCTCTTACCATCGTCATTTGAGGCACTAGCTGCAGGTGCAGGTTTTGTTTCTGTTGCAGCTGCTCCAGCAGTTGGGATGTTTTCCCCTTCTTCTCCAAGGTAACCGATAACTTCAGTTACTGGAACAGTTTCACCATCTCCTTTAAGGATGGCAATCAAGTATCCATCTTCTTCGGCTTCCAATTCCATGCTGACTTTGTCAGTCATGATTTCCAAAAGGATTTCTCCTTCTTTTACAAATTCTCCGACTTTTTTATTCCATTGGACGATTTGTCCTTCTGTCATATCCACGCCGGCTTTTGGCATAATTACTTCTAAGGCCATGTCTTACTTCCTTCTAAATCTCTAAAATAACAATAGCTGACTTAAACCAACATTGAGATCGGATTCTCAATCAAGGCTTTCAAGTCTTTCATAAACTTAGCACCAGCCATACCATCTACAACACGGTGGTCAATAGTTAAACCAAGGCTCATGATAGGACGAATAACAATCTCACCATTGATAACAACAGGTTTCTCTACTGTTGAGCTAACTCCGAGGATTGCTGAGTTTGGTTGGTTAATAATCGGACCAAAGGACTGAACACCAAACATTCCCAAGTTACTAATTGTGAAGGTTGAATTTTGCAGTTCGCTTGGAGCCAATTTACCATCCAAGGTACGACCAATTACATCCTTAAAGGCAACAACCAACTCTGACAAGCTCATTTTTTCAGCATTATAGACAACAGGTGTCATCAATCCGTTATCCATCCCAACCGCCATCGCAAGGTTGACATAGTTATGAGTGATAATGGTCTTGCCGTCTTCGGTCAATGAAGCGTTGATGTATGGGTGTTTCATCAATGTTTTCACAACAGCGAGTGAAAGAAGGTCTGTTACAGTAGTCTTCTTACCAGTCGCTTCCATAATCGGATCAAGAACCTTCTTACGAAGGGCCAGCATTTCAGTCATATCAACTTCATAGTTGAGTGTGAAAGTTGGCGCAGTTAGGTAAGATTCAACCATACGTTGCGCGATAACCTTACGCATTGGTGTCATTGGAATACGCTCAATCTCACCATAAGGAGTGATATTGTCTGGAACTTCTTCCACTTTTTCAATCTGAGCAGGAGACTTGATGGTGTCGTTTTCGATATTCTCAGGAAGTAAGGCCAAAACGTCCTTCTTCATGATTTTACCACGGTGACCCGTTCCTTGGATTTCCTGCCAAGCAATGTTATGTTCGAGGGCAATTCGTTTTGCAAGTGGCGAAATGCGAACCACGTTTGTGTCTTTATAAGTTTCCACGTCTTCTTTGTGGACACGACCGTTTGCACCTGAGCCAGAAACGTCGTAGAGGTTGATTCCTAGATCATCCGCTAACTTTCTAGCCGCAGGAGTCGCTCTTAGCTTGTCATCAGCCATGACCTCTCCAATTCTATACTAAGATATTTAGGACGAAGAGGGCAATGAAAAAATAGGAGATTGACGATGTGTTCGATGAACACAAGGAAATCTATCTTTTTTTCGCAGACCTCCGTCCGAATTCAATTACATGATACTAAGGGCGTCAAAAAGCGACTGAAAAATAGGAAATCTACGTAGGCTTCGATGAAGCTAAGGAGATTTATCTTTTTTCCGAGCTTTTAGCCCGTGTTCAACTCTACAAGTAACTTGGACACGAAACGTGTCTCAAGTTACTACGGTTGTCGCTATCAGGCGACCAACCTAGTAGACTTACTAAGTTTTTTGTCGAATATTATCGATTCGTCAAAAAACTGTCGCAACTTTACATACAACTTGGATACAAAACATATTTCAAGTTACTAAAGTTAAAAATCTCTAAAAAATCACATAACATAATTTATGTAATATCATTCTTTATTATAAGTCTTACGGATTGCATCTTTGATGCTTTCAACTGTTGGAATCATTGCATTTTCTAGGTTTTGTGCGTAAGGCATTGGCACATCTTCTCCGGCGCAACGGCGGATTGGTGCGTCTAGATAATCAAATGCTTCTGATTCTGAAATAATAGCTGAAATCTCTCCAATATAGCCACTTGTTTTGTGGGCGTCGTTGACTAGCACCACCTTACCAGTCTTCTTAACTGAGTTAATGATGATATCCTTATCAAGCGGTACAAGAGTACGTGGGTCCACAATTTCAACTGAAATTCCCTCTTCTGCTAATTCTTCAGCAGCTTGAACCACACGGCGAAGCATTTTTCCATAAGTAACGACTGTTACATCTGTACCTTCACGTTTGATTTCACCAACTCCAAGTGGGATTGTGTAGTCTGGATCAACTGGAACTTCCCCTTTTTGGTTAAATTCTGACTTGTATTCAAGGATGATAACAGGGTTGTTATCACGGATAGAAGACTTGAGCAGTCCTTTCATATCCGCAGGTGTACCTGGAGCTACAACCTTAAGACCAGGGATGTGAGTAAACCAAGACTCTAGTGATTGCGAATGCTGAGCCGCAGAACCAACTCCGTTACCAGCTGCGCATCGGACAGTCATTGGAACCTGACCTTTCCCACCAAACATATAACGTGTTTTAGCAGCTTGGTTGACGATATTGTCCATGGCAATAACCGAGAAGTCCATGAAGGTCATATCGACAATTGGACGAAGTCCTGTCATGGCTGCTCCTGCTGCTGCTCCCGAGATGGCAGCTTCAGAAATCGGACAGTCACGAACACGTTCTGGACCAAATTCTTCGAGCATTCCAACAGAAGTTCCGAAGTCTCCTCCGAAGACACCGACGTCTTCTCCCATCAAGAATACATTTTCATCGCGACGCATTTCCTCAGACATAGCAAGGATAATGGTGTCACGGAAGGACATTGTTTTTGTTTCCATTTTTATCTCTTTCTCCTTAGTCTGCGTAAATATCTTCAAATGCTGATTCTAGTGGTGGGAATGGGCTTTCTTCCGCAAATTTAACAGAAGCTTCTACTGCTTCCTTGACTTGTGCTTGAATTTCTTCCAATTCTTCTGCACTTGCAATATTGTTTTCAATGAGGTATTTGCGAAGGTTTTCGATTGGGTCTTTTTGTTTCCACAATTCCACTTCTTCACGCGTACGATATTTACCAGGGTCAGATGATGAGTGACCAAGCCAGCGATAGGTTACACTTTCGATCAAGACTGGGCCATTGCCACCACGAACATGATCTACAGCTTTCTTAAATCCTTCATAGACATCGATGACGTTGTTCCCATCTTCGATAAACATTCCAGGAATTCCATATGCCGCACTACGTTGATGGATATGCTCCACATTGGTCATTTTCTTGATATCCGCAGAGATTCCATAACCGTTGTTAATGCAGTAGAAAATAACAGGAAGTTTCCAAATAGAAGCCATGTTAACTGCTTCGTGGAAAACACCTTCGTTGGTCGCACCATCTCCAAAGAAGCAGACAACGATTTTACCAGTATGTTGCATTTGTTGACTGAGGGCTGCACCGACAGCGATTCCCATACCACCACCTACGATACCATTGGCACCAAGGTTACCAGCATCCAGGTCAGCGATATGCATAGAACCACCTTTTCCTTTACAGGTTCCAGTGTATTTCCCGAGGATTTCAGCCATCATTCCATTGAGGTCAATCCCCTTAGCAATAGCTTGCCCGTGTCCACGGTGATTTGAGGTAATCAGATCATCTGGATTAAGAGCCAGCATCGCTCCGACGTTAGCAGCTTCCTCTCCGACAGAAAAGTGAGTCATACCGGGAACTTTTCCCTTTTTCACTAACTGAGCGATTTTTAAGTCCATGCGACGGATTTCTTCCATCTTACGGAACATCTCTAGCAAAAGATTTTTATCTAAAGTTGACATAATCTTGCCTTTCTAACTTTGTACTTACCTTACTATTTTACCTTTTTTAGTATACACTGTCAAAGTATATGGCTAATAAAATTTCACAATATAAAAAAATAAACCCCTGTTAAAACAGGGATTCTCTCTAGTTAGAGTATTTTTTCACAAAGTGCTTTTTCAGGATATTTTCCAAAAATTAACTCAATCTTTTCATTACGGTTTTCAAACGCCATTGATACAAACAACCAGAAACAATCAAGCTGGCAATTAACCCAATCCAGTAGGCAAATGCCCCCAAGTCAGTTACTTGATCTAGTAAATATCCTAGAGGTATCGCTACTCCCCAATATCCGATTAGACCAAGATAGAAAGGAACGATAGTGTCCTTATACCCTCTTAAAATTCCTTGGAGCGGAGCCGCAAAGGTATCAGCTAATTGGAAAAAGAGACTGTAGGTTAGAAATACAGCAGTTGTTTCAATGAAGTGAGGGTCATTTCCGTATAGACTTGCTACACGATTTCTAAAAATGTAGAGAAAAGATAGGGTAAGACCTGCAAAAATAAGGGCGGTTATTCTCCCCAGACGAGCATAGATTTTTGCATCCTCAAAACGTTTAGCCCCAACCTCGTAAGACACAACAATCGCCATAGCAGAGGAAATACTCATGGGAAAAGCATACATGAGACTCGAAAAATTCATAGCTGACTGGTGACTGGCGATGATGAGCGATGAAAACTTAGCCATGATTAGTCCCACAACGGAGAAAATAGCTACTTCCGCAAAGACGGTTCCTCCGATTGGTAGACCTAATCGAACACCTTCCTTGATTTTATCTATATTAAGTGGAATCCGTTTTTCAAGATGTAACGTTTTTAATCTTTCATGTTTGAACAAAACAAGCAGGGAAATGCCCAATAAAGCCCAATAGGCTAGCGAAGTTCCTAGCCCTGCTCCTGCACCACCAAGCTCAGGAAAACCTAATGCTCCATATATCAAGAGATAGTTAAAACCACTATTTAGCGGAAGTAATAGGAGCATCAGATACATCGATAGTTTGGTCAATCCAAGAGAATCTAACAATGACCGAATGACACTGAAAAGCAACAAGGGAATAATCCCGATAGACAGGTACCAAAGATAAGAAACTGCAACCGTAGCTACTTGAGCTTCTAGTCCGATATGGTTTAAGACAGGCGGCGCTAAGAACACTACCATGCTAAGCAAGACCAAAGACAGTCCAAAAGCCAAGTAGATAAATTGGTAAAAATCAGATGCCACTTCTTCCTTTTTGCCCCGTCCCAGATGATGGCCTATAATGGGAACCGTGGCCGAAACAATCCCTGTTAAAAAAGTAAAGAAAGGGTTCCATAGACTCGTTGCAGTTGATACTCCTGCTAAGTCCATGGTATTGTACTGTCCAGTCATGGTTGTATCGACAAAAGAGGCAGAATAATTGGCAAATTGATAAATTAGGATAGGAAAAAATATCTTAAGAAATAAGACAAACTTATCTTTAAATTGATGGGTTGGATACATATACGCTCTCTATTCTTATAGTTTATAGAGCAGAATCCCATCTAGTTTTGATAGACGATTTGTCCCTTACAGATGGTATATTTAACCTGCCCTTTTAAAGTTTCACCGATAAATGGTGAATTAGCTGATTTTGAAGCGAAGTTTGGACCAATAGTACGATCAGCCTTGGCATCAAAGATAGTGATATCCGCTGGACCATTCTCAGCCAAGTAACCAGCTTCAAAGTTGTAAAGCTTGGCTGGATTGACAGTCATTTTTTCTAGCAATTCCATCAAGCTCAACTCACCAGCTTCCACCAAATAAGTCAAACCAAGAGAAAGAGAGGTTTCCAAACCTGTCATACCAGATGGTGCTTTGGTGATATCTTCAACATTTTTCTCATCTGCATGGTGAGGCGCGTGGTCCGTTGCGATAACTGTGATAACACCTGACTTGAGACCTTCGATAACGGCACGACGGTCTGACTCCAAACGAAGTGGAGGATTCATTTTGGCATTGCTTCCTTGAGTTAAAAGAAGAGCTTCTGTCTTAGAGAAATGCTGTGGCGCTACTTCTGCTGTGACCTGTGCACCTAGTCCTTGAGCAAACTCCACCACCTTGACACTTTCTTCCTTAGACAAATGCTGGATGTGAACATGGGCCTTGGTTGCATAGGCAATCATAACATCACGTGCAATCATAGCATACTCAGCCACCCCAGTCGCTCCACAGATATGAAAATGTTCCTTAGCGATGTTTTCGTTAAATCCAAGAATCCCATTCAAACCTGGATCTTCCTCATGAAGGCAGATAAAGGTATTGAGTTTTTTGGCTTCTTCCATGGCTTCCTTGACCACTTTACTGCTCTCAAGCGGAATACCGTCATCAGAAAAACCAACCGCACCTGCTTCTAAAAGTGCCTTAAAATCAGTCAAGTCTTGGCCATTAAAGTTCTTGGTAATAGTCGCAACTGTCTTGACATTGATTTTTTCCTTGGCAGCTGACTGAAGAACTTCTTGCAAAGTTTCTACGTCCGAAATGGTTGGACTAGTATTAGCCATCATGACGACAGTGGTAAAACCACCTGCAGCGGCTGCTAGGGCACCAGTATGGATATCTTCTTTGTGGGTTTGACCAGGTTCACGAAAATGAACATGAATATCAACCAGTCCAGGAGCAACCACAAGACCAGTAGCGTCAATCACTTCTGCTCCTTCTTCCTTGATTTCAGGCGCAATTTTGATAATCTTTCCATCTTCAACCAAAACATCACACACTTGATCCAAACCAGACTTGGGATCCATTACACGACCATTTTTGATAAGTAGCATCTGCTTTCTCCTTTATTCATAGAAATCAACTTGGGTATCCAATAATTTATCCCCATCATAAACAAACTTGGCTGAAAAGAAGGTTTTATCTTCTAAAAGCCACTCAACAAAAGTGTGATCACCCTCCCAAGTTGGCTTGCTCAAAACTTCATCATAGGGAACCCATTCCAGCGTCCCCTCATTGCAGTCAATCAAGTTACCCTCAAACTCCGTCACCTTAAAAACATAGGTGTACCAGTCTAAATCTGGTGTGAATTCTGGAAAAGTGATAACACCTTTTAGAACCGGCTTGGCTTTGAGCCCTGTTTCTTCGAGGATTTCACGCGCTGCACATTCCTGTGGAGTCTCACCTCGCTCTAGCTTTCCACCCACACCAATCCATTTGCCTTCATGGACATCGTTGGGCTTCTTATTGCGATGGAGCATGAGCAGTTCTTTTCCGTTATCAATGTAGCAAATAGTCGCTAACTGAGGCATATTTTCTCCTTATCTAAGCCAATCGATTGGCTCTTGTCCTGTCTCTTTTAAGAATGCATTGGCCTTGGAAAAAGGCTTGGAACCCCAAAATCCTCTATAAACCGATAACGGACTAGGATGGGCTGATTCGATAATCAAGTGGTGAGGATTGGTAACCAAGACCTTCTTCTTACGTGCATAAGCGCCCCAGAGCACAAAGACTACAGGTCTGTCTAGATTATTGACCACCTGAATCACAGCATCAGTAAAGGGCTCCCATATTAGCCCAGAATGACCATTGGCTTGCCCAGCAGGAACCGTCAAGCAAGCATTGAGAAGCAAGACTCCTTGCTCAGCCCAAGCTGTCAAATCATGGGATTTCTTAGCTCCGATGTCATCCGACAATTCTTTCAAGATATTTTGCAAGGACGGCGGAGCTGGGATAGCATCGGGTACAGAAAAACTCAAACCCTGCGCTTGACCTGGCCCGTGATAGGGGTCTTGCCCTAGAATCACCACCTTAACCTCTTCCAGATGAGTAGTCAAGAGAGCTTGAAAAACTTTTTCCTTAGGTGGATAGACAGTTCCCTGAGCATAGACCTGTTCCATAAATTGATTGATTTTCCCGAAATAACCTTCAGGTAATTGCTCCTTAATCAAAGCATGCCATGATGAGTGTTGCATCTTTTTCTCCTTTACCGTATCCATCTAAAAGCACGTTTTAATTCATCTATACCATTCTCAAAAAAGCATAGACCGTGTGCAAGTATAATCTTATCAGGTTTCCAGTTTAACATGCGGTAAAAGGAAACCTTTGCATCTATTTGTCTCCTAAAAAAAGTCATACGATAATCGATAGGAGTTTGTCCATCAGGAGCTGTTACACGGGCTAAACGATAGATTATTCTTCGGATTGGACTAGCTATCTTTTCCGGTTCAAAATTCTCTATAAGGTCCGTTACAATGAGTGTTTTAGTCGATTTATGAAAAAACACCACTTCTTCAATCACAGAACTTCCCTTAAAAATAAGTTGATCAATCTCATCAGACCATAAGTCAGGAGACTCATCTGCTAAGGGAGAATCAAATTCTACCTTGACATTCTGACTTTTCACTCTCTCTTCAACTCCTGGACTAGACCATGCTTGTGCATAAGGATATCTTTTTTTCCAATCTGCAATATAGGCGTAGTGAATCTTATTTGGTGAAATCAGGTAAGCGACTCTGCCCAAAGTATCCAGTTCAGTAAAGAGCTCCTCATTTGGCGCAATAGGAGAATGAATCCAGAGTTTTCCATCGTTTAACTTTATCACTGTCATACGTGTCTGAAAAGGTAGTTTGAAGACCTTCATATCCATTTGTATCAAGTCACCATCTGCTATCCAGATATTTTGATCAACTTCCTTTAGTGTATACAATGGTTCATAAAGAGAAAGTTCTGGTCTTGCCATCGTTTACTATTCCTTCGTTTTTACTGCTTCTATTATAGCAAAAAGTGGCTATCTAAACCACTTTTTACAGTTCTTATATATACTGTTATTGACCCTATTATTTGACATTAGTATTCACAGTATCAATCAGCCATTAAAAACTTTTCGATTGTATCAATAGCATAGGAAAGTTGATTATTTACAGACTTCATCCGTTCAAAATTAGCGTCCATATAGTAGAGTTCAGATAAGCCACCCCTAGGGAGAAAAAGTGAATAGTGGATATTCATCTTCTCTCGAGTACTTAACTCTATATGATTGCTTATGATATACTTTAACTCTTTTAACGAATTTACTTGAGCAACCACACCTTTTAACTGATACTGCTCGATGAGATTTAGTAAGTTATCAATCTCTTCAATGACTTTAATTTCCATATCAACACCTCTTAGGGAAATCACTACAAAGCATCTAAGCAATCCAGCAAGTCTTGGTAAGAATGGACTTCATAAGTTGGCTGGGCTTGTGTGTGATTTTCAAGGCGATGAGGGTTGTACCAGATAGTGTCAATTCCAGCATTATTACCACCTTGAATGTCAGCAGTTAGGGAATCTCCAATCATCAGGGCATTTTCTTTATCAAATCCAGTAATCTGTTGACCGATTATTTCATAGAATAGTGCATCAGGCTTTTGCGTTTGCAATTGCTCGGAGATAAAGACTTGGTTGAAATAGGGAGCCAGACCTGATTGAGCCAAACGACCTGTCTGAATAGCAGTAATGCCATTTGTCGCAGCGTACAAATCATAATCACGTTCGATGAGGCTGTCCAAGAGTTCATGAGCACCCGAAAGTGTTTGTCCTTGCTGGGCTAGAAAAAACTGGTAACGCTGAGCAAGTAAAGTCCCGTCTTTCTCCAGTCCAAAATGGGCAAATAAACGAGAAAAGCGCGTGTTAACCAGTTCTTGTTTACTGATTTTCTTTTGTTCCAAGTCCTTCCAGAGAGCCTTGTTCATAGGAACATAATAGTCTTTATAGGCTTGGATATCCGCAACTCCTTCTTCCTTTAGAAGTTGCGTCAAAGCTACATTCTCAGCAGCATCAAAATCAAGCAAGGTGTGATCTAGATCAAAAAGTAGAAATTTGTAGGGCATTGAGTTTCCTTTCTGAAAATTCATTAAGAACATTATAGCATAAATGAAAATATCTAAACATAAAACTCTCTAAGAAATTCATCCTCGAGAGTTTTATGTATGGTTCTATTAAAGATGGATAGGTTATTTAAAATATATCAGATTCTTAAGTAAAATTTTAATTATTATAAAGTGTCATAATAAACTAGGTTTTCAATGAGAGATTTATATTAATTTTTCAATATCCTTAAATCTATACCAATTCTATTAAAAAATTTTTTCGCCAGTATTTGAATCTAAGAAATACTTCTTCTCACCTTCGTAAATAAGTATGAGTTCTGTTCCAATAGGTATGTTAAAAATTGATAATACCGCAGATTCTATTTCAACAATTGTACTCCAGTCACATACTAACATATTTTCTGAATGTGATAGATACTCTTCAGTATCTATTTTGGAAAAAAAACGCCATCCATTATCTAGTTCATCAACGGAATCCTCTCGGAATATCCATTTTATATTCGCCTTATTTCTTAAAATATTATTAGACACTATTGAAGCACCTAATCCCATTCCTGTTTTACTCATATTTATGACCTCTAATTGCTATTATACTATCAATTCCATCTATTCTGAAGTAACTACTGTAAAATAAAAATGTTTTCCATTGCTATCTACATACTGGTTGATATAATCTTTTGCTACAGAAATTGACTGGAGTAAGTCGCTATCATTATTTTTAGGAGAGTAATGCCAGCTATCATAGGTCAACTCAAGTCCCCCATCTCCCTCTACATAGACATCGCCACCGAGAATCATAAACTTTTTCAACTCTATCCAGTCTATATAGGCCAACATATCTTGATATGTATATGCATAACTTGCAACACCCAATTCTGCTAGCGACTGACCTCTATTTTCAAAATTAAATTTACCTAGTTCCATATGATTGGACTCCTATTTTGCTATCAATGAGAGTAAGTCGACACTCTTGAGTCAGTTCGATATTTTTATAATGTATTTGTAAAACAATAGTTCTCATTTATAATCTCCAAAATTTGAATTAAACTATTTCATATGATGTCTCTTTTAAAATAATTTCTTTAATATTTATCTTTAAAACCTTATTAAATTTTTCAATTCTACTAAAAATATGGATGCAATTTAATTTCCTTATTAGAGTTTTTCGAAAATATTCTAGGTAAATTGTTTCTGAAATACTTAAAATTTTCCAATTGAGTATTTACATAGAATTTACAACGATGCAAACCATTTTCATTGTCAGCAATTTCCATGTCCACTTCAATTTTTAATTCTTCTTTTAAGTTGATGGGAGTTAGTAAGAAACTAAAATACCCACTTCCCCTCTCACTATCGTCTCCGAAAATAATCTTTTTTGTTTGATGAGGATTTTTTATATATTCATCCATAGCAATATATACCTTGCTCATCTCCTCTTCAAAAATGTAGCATACCTGATAAATTGTTAGATATTTTGTCTCACAATCCAGTCTTATTTCACAAAATTTTTCTATTTCGTCGAACCACTCAGTTCGTAGAATTATATTATCCAATCCATTTCCTCCATTCATTCCCCCACCTCAACTCCTTGGATATTCTGCTTTTTTCAAGTTTTCCCTTGGCAATTCTTTTCCATAAAACAAGCGGGTTCAAACTATAAGATAGGCGTACAATGTAGTAATTAAGCCATTCGATAAGGGCAAAAAGCTGTATCAACGTGGCTAAGATAGTCACTAGGACACTCTGCGCATTCCAGACAATAAAAGGAAAGCCTGAAATAAGTAAAACGAGGTCTAGTATTCTGAGCACACCATATAGTTTAGGGACATTTCCACTTCCGAACTGAGGTTTCGAGAGTCTTCTAATCAAAATCGCCCAATAGATTGAACCTTGAAGCAAAATAAATGTCAGTAAAGACAGAGGATAGAGAATGGTTACTAGACTATTCACATCACCAAGCCGATTTTTCAAAAGGAAAAAACAAAACCAAATAGATAGGACGGCTGTGAACTCTCCCAAACAGAGGGACACCAACTCTTTTCTAACTTTCTCTTTTTGTATGTTCATCATTTCCCCCATCTATCTATCATCCTATATCAGAAAATAGCCATTCGAATCATTTTTTAGTCAACATTTCTCAGAATCAAGTTATTCTAAGCATCGAATAGCTCGATCCCTTTAATATCAGTGTAATTCTAAACTTAAAATTGCATTGATATAAATGTTTTAGGGCTATTCTAAGTCTATGACAGCTTTAAATTTTAATTTTTGAATGATTCTAAAGCTAGAATAGCTCTAAAATTACGAGCACCAAGCTATTCAAAATTTAGAAGAACCTTTGGTGAGTTTTATAGCACTTCAACAAGTTATTCTTACAATTTTTCTGATGAGCTTTGAGTTTTTTCAGAGCCCAATCATAGTGACTGGAAGTGGCACTCACAAAGTAGGAACCTAGACTTGTCCCTCCTGTCCACTTATAGATACCTTTGGTAAAGAGTTGGTCATTGCTGAAGCCTTCCATCAACTCTAAAACCTCTTCATGCGATTGCTCTAGTAGTTTAGTCGCTTCTTCTAAAGATGTTTTCTGGTGCTTCTTCCAAATAGCGACATTCATTTCTCCATAAGTTTTCCAATTATAAGGCTTCGGGAGAAAAGGTCTCTCTTGCCCCTTTTGATTAGAATCTACCCAATTCAAAAGTAACTGATGCCATTCATAGAGATGGATCAGGACATCCCGTAGATTTTTATCTCTATTCCAGTGAGCTTCTTTTTTCTTTTGGTCTTTTGAAAAATCAAAAGGAGTCTGTAGCTCCTCTTCACTTAATTTAGATATAAAGTGATTGAGCTTTTCATAGTTTTCCTTAGAGGCTAGCACCAACTCCTCTTTTGTTCTTGGTCTAGGCATAGGAGTTCTCCCTTCATTTTCTAGTAGGTTAAGGTGTTTTCTTACTTCATTATACCATAATCAAAAAGCAGTTCTTCATTATACGAAAAACTGCTTTTACTTGCCACTTTATAAAAGTTAGGAGCGCCCCTAGACTTACTTATTTACATATAAATCTCTAAAGCGAACATCCACTTCTGCTATCTGATAGAGCAAGCGGGATAGTTCTTGGTATTCTTCTTTTAAACATGAAAGGTGGGCTTGACCAAATAGAGTAGCCAATTCTTCTTTTAATCTTGCCCCTTCTGGATCATGAACTTTTAAGAACTTACTGAGATAGAGATTTCGAACAGCTGCAAGTTTAAAGCTAAAATACTGGTGCAGTTGTTTTTGCTCCGTATTTAAGCCGTTTTCAGCAACTGCTTTTGCATAGCATTTCAAAACACCGTTTTGACCATTCAGATATCGGGACTTTATAATCTTTGCTGTTTCCTGATAGATTTCAGTCTGACTAGGAGTCTTGAGCCGCTTAAAATTCCCCCACATGGAGTATGCTCCGCGCTTATAGTCAATAGCCTCTGCCTTCCATGCTTCTAGTATGTCATTAAAAGCAACCTTCATACAGGCAAAACCAGCTGGATCGTGCAAATAGAGATACCGATCATCAATGTCATACACGGTTACGAAGTGATCCACACCATAAAGGATTGTGTGATTGGGATTGTAGGTCAGATGCCCCATATCAAGAGGCCCCAGTACGACAGGTCCATTGGACAGAAAGGTTTCCAACTTTCTTCTAATCTCTTCCAAATCTACTTCCGCTCCATCCTTTAGATAGAAGTCCTCATAGTCAAACCCAAGTATTTTTAAAGAATGAGAGATTGAAAGATCTGGCATTCCATTATCAAAAAATACTAGAGGGTGTTGTTCATCTTCCTTTACGATACTAGCGCCATTGCCCATTACCATGATTGCCTCTAAAAACTCTGCTTTAAAGTCATAACCATAGGCATCCAGTGCCATTGCCAATGAATAACTATAGCAAAGTGACACATCTCCAAAATACATCTGCATATCCCTGCCTCCTTATCTTCTATGGGACTATTATACCGAGAAAACTATTCGCATGCCCAATAAAATCCAAACAAAAAATATGGGTATTTGTGATTTATAGTCATGAATGTCAACAATTAAAAACTCTGTAGAGATTCTTTCTACAGAGTTAGGTTTGCATCTTTATAAAAAATCAGAAAATGATCTAGTCCCTGATGACTGGTATCCAGAGTTCCATTTGGTAGTCTGGGGACGACATATCTCCTTTGAAATAAACTTCAAAGTCTGGGGCTCCTGAATGGCGATAACCAGTTTCAGGGAAAAAGACCTCCAAGACATATTTCCAAGCATTGTGAATGCTAGCTGGTATAGGACCTTTGACTGGTACGATAGCATATTCAGCGGCTGGGACATCTTTGATGGACAGACCTAGTTCTTCTGCTTTCGCTTTATCCGTCACATCATAAGCAGCCATATAGTTGATGATTTTACCTTCTTTGACATCCGAACAGATGCCGAAGGATTGGCCACTGCCTAGACTCTCTAGGCTTTCCAAGCTGTGATTGTTATAGAGATTCTCCCAAGCAGACGGGCATTTGCTATTGTCAATAGCTTCCAATAGGACACCTGCAATGGTAAATGCAGGCTTCTTTTGAATCTTGATATCCATGTTCTTTCCTCCTGTAATCTTTAAGGATAATTGAAGTCTAGGAAAAACCCGATAAGGTTTTCCATTTCGAACTTCTGAGGGTGTTGCCCCATGGAATTTCTTGAAGGCTGCACTGAAGGAATCCGCAGATTCGTAGCCGTACTTCATTGCTATGTCAATGATTTTGTCAGAGCTTTCCCGCAAGTCTGTCACAGCTTCTGATAGCCTGCGATTGCGCAAGTATTCTGCTAATGTCATATCGGCCATGATGGAAAAGATTCTGCTAAAAAGAGGGTAAGAATAGCCCGATAGCTGCTGAAACCTTTTCATATCCACTTCTCCAGTCAGTTGCTGTTCCAAATAATCCATGGTTTGATTGAATTGATGCATCATAATCTTCTTTTCTTACCTCCATAAGATACAAAGGTCGTTAAAAGCAAAGTGAAAATTGGAAAATTGACGGAGGGGCTCCTGCTCCGAGAAAATTTCATCTTTTTCACACAGCTTTTAGTCCGTGTTCAATTCTATCTATATTCTAACAAATACAAGATACTTCCACCCTAGAATCTTTGTACAAGATTTAAAAGTGTAAATTCTATAACTTATCTTTTAATTTCTCAACAAAGAGATATGCTGCTGGACAGGTCAAGGTATTCTTAATCGTCAAATGATTAATTTGATGGATCTTTTTCCGGTCTGTATGGGGAAATTCACGGCAAGCCTTGGGACGAACAACATAGATGGAGCAGAGATTGTCTCCTCCTAGAAAGGGGCAAGGCATGGATTTGAAAACTTTATCCCCATCTTCATCCACCTGTAAAAACTCTGCTTCAAAGGCTGGTAATTTCATCTTAAAGTACTTAGCGATACGGGTGATATCTGCTTCTTTAAAGTCGGGCCCCAAAGTCTTGCAACAGTTAGCACAGGCGGTGCAATCAATCTCAGCAAAGACTTCTTGGTGAATCTGCTGGGCAATCTTATCTAAGTTTTTAGGAGGTTTTTTCTTTAGATTAGCTAACACTTTGCGGTGCTCCTTCTGCTTTTGCAAGGCTAGCTGGTGGTAATACTCAATATCAATTTCTTTAGACATAATTTCTTTCTAATTCAAGTGTTTTTGTCTATTATACCATAAACACTGTCCCCTTTCTGCCCCCTGAACAGAAAAAAAGCCCTTCGGAAAAAATCCGAGGGGCTAGAAACGTTGTTAAATCAACGGCCGAACTTTTGAATTTCAAGGTTCGGGATAAAATAGTTCACCGAACTATTTTATTTTTTCAAGTTGTAGAATGATTTCAATCCACGGTATTCAGCTACTTCACCAAGTTGGTCTTCGATACGAAGCAATTGGTTGTATTTAGCGATACGGTCTGTACGTGAAAGTGAACCAGTCTTGATTTGTCCTGCGTTTGTTGCAACTGCGATATCAGCGATTGTTGAATCTTCAGTTTCACCTGAACGGTGTGATACAACGGCAGTGTAACCAGCTTCTTTCGCCATTTCGATAGCGTCGAATGTTTCAGTAAGAGTACCGATTTGGTTAACTTTGATAAGGATTGAGTTAGCAGCACCTTCTGCAATACCTTTTTCAAGGTAAGAAGTGTTTGTTACGAAGAAGTCGTCACCAACCAATTGAACTTTACCACCAAGACGTTCAGTAAGAGCTTTCCAACCGTCCCAGTCGTTTTCGTCCATACCATCTTCGATAGTGATGATTGGGTATTTGTTTACCAATTCTTCAAGGTAGTCGATTTGTTCTGCAGCAGTACGTACAGCAGCGCCTTCACCTTCGAATTTAGTGTAGTCGTAAACTTTACGTTCTTTATCGTAGAATTCTGATGAAGCACAGTCAAATCCGATAAATACGTCTTTACCAGGAACATATCCAGCAGCTTCGATTGCAGCAAGGATAGTTTCAACACCGTCTTCAGTTCCTTCGAAACGAGGAGCGAATCCACCTTCGTCACCTACGGCTGTTTCCAAACCACGTGATTTAAGGATTTTCTTAAGAGCGTGGAAGATTTCAGCACCCCAACGAAGAGCTTCTTTGAATGTTGGTGCACCAGCAGGTACGATCATGAATTCTTGGAAAGCGATTGGAGCGTCAGAGTGAGAACCACCGTTGATAATGTTCATCATTGGAGTTGGAAGAACTTTAGTGTTGAATCCACCAAGGTAGCTGTAAAGTGGGATTTCAAGGTAGTCAGCAGCAGCACGAGCTACAGCGATAGACACACCAAGAATTGCGTTTGCACCCAATTTACCTTTGTTAGGAGTACCGTCAAGTGCGATCATAGCACGGTCGATAGCTTGTTGGTCACGTACATCGTAGCCGATGATAGCTTCAGCGATGATGTTGTTTACGTTGTCAACAGCTTTTTGTGTACCAAGACCACCGTAACGAGATTTGTCACCGTCGCGAAGTTCAACTGCTTCGTGTTCACCAGTAGAAGCTCCTGATGGAACCATACCACGTCCGAAAGCACCTGATTCAGTATAAACTTCTACCTCAAGTGTTGGGTTACCGCGTGAGTCTAGGACTTCGCGAGCGTAAACATCAGTAATAATTGACATTTTTTACTCTCCTTTGAGTTAAATTTTTTACACCTCTATGATACCTTAAAAATAAGCGTTTTTCAAGAAAAAACGTTATCTTTGTGCAAATTTTCCTTAACTTTATAAAGTAATCGCTTTCACGACTTCCTATTTATCCACTTAAAATTATCAACTTGTTTGAATATGAAATCGTTATAACCTTTATTAATATTAATCAAAATAATAATTCATTTATGTCGATTAAACAAGTTCTACCTTTAATTTTACAAGTAATTTAAAATATATGTCACAAGTGTTAGTATTTTACAATTCCATATCAAATACTTTATTCACTTTAAAAATTGAGTTAAATTTGATACTATACTATAAGAAAAATATTAAGGAGACTAATAATGAAGAAGAAATTCTTATTAATTGCTTTATTTATATCAGTTATTTTACTTACTGCCTGTGCTAATAATAGTAGTAAGGTTGTAGAGAAGAACAGTGATGGTACTTCAACTATTACTTATACTGATGGTAGTGTAATTGGGACAAACGGTAAAGATTTTACATTTTTACAAGAAGACGGTTCATCAATTATTTATCTTGACAACGACAAGACCTATCAGTACCACGGTACTGACGGTAGTTTTGTCTCAAAAGATAGTGGTGGCTCTTATACCATTCAACTTCCTTCTGATGACAATGTCATCCTCTATGCAAATGGTTCATATTTAATTAATAACGCAGATGGGAGTTCTGAAACAGGTTCAAGCAAAGAAGAACTTAATAAATACTTGATTTCTAAAAATTTCACTGTATTTGCTGATCTTGATAAAAAGGTTGCAGACATTGTAGATTACGTAAAGAAAAATAACTAGATCATCTTATCTCTTTCATATTTTGAAGGAGATTTTATTTTGGAATTCAACTTGAATTATGGTAAAATCAAACTATGACAGATTTATCAAAACAACTACTAGAAAAAGCTCATGGTGGGCCCAAATTAAACCCTGACGAACAACGCCGCTATCTCGGCACTTTCGAGGAAAGAGTTCTTGGCTACGCGGATATCAGTACTGCCAATAGTTCGGAATTAGAACATGGATTTTTCTCTATTTTAGAAAGTTTTCAAGAAAAGATAGAGGCACTTTTTGTGAAGATCTCACCAAATATCGAGTTTGACAAACAGGTCTTTTACTTAAAGCAAGCAAAGGAAAGCAACTGCCAGGCGACTATTGTTTCAGACGATCACATCACCTCTCCTTATGGCCTTGTCATTCACACAAATGAACCTGTTCAAGTAGACGAAAAGGACCTCAGACTTGCTTTCTCAAACCTCTGGGAGGAGAAAAAGGCAGAGGCACCTAAAAAATCCGTATGGAAAAAATGGTTTGGCTAATGATTTCTCATGTTTAATAAACGACCAATATTAGTAGCTGTGTGCTCCAAATAGAGACTTGCATTTTTCAAACTCTCTTCCAAAGGTTCACTTTTCTCTAAAATGGAAAAGGCTGCTTGTATATTTTCGAATGGTAGGGGAGGCAAATCGTCAGCAAGACTACCACAAATAGCAATAACAGGAACTCCGTTAGGGGTTCTTTTTGCTACACCGATAGGAGCTTTTCCAGCAAGGCTTTGACTGTCCAGTCTACCTTCTCCAACGATAACCAAGTTGGCACCTGCAACTTTATTGTCAAAGTCAATCAAATCTAAGCAAGTGTCAATCCCAGATACGATACAAGCCTCAGCAAAGGCGCATAGCCCAGCCGCAATCCCACCGCCGGCTCCTGCTCCTTTAAGAGAGAGGGTTGATGGTGAAAATTTTTCATAGAACTCCTGTATAGCCAAATCTACTGTCTCAAACAAATCAGGATCCAAGCCCTTTTGCTTGCCAAATGTGTAGGTCGCTCCTTGAAGACCACATAGAGGGCTCACGACATCTGCTAAAATGCGGATTTTCACATCTTCAGGTATCCTATACAACTCGCTGTCTGAAACTAACTCGAATTCAAGCAAAGTCTGACCGCAAGCTGGCAATTCTTTTCCATTCTTATCATAAAAACGATAACCTAAACCAGCAGCAATGCCTATCCCACCGTCATTACTAGCCGTACCACCAACGCCGACATAGATATCTTTCATCCCTTGATCAACGAGATGACGAATCAACTCTCCGATACCTTTGGTTTGGATGTGAAGGGGATTTCGTTTCTCCCGCGGAATCTTCCCAAGACCAACCAAGTCAGCAACTTCGAAGAGCGCTATTTGATCTTTGTGAAAGTAGCGCATGGATTCTTTTAGCCCAAAAGGCCCCGTAACCTCTTGCCATTTTTCTTCGAGTTCAAGAGAATGTCGGATAGCGTCTACAGTTCCTTCCCCACCATCACCTACAGGGCAAAGCAGACATTCTACATCTGCTATCGATTTTTGGAATCCTCTTTTTATAGCTTGAGCAACCTCTTCTGCCGTCAAACTTTCTTTAAAAGAATCGGGTGCAATTACAATTTTCATAGTTCCCTCTCATTCTAAGAAATCAATCAAAGGTAGAACTTCTAAAAGCTCCCTCGTATCTACATGACAAGCTATCTCGGATTTTACGACTTCTTTGGCACAAAATGCAATACTACATCCTGCTGACTTTAACATCAAGAGGTCATTGGCACCATCACCGATGGCAATAGTTCTTTCTTTGGAAAATCCAAATTCCTTTCTCCATTTCTCAAGAGTAACTTGTTTTACTTGACCTGTCACAATTTCACCAACTAATTTTCCTGTTAAAAAACCGTCTTTGACTTCCAACTGGTTGGCGGAGAAATAGGAAATACCAAGGGATTTTGCTAATCTTTCAACTATTGGTGTAAAGCCACCAGACACTAGACCGACTAGAATGCCCTTCTTTTGAAGTATGGAGATAAATTCTTGAGCATTCTTGGACAGATGAATGGATTTGAAGACAGTATCAAAGACCGAAACCGGAAGGCCTTTTAACAAAGCTACCCTCGCTCGTAAACTTGTTTCAAAGTCCAGTTCACCTCGCATTGCCTGGCTTGTAATCTGCGATATTTCTTCTTCGCAACCTGCTTCTTTTCCTAAAAGATCAATCACTTCTTCTGCTATCAGGGTGCCGTCAACGTCCATGACACACAAGCCTTTTACTTGAGACATAAACTTTCCTTTCTAAACAGCCCAAAAATCGTATGAAAGAATCATACGATTTTATCTATTAGTTGACTAAACTATGGTACAAGTCAAGATAAGACTTACAAGCTGTATCCCATGAGAAATCGCATTCCATAGCTTGTTTTTGTAGATTTCTCCAAACTTCCGGCTGGTACTTATAAACATCCAAGGCTGTTTGGAAACTCCAGTTAAGCCAGTATGGTGTTAAATTATCAAAGCTAAATCCAGTTCCAGTTCCTTCGATTGGATTGAAGGATTGAACCGTATCACGCAAGCCACCCACTTCATGAACCAATGGTAGAGTTCCATAGCGCATCGCCATCATTTGAGACAAGCCACATGGTTCAAAACGACTTGGCATGAGGAAGAGATCACAAGCTGCGTAGATTTCTTGAGCGAGCTTGACGTCAAAAGTGATATTTGCTGATAGTTTGTCTGGATAGACTTGCGCAAACCAGGAGAAGGAATGTTCAAAAGCTGGGTCACCTGTTCCTAAAAGGACTATTTGAACGTCCTCCTGTAAGAAACGATGCAAGCTTTCTACAACAACATCAAAACCTTTTTGGCGCGTCAATCGAGAGACAATCCCAACTAGCGGAACATCTGCTCGCACAGGCAACCCAACTCTCTCTTGTAATTTTGCTTTGTTTTGAGCTTTTCCAGACAAATCTTCTTTATTAAAATGATAATCTAAAAGTGGGTCTGTTTGAGGATTATAAAGATCTGCGTCAATACCATTAACTATACCTGAAACCTTACCTGACTCCATCCGAAGAATCTGGTCCAAACCGCAACCAAACTGACTGGTCATAATCTCGTGCGCATAGCTAGGGGAAACGGTTGAGACACGATCCGCGTAGAGAATGCCTGCTTTCATCCAGTTGAGACAATCATTCCAGCGAAGGGTGCCATCAGCATAACGTTCAAAGCCAACACCGAACAAATCCCATAACATTCCTTCAGAAAATTGACCTTGAAATTCCAAATTGTGAATGGTTAAAACTGTTCTGATTCCTTGATATGCCTGAATCCAATGGTACTTTTCTTTTAACAAGAAGGGAATCATGGCTGTGTGGTAGTCGTGGACATGGAGAAGATCAGGGATAAAGCCGATGCGTTCCATGGCTTCAAGAGCAGCCAGTTGGAAAAAAGCAAAGCGTTCACCGTCGTCAAAATCACCGTAGACATGACCACGGAAGAAATAATACTGATTATCAATGAAGTAGAAGGTAACCCCATTCAAGACCGTTTTTTTAATACCACAGTACTGTCTACGCCATCCCACACTAACTTCAAAGTGGAGAACATCCTCTATCTGGTCACCGAACTTAGCTTCTACCATATCATAATAAGGCAAGAAAACTGCAACTTCGTGCCCCGCTTTTACAAGTGATTTGGGAAGTGCGCCAATGACATCGCCCAAACCACCTGTTTTTGAAAAGGGTGCTCCTTCTGCCGCTACAAATAAAATTTTCATGAATAAATGTCCTCTGTTACTGTTTCACCCTTCTTAACTACAACTGGATGTTCTGCCGTTCCTCGAATGACAACACCGTCCGCAACTTCAACGCCCTTGTCCAAGATAGCATATTCAACTCGGGCACCTTGACCAATCACAACACGAGGGAATAAAATGCTGTCCTTCACCACACTATCCTTGTGAACATAAATGTTACGAGATAGGACTGACTGAACTACCTCACCCTCAATGATACTACCAGAAGCAAATTGAGAAGTACTTACTTTTGAAGTATTCGCATAGTAGGTTGGTTCTTCATTCTTAACTTTGGTATAAATCTTTTGATTTGGTGAGAAAAGTGAGTAGAACTTTTTAGATTCAAGCATATCAATATTTGCTTGATAATAAGACTGAACAGAATGAATGTTTGCTAAGTAACCTGTGTATTCGTAAGCAAAAGCACCTTCTTTTACAGCTAAATCGCGGAGAACATAGCGCAACTTTTCAGGATATTCTTTCTGAGCCTCCTCTTCAAGTCGTTCAATCAACCAAGGAGTGTCCACAACAAAGATATCTGTAGACATGTTGAAGAGTTCATCTGTAGATTTATTATCAAAGAGTTTGTGCGAACGAACATGGTCAGTTTCATCGATTTCCAAGATAGCATTCACATCTGAAATGTCTTTCTTTGGAAGTTTCTTATATACAACTGTGATCGGACCATTTGTTGTATTGTGTAGGTGGAAGACTTGATTCAAGTCAATATTCACCAGCACATCGCAGTTAATCGAAACGGTTTGGTTTGAACCCGAACGTCTCAAGTAGGTGAGAAGCTGTTGGTAATACTCTTTTCCAACTGTACTGCTTTCAACACGAGTATTGTAAATTCCTAGATAGTAGTGACTTAGAAGGGTTGACAAGCCCCACTCACGACCTGAACGGATATGGTCGAAAACTGAGCTGATATTATCTTGTTGGAAAATACCAAAGATACTACGAACACCTGCATTTGCAAGACTGGAAAGGGGGAAGTCAATCAAACGGTATTTCCCACCGAAAGGCAAGCTAGCTACCGGACGGTGTTCTGTTAACGTTGACATATCATGAAAACCAACTGTGTTTCCTAAAATGGCTGAATATTTATCAATCTTCATCTGTTGCTACCCCCACTACTTCATTGTATCCTACTACTTGTACTTCGTCAGTTCCGTCAATCTCTACGCCGTCTGCAATAATGGCACCCTCACCAATAATAGCACGAGTAATCTTTGCGCCATGGCCAATAATAGCTCCGCTCATGATGACAGAATCAACAACCTCAGCACCTTCACGTACTTGTGCTTCTGTTGAAAGAATCGAACGTTTAACCGTTCCATCTACAAAACAGCCATCCACGACCAATGAATCTTCAACGTGTGCATGCGCACCAAAGTAGTTGGGTGGCGAAATCAAGTTTCTTGAGTAAATTTTCCACTGACGATTACGGCTATCCAAAGCATTTTCTGGCGAAATGTACTCCATATTAGCTTCCCAAAGTGACTCAATCGTACCAACGTCTTTCCAGTAGCCATTAAATTCATAAGCATAGACACTTTCACCAGACTCGAGATAGTTAGGGATAACGTTCTTACCAAAGTCTGACATATCCACATTACTCTTTTCAGCAGCAACAAGCATATTGCGAAGCCGTTTCCAGTCAAAAATATAAATCCCCATAGAAGCCTTTGTAGACTTAGGTTGAGCAGGTTTTTCTTCGAATTCAACGATACGGTTATTGGCATCTGTATTCATGATACCGAAACGGCTAGCTTCTTTGAGCGGTACGTCTAGGACAGCTACTGTCAAACTGGCATTATTATCCTTATGGGACTGAAGCATATCATCGTAGTCCATCTTGTAGATGTGGTCACCAGAAAGAATCAAAACATACTCAGGATTAACACTGTCGATGTAGTCAATGTTTTGGTAGATAGCGTGACTAGTCCCTTCAAACCAACGGTTTCCTTCGCTAGCTGAATAAGGTTGTAAAATAGAGACACCTGAATTGATACCATCCAATCCCCAGCTAGAACCATTTCCGATATGGTTATTCAAAGCAAGAGGTTGGTATTGCGTAATCACACCAACATTATGGATTCCAGAGTTTGCACAGTTGGAAAGAGCAAAGTCAATGATACGGTAGCGCCCACCGAATTGCACTGCCGGTTTGGCAATGCTTTGAGTGAGTTTTCCGAGACGTGTTCCTTGCCCACCCGCAAGGATCAAAGCTAGCATTTCATTCTTCATTTTCTACTCCTTTATAAAGTCATGTGAACGTTAAAATCGAAAGAAGATCGGAAGTCGAACTGTTTATAAAAATAATAGGAAATCCATTTCTCTTGTGTTTCAAGTCCAATACAAGTACATCCGTTTTTAAAATCTAAAAAATTGTAATCAACAGCCCATTATTCTTTTTTCTTAGCTGGTTTCAAACGACGCTTGATCTTCCAAATGCTTGCTCCCATGGCAGGCAAGGTAAAGGTCAAAGTCTGCTCATAATCTTTCCATAAGCCTTCTTGAGTCTGAACTGTTTGATTGTGCTCTTTCCATACACCTCCCCATTCTTCTAATTCTGTATTCCAAACTTCTTCGTAAATACCTGCAACAGGTAAACCAATCGTAAAGTCCATACGTTCAACTGGTGCCATATTAAAGACACAGACTAACATTTCGTCCTTCTTGCCCTTACGAATAAAGGAAAGGACACTCTGATCTCTATTATCAGCATCGATAATCTCGATACCATCATAACTAGTATCAATTTCCCAAAGACAGCGATGGTCTTTATAGAATTGATTCAGTTGTGAAGTAAAATGCTTCATCTTGGCATTCATCGGATCTTCTAGATTAGACCATTCTAACTGCTCCTCAGACTTCCACTCGAGGAATTGCCCGTACTCACTACCCATGAACAAGAGTTTCTTACCTGGATGACAAATTTGATAGGTGTAGAGGTTGCGCAGACCAGCAAACTGATTGTAGCGATCTCCCCACATCTTATGCATCATACTCTTCTTACCATGAACTACTTCATCATGTGAGAAAGGCAGGAGATAGTTTTCATTGAAAACATACATAAAGCTGAAAGTCATAAGATTAAAGTCATACTTGCGATAAATAGGATCTTCCTCGTAGAAACGGAGAATGTCATTCATCCAGCCCATATTCCATTTATAGTCAAACCCAAGGCCGCCCATTTCTTTCATACCAGTAATCTTTGTCGCTGATGAACTTTCTTCTGCAATCATCATGATATCTGGATGAGCTAACTTAATCACTGTGTTTAACCGTTGAAGGAAATAATAACCCTCGTAGTTAAGGTTTCCACCATCTTTGTTTGGAGTCCAAGGAGCATTATCATAATCTAGATACAGCATATTGCTCACTGCATCGACCCGAATACCATCTAAGTGGTAAAAATCAATCCAGAATTTAATACTTGAAATCAAGAAAGACTGGACCTCATTTTTTCCGAGGTCAAAATTCAGAGCACCCCAACCATAGTTATGAGCCTTGTTGTGATCTTGGTATTCAAAAGTTGGTGTACCGTCATAATATGCCAAGGCATCATCATTAATGGTGAAATGACCTGGAACCCAGTCTACGATAACACCAATGTTATTTATATGACACTCTTCAACGAAATCTTGGAATTCCTCAGGTCTACCATAGGATTGTTCAAAAGCAAAGTAACCCATAAGTTGATAGCCCCAGCTCAATCCAAGTGGGTGAGCCATTAAAGGCATGAACTCAATATGTGTATAGTTCATCTCAACTAAGTATGGAATCAACTCGTCTTTCAGTTGCGAAAAAGTATAGGGACTACCATCTGGATTCCTCTTCCAAGATCCTGCATGGGCTTCATATATATTAACTGGTCTCTCGAAAAATCCCAGACGTTTGCGACGTGCTAGCCAAAGGCCATCTTTCCATTTCTTTTCACGGATATTGGTCAGAACTGCTCCTGTACCCGGTCTAGCTTCAAAAAAAACTGCCAATGGATCGATCTTCATAATCTGGTGACCATTTGCACGCGTGATATGATATTTATAAATCTGACCTTCCTGGGCTTGACTTGTAAAGACTTCCCAAACACCTGCTTCATTACGAACCATGGGAATCTGATTCTCAACCCAATCGGTAAAATCGCCAACTAGATGAACTGCTTGTGCATTTGGGGCCCAAACCCTAAATGTATAGCCTATTTCTCCGTTTTTCTCCTCTCTATGCGCTCCTAAATAATGCTGGAGGTGAAAGTTCTCACCTGTAGTAAAGGTTCTTAATGCTTCTTGATTATTCATTCAATCCCCTTTCTTTTGTAAGCGTTTTCTATAATTCTATTATACACTCTTTTAAGATAACTTTCAAGTAATTTACGAAGGAAATCATATTTTTTTATGAAAGCCTTCAAAAAATTACCTAGCATTTTAAAAAAGATATCCAGAAAATAGAACACGAAACAATTTCCATATATTTTTTTATTATAATAGCAGAATATTCGTTTTTTATCAATTTTTTACTGTATTATTTTGAAAAAAATAAAACCAGGAAGTTATTTTCCTGATTTTATAGATCATTTCACATCAAAAACAATGGATTTGACATTTGTCATCGCTTCGATACTATATTTAATTCCTTGCACTCCTGCACCAGAACCTTTTACACCAAGGAATGGGAAATTATCTGGTCCACGTTGTGTTTTATTGTTAATATGAACGGTACCAACTTCAAGTTTCTCAGCAATTTCAAATGCCTTCTTAAAGTCATTTGTAAAGACTGAAGATTGAAGACCGAATTCTGATTCATTAGCAATTTCAAGTGCTTCATTGGCATCTGCAACTCGAATAATTGGGAGAACAGGTCCAAATGGTTCTTCCCAGGCTAATTTCATATCTCTTGTGACATAATCAAAAAGTCCTGGCCAAATGAGATTGTTCTCACGTTTGATTGGGCTGAGCGCTTTGGCTCCTTTTTCCTGAGCATCTTCAATCAATCCCCAGATGAAATCAGCTGAAGCATTATCAATAACTGGCGTGATATCTGCATTGTCAAATGGATCACCAACAGTTAGCTTGGCAACTTCAGCTTGGAGCAATTCAGCCAATCTGTCTGCGACGCTTTCCACAACCAAAACACGTTTGATAGCGGTACAACGCTGACCAGAGTAGCTAAAGGCACCACCTACGATTTGCTTAGCTGCATTTTCTAAATCTGCATCTTCTAAGACAATTGCTGCATCTTTTCCACCAAGCTCAAGCATAATCGGGCGCATACCAGCTAAACGACCAATACGCTCACCAATCGGTGTTGAACCTGTAAAGTTAATGAAGTTCACTTCCTTGTGTTCGATGATGTAGTCTCCGATTTCAGAACCACGTCCAGTGATGGTGTTAAAGACACCTGCTGGGATTCCTGCTTCGTCAAATGCTTTAGCCAACAAGAGTCCAGAAATAGATCCTTGTGTTGGTGGTTTGAACATAACGACATTTCCTGCAATCAAAGCCGGAGCAATCTTAGATCCAGAAAGGTTGACTGGATAGTTAAATGGCGCGATAGCCAAAACGACACCAACTGGTTCACGACGGACAACGGCTAGTTTATTTTTACTTGCAGCTTCAAAACCACCACCTTCCATCGCTTGTCCAGTGATACGGAGGCCTTCCTCGGCAGCAAAACGAATCAATTCTGCTGTACGTACTACTTCTCCAATGGCTGCTTTAATTCCTTTTGCAACCTCTTTGGCAAGAATGGTACCAATTTTTTCTTTATCACGTTCCAAAATGTCTGCTGTCTTATGCAAATAAGCTGCACGCTCAACGGGTGCTAAATCACGCCATGCTGGGAGAGCTGCACGTGCAGCTTTCATAGCCTCATCTACTTCAGCCTGACTCATAGCTGGAACTGTACCCAGCTTTTCCTGATTGACGGGAGAATAGATGGCAATTTCATTCTCTGATGATTTCCATTTTCCATTCACTAAATTCTGATAATTTGTCAAATTCTCTTCCTCCTGAAAATGATTAAAACTTATTTTATCAAATTTTCAGAAAATTACAACCCCTTTTTGGAAAATATTGATATTTTTTTCACAAACTTGATTCTTCAAATTATTTGAAATTTATTCCTATTAGATATTGGTTTTTCAATAAAAATCAAAAAAGGTCTAGTTTTAACTAAACCTTTTTGCTGCATTTACTATGAAAGTACCTTCAAGACTGCAACGCTGATATCATCAATCACATTAGACTCTTTAGAACGACTATTGGACACCAGCATTTCAAGATTTCCCGCATTTTCAAAGTAGAAGGAAGCTCCTTTAGCATTGAATACCACCAATAAGTGCTCTGCTCCACCGTGAATTTCGTAAACAATCCACCCACTATTTTCAGCAGCTGTATGGACGAAGACATGACGATAAACTTCTTCGTATGTAGGATAAGAGAAAGCACGCGTTTGTGTTTTTAGACGAATAATCTGGCGAATAAAGTCAATGCTCTCTTGTCTCTCATTGATTAAATCCCAGTTGACCTGGTTGACACTATCTGGAGCATTGTAGCTGTTCATGGCCCGTTCTCTATCTGCCGGAGTCAGCTCGCCATTTTCTCCAGTAGCAAGGAGTTTGGTGCGTCCAAATTCTTGACCCAGCTCTATAAAGGACATACCTTGCATAAGAATGCTCATCGCTGTTGCTGTCTCAACCTGTCGCATAATCTTATCTGAACTGTGATCTGGATGAAGGGTTACTAACAAATCATGCAAGTTGTAATTATCATGGGCTTCCACATAGTTAAGAACTTGGTTTGGACTAAGATATGAACCCAACTCTCGGCTACCAAGAATAGCTTTGGCTACAATCGGTTCTGTAGCTGCACCACTAACAAATCCTGCCTTGATTGAGCCATAAACTTCTCCTCCTTTGATGGCATCACGCTGATCATCATTGAAGAATCCAATATTTGGCATCTGGTAGGCATTGTCCTTCTTGGCCTTGTCATAAGGTGCAAGACCGGTCCCCATATCCCAACCTTCTCCATAGGTGATAATGCGGGGATCGACCTCATCAAGTGCCCAACGAATCGCCTGCATGGTTTTGACATCGTGAATTCCCATCAAGTCGAAACGGAAACCGTCAATGTTGTATTCTTTCACCCAATAAAGGAGTGAGTCAATCATATACTTGCGGTACATTTCGTGTTCGCTTGCGGTTTCATTTCCTACACCAGTGCCGTTTTGGAAGGTTCCATCTGGATTCATACGATAGTAATAATCAGGAACAGTTGTTTGGAAAGGTGCATCGACCGTTGAGAAGGTATGGTTATAAACAACATCCATAATGACACCGATTCCCGCATCGTGATATGCCTGAATCATGGTCTTGAGGTCTCGAATAACCTGTCCAGGATCATCTGGGTTACTAGAGAAACTTGGTTCTGGGGCATTGTAGTTTTGAGGGTCATAACCCCAGTTATAGGTTACATTTCCATCCTCATCATATTCCTTATGGCGATCAAAGATTGGTTGAAGCTGAACATAATTACAGCCGAGTTCTTTGATATAGTCAAATGCTGTTGCTTGACCATACTGGTTAACCGTTCCAGTCTGGGCAGCCCCAAGGAAGGTTCCTCGAAGGTTTTCTGGAACTCCAGATGTCGGCGATTTTGTAAAATCACGAATGTGCATCTCGCAGATAACGGCTTTACATGGGTTTTCCAAACGCCAAGGAGCGTCTGTCCCATGTTTGACTTTAAATTCTTCTACTTGTCTATCTTGCTGAGAGAGAATTACGGAACGTTTTCCATCAGGACTTGTAGCGATAGTGTAAGGATCTCGTGTCAAAGTCTGGTGGTGCGGAAACTCAATCTGATACTGATAAGCTTTACCTGCAAGATTTTCATCCAGGTCTACACTCCAAACACCAATGGTATTGTACTTATGACTGTATGAATAGCTATTCCCTCGCTTTAGATTAAAGGTTTTCCAAATCGGTGCGTCGTTACTTGTATTTTCATAAACGACCACTTGGACTGCTGTAGCTGTTGGAGCCCAGAGTTTAAAGCTTGTCTGGTAGTCTGAGATACTATAACCCAACTCTCCTTGGTATCCCCAATGATGATCAAAACTTTCACTGTGAAAGGCTTTATCAAAAGCAAACGGATTTCGATCTTTATAGTAAGGACTTGCAATGGCTGGATTTTCAGAATAATAAACCGTCTCATCACCATCCAAAATCCAAACCTCAGTCAACAGTGGATAATAGTTAAAACGTAGGAGATAATCTTTTGCCTTTCCATCTATTCCGACAGAAAAGGTCAGAGTATCGAGCCTTTCTGCACTTGTAACTGTAAAGGAGAATTTTGCTCCAAAATAGTCATTTTCATAATACAAATTTTCTTTAACATCTGCCTGTTTTCTACTGAATGAACAAGCGGCATAATCCCCATTCTTTCGGTGAAAATGGATGACTATAGGGTAACTATACATTTCTTTTCCTAATTTCTAATTTCAATTTTAATTTTTAAAGTCATGCTGAAGAATTTAGCGGGAATTTCAGCACAATAGAGAATAGTTTTAATAGATATAAAAACACATCAGGAGAGATAGTTCCAGACTATCTGACATCTAGTTATCAACTATTCTTTACAAACTTTCTAGCCAGGCCTCATCTCGAACTTCGATACCAAGCTCCTGTGCTTTTTGGAGCTTGCTTCCTGCATCTGCTCCTGCCACGACAAGATTCGTTTTCTTAGATACACTGCCTGTAACTTTGGCACCAAGGCTTTCGAGTTTGCTTTTGGCTTCTGAGCGCGTGAGACGTTCCAATTTCCCCGTGAGTACAACGGTCAAACCTGACAAGGCCGCATCTGCCACTACTGTCTGTCCTTTGTAGTCCAGATTGACTCCAGCTTCTTTCAACTCGTCTAAGAGAATCTTCGACCCTTCTGTAGCAAAATAAGTCTGAAGACTTTGTGCAATTACACTACCCAAGCTTTCAATACTTGCTACTTCCTCTGGATCAGCTTGGGCTAGATTTTCAATAGAATGGAAATGTTGGAGCAAAAGTTGGCTAGCCTTACTTCCGACATGGCGAATTCCCAGACCAAACAAGAGTTTTTCAGCAGAGTTTTCCTTGGATGCTTGAATGGCCTGATACAGTTTAGAAGCAGACTTTTCCTTGACACCTTCTAAAAGGAGGAAATCATCTTCTTTCAAACGGTAAATATCTGCCACATCCTTGACTAGATTAGCAGCAAAGAGTTTCTCAACTATGGAAGGACCAAGGCCTGTAATATTCATGGCATCTCGAGAGGCAAAGTGAATCAAGCCTTCCATAATTTGGGCAGGACAGCGAGGATTGATACAACGTAGAGCAACCTCATCTTCAAAATGAAGTAACTGACTGTCACAGCTTGGACAGTTAGTCGGAATATCTAGTTTTTCTTCAGAAACACGCTTGGACTCTACCACACGCAAAACAGCAGGGATGATGTCCCCAGCCTTATAGACGATAACCGTATCGTCTTTGCGAATATCTTTTTCAGCGATATAATCTACGTTGTGTAGGGTCGCACGGCTAACGGTTGTCCCAGCAAGCTGAACAGGTGTTAGATTGGCAGTTGGAGTCACAACACCCGTACGGCCTACTGTCCAGTCAACTGAAAGGAGCTGGGCTTCTTTTTCTTCAGCGGGAAATTTATAGGCGATTGCCCACTTAGGCGCTTTAACTGTAAAACCGAGTTCTTCTTGACCTGCTAAGTCATTGACTTTAATAACCACTCCATCAATATCGTAAGGGAGCTGTTCCCGTTCTTGTCCTACTTCTTGGATAAAATTCCATATCTCATCTATGCTTTCAGCCAAGATTCGTTTAGAATTAACTACAAAGCCAAGCTGTTCAAGATGCTCCAAGACCTTTTCTTGACTATCACGAGTTGAAGGGCTGGCTTCTTGATAGAGGAAAGTGGCAAGATTGCGTTTGGCTACTACTGCCGTATCCAGCTGACGCAAAGTTCCAGCCGCCGCATTACGAGGATTGGCAAATTCAGGCTCTCCATTTTCTTGGCGAGCTTGGTTGACCAGATCAAAAGAAGCGCGTGGCATGTAACACTCCCCACGAACAGTGATATCTAGTTTTTCTGGCAAGGTCAAAGGAATATCCTTCACGCGCTTGAGATTTTCTGTGATATTTTCACCAACAGAACCATCCCCACGAGTCGCTCCAGCGACCAAAATCCCATTTTCATAAGTAAGGGAAATAGACAAACCATCGATTTTCAGCTCGCAAATATAGGTCGGTTGGGGTAATTCCTTTCGCACACGCGCATCAAAAGCTTCTAACTCTTCACGTGAAAAAGCATCCTGCAAACTGTATAGAGGATACTGATGACTGTATTTTTCAAAACCATCTAAAACCTTACCACCAACACGATGGGTCGGACTGTCCGCTAAAACTTGATCTGGATAGGCAGCTTCCAATTCGACCAACTCTCGGTAGAGGCGATCATACTCGCTATCTGAAACCGAGGGATTGTCACTCGTATAGTACTCGGTCGCATAGCGGTTAAGTAAGGCAACTAACTCATTCATTCTTTCATTCATAATCCCATTTTACCACAAAGCAAGCCCTCCTCACAATAGAGAAGGACTGAAAAATGATTCGTAGTGAAATATTTTCTAAAAAAAAAAAGAAATTATAACTCTTTTTTAAAATGACTTCGCACATAAACGAGGGATAGACAAGACAGGACAATAACCCCGCTGCCAATTATCAGAAAAGAAGAGAGATGTACACTTGGTAGCACTGTCATAAAGCCTTTTGCAATCGGCATAAATAGGATGGCTAAGGTAAAAATGGTGCTTAGTACTCTTCCCAAGTATTCCCCCTCAACCTTTGTTTGCACCTGAGTAAAAAAGTGAATATTAAATATCGTCATAAACAGTTCACAAACTAAATTTCCAGAAAAGGAAAGAAAAGTTGGCAATGGTAACCCCATCATAAAAACCCCAACTCCAGTCAAGGCCAATAGAATCAAAAGATTATAAACACCTGCCTTTATTTTGCTAGCTAGAAGAGCTCCGATAATCGAACCAATAGCGCCCATAGTCAAAATAGTTGCATAAGCTCCTTCTACCCCGTATAGTCGATTTGAAAAAGGGAGGAGAAATTCAAAAGCTGCAAAAAAGAAATTAACACTGGAAGCTACTACCAAAAGGAAAAAGATCTCTTGCTGGCGCCAAATATAGCGAATCCCTTCTTTCATATCAGCAAAAATATTTTTCCAGTTGAAAGTCTTTTTCTCTTGTAACTGAGTCTCTTTTTTGGGGAGAAAAGCTACTAAGGTAAATGCGATAAAAAAACTAATGGCATCTAAAACGAGCGTCATATGGAGACTGGCAAATTGTAAAACGAGGAAAGAAAGTACAGGGGAGCTAACACCTACAACCTGCAAAACTAACTCCAAGCGAGAGTTATAGGTCACTATCTCGTCTTTCTCTACAACCTCAGTTATAATGGCTTTGTTAGCTGTACGAGAAAATGCAAAGGCAACCGCCTGAACAATATTGGCAAAAATCAAGGCAGCAATCATCAAGCTATCATTTCTGATGAAAGAAATAGCTAAGCAAAGAACGCCACAAATCAAGTCCGTCGTCATCAAAATTTTGCGACGCGAAAAACGGTCTGAAATCACTCCGCCAAAGGGATTGACCAGAATCGATGTGACGAGTTCAGAAATTTGATAAATCCCAAGAACAGTCTGCCCTATCGTTCCCATTGATGCCAACCAAACACTGTTTCCATAATCATAGAGCATATTTCCTATCTTATTAATCGCCCCACGACTAATCAACTGGATTGCATATCGATTCATATAAAAAGCTCCTCTCAAATTTTGAAACTATTGTATCAAAACTGAAAGGAGTCTCTTTATTTTTCCCTTATTTGGGAAATTTAAGCATTTACAAATTTTTCATAATGTTCCTGATAGTAAGCCACTTGCTCTGGAAGTCCAAGCACATCAAAAATATGCATAGCCTCCTGCATCTGACTACAACCCTCTTCTTTCAAGTCTCTCTGGTAGAGGGCGAAACCTTTGAGATAATGGAAGATATTGCGCTCATAAAGCTTGATACCATTTCCAATCAACTTCTCCAAATAGCCCTCAAAATAGTCCGCATCCGCAAAGGATCGATTTTCCAAACAATGCTGGTAACAGTTAAGAGCTAAGATCAAAACAAGTTTTCGATGACGACCAATTTCCTTGTAGTAGTCTTCCCTCTCCATCACTTCTCTGCCAATCCGAGCCACATAGTCCACATTGTAGAAAGTATAGAGATTACCGAAAAGAATCAACTCATACATGGTCCATTCTTCTGTTTGGAAAAGATAATCCGCCACCTTATCCAAATCACTCTGACTCATCGTGTAACGAGCATCTCTTTGACAAATCAGTCCTTGTAGCAGAATCCAATTCAGCTCAAAATAGAGGGGATTGGTCGAACTCTTTGCTTTCTCAAGCTGTTCCATTTGAAGCTTTTGAAAACCAGCAATATCATTTGAGTAGTAAAGCGGAATAATCTGTGCCATCAAGGCAACATGTTCATGATTTTGAAAATCTCTAGCCTTGTCCATGAAATTTTCAATAGTCACATGAATATTGTCCAAAATCTCAAAGAAACGAGAAACTGCTAGATCAGACTCCCCAAGCTCAAAGCGAGATAATTGAGAGGTTGAACATGATTCACCTGCCGCCTCTTTCAAGGAGTACTTCCCACTTGTTCGAAATTCACGAAATACCTTTCCTAGATGTTTCATCTTTACACCTGCTCTGATAATTCTTCCCACTCAAGCATAGCCTCTTCTTGACGATGGCTAATTTTGTCCAGTTCAGCCTGCAATTCCATGAGCTTTTCAGCATCGTTGGTTTCTAGCATTTTTTCAGAAATGGCTTGGCTTTGAGTTTCTAACTCTTCGATTTCAGCCTCTAAACTCTCTATTTGGCGCATGAGCTTACGGGCTTCTTTCTGACTTTCTTTCTGGGCCTGATAGTCATTAGATGGACTTGCTTCTTTTGCTTGATTACTCATTGAAGCTTCCTCTGTCTGACTGACTTCTATTTCAGCCTTTTTATCAACATAGTAGTCATAATCTCCAAGGTAGAGGGTTGAACCACTCTCAGACAATTCCAGTACATGAGTGGCTACACGATTGATAAAGTAACGGTCGTGGCTGACAAAAAGAAGGGTTCCATCAAAATCAATCAGAGCATTTTCTAACACTTCCTTGCTATCAATATCCAAGTGGTTGGTCGGCTCGTCAAGAATCAAGAAATTGTTGTTTTCCATTGAAAGTTTGGCAAGCAACAAACGAGCTTTCTCGCCACCTGAAAGCATGCCAACTGATTTTTTAACATCATCTCCTGAGAAAAGGAAGGCACCGAGGCGGTTGCGGATTTCAACTTCTGGTGTCAGTTTAAAATCATTCCAAAGTTCATCCAGAACCGTATTACTTGGTGTTAGCTTGCTTTGGGTTTGGTCATAGTAGCCAACCTCAACATTGGCCCCAAATCGCTTTTCTCCTTTGATAAAAGGAATCTGATCCACAATAGACTTGATAAAGGTTGACTTACCAATACCATTTGGTCCTACGATGGCAACAGCATTCATCTTACGGAGGTCTAGGTTGATAGGTTCTGACAATATTTCCCCATCATAGCCAATAGCCGCATTTTCAACGGTCAAAACGATATTACCTGATGTTTTTTCCGACTGGAAGGTCATATTGGCTGATTTCTTGCCAGCTTCAGGCTTGTCCAAACGCTCCATTTTTTCTAGTTGCTTGCGTCGAGATTGGGCACGTTTAGTCGTTGAGGCTCGGACTAGATTGCGATTGACAAAGTCTTCTAGAGCCGCGATTTCCTTCTGTTGCTTTTCATAGTTTTTTGCCTCAGTAGCTAGCTTTTGCTCCTTTAACTCAACAAAACGAGAGTAATTGCCTACATAACGATCCAAGGAATGCTTAGTTAAATCGAGTGTAACCGTCGCAACCTTGTCCAAAAAGTAACGGTCGTGGCTGACAATAATGAGTGCACCGCTATAATTTACTAGGTAATTTTCCAACCAGGCAATGGTTTCAATATCCAAGTGGTTGGTAGGCTCGTCCAAGACCAAGAGTTTTGGCTTTTCAAGGAGCATTTTAGCCAGTGCAAGACGAGTATTTTGACCACCTGAAAGCTCAGCAATTTTCATCTGCCACATAGACTCGTCAAACTTGAAACCATTCAAGATAGCGCGGATATCAGCTTCGTAGGTAAAGCCACCAGCCTGACGGAAATTCTCTGATAAACGATCATAATCCGCCATCAGTTTATCTAGATCTTCACCAGACTTTTCACCCATCTCTAATTCCATTTGACGCAGTTGTGTCTCTGTCCGACGCAAGTCATCAAAGACGTGAAGCATTTCATCGTAGATGGTATTTTCAGACTCAAAACGGCTATCTTGGGCTAGGTAAGACAGAGAGATATCTTTTTTCTTATTAATTTCTCCACTAGTTGGCTCCTCTTCTCCAACCAAAATCTTTAAAAGAGTAGACTTACCCGCACCATTTTTCCCAACAAGAGCAATCCTGTCTCGTTCATCAACTTGCAGGTTGATATTATCAAAAAGAACCTCTCCTGCAAAAGAACGTTCAATTTTATTAGCTTGTAAAATAATCATATCTCTATTTTACTATCTTTTTCTCTTTTGCACAATTGCAACGAAAAAAGTTCGAGTCATAAACCCGAACCTTTCATATTAGTATCCAATGCCTCCACGGAATGTGCGAGCCATATCTTTTAAGTCATAGTTTTTAGAAGAGGTATCAATGGTCCATTTACCATCTTTCTTGGTCATTTTAATTTCATAACCCTCTTTCTTCATGTTATCACTAGTGTCTAGTGGAGTTGAATCAAATTGACTCGGTGCATTTTCTAAAATGTACTTCTCACCAGCTTTCATAGCTTCTGAGTAGTTGCTATATTTGCCTTTGTTTTCTTCGTAGAATTTACGACTCAATTCATGAACATTCAAATTATCCAAGTCGATTGTTTCTGGTCTAACATAAACAACAGCATAATCTGGCAAATATGTCTTCACCTTGTAATCAACTTTTGCTCTCTTAGCATTTGCTTTGATGTAAGCATCTGCGAATGTTCTAAGTTCTGAATCAGAAGGTTTGTAATTATAGAAGCCTTTTCCGAACGACTCTGTAAATTTCTTGATAAACTCTTCTTTATCAGCTTTCGCATCGTTTGTGAATTCAGCACTGTCATCAGAAGATTTTTTATCATCAGCAAGCGCTACAACTTGCGACTTATTATCAGTAGCACTTAGGTTCGTTCCACCACTAGAACTTTCCCCATTAAGGTAAACAGCATCGACATATTTTTTCATAACATCTTTAGCTTCATCAATATGATCTTCGTACTGACTTGGATCCACCTTGATTGCTACATCGTTATTCTTTTTAGAATTTTCTTTGATATCATCGTAAAAGCTAGGCGCAAAGTGGAGTTCATACTTAGCGTTCTTGTCAACCTCATACACTACATAACCAGCAACGCTCTTTCCTTTAGAAAGACTGTCTCCATATGACATAAACTTAGTTTTACTGTCGCTTTCGTGGATTTGAATTGGTTGTAATTTTTCATCTTTTTCATTATAAAGCGTAATATCTTGGCTAGTAAAACTAAACTGTTTATCACGATTGTTCTTGATTTCGACTTGAAGTGCAAGGTAGCTTGAAGATGAATCTTCGTCTTTAGGCAATACAAACATACCGTCTTTTACAGAAACTTCAAAGTTTGAGTTTGAGGCAGTACCATTGTCGCTTGCTTTTTTTTGAGCTCCACAGGCAACAAGTGCTAAAGCTGATAAAAGCAAAGCAGAATGCTTAAGAATTTTTTTCATAATGGATTCTCCTTTAATGATTTACTATATTTTACCATACGCACTATAAAATTCAAAACAGAAACCAGAATTTTTCAAAATATCTTAAATTTATAGAGTTTTAACTTAAATTTTTCTATACCTTCATTTGATACATTAAAGAATTCTTTATAAAATAAATAGAATATAACAATATTTACGATTTATTTTATTTAAAATCCCACAAAAATACTATAACTTTTAGTATTTTTAAAAATTAGATAATTGATATTCATCCCTAACTTAGTATAAGTAAGCATGGTACCCACCATTTTCCCGCTAAAGTGCATAAGTAAATTTCCTACATTTTAAGTTATGCTAACGTTTTACTAAAATGTCAAATCGTGATATAATGAAAGCGATTAAAGCAAATAAACAAAGGAGACACTCTATGACTTACCAAGAAAATTATCAAAAATGGCTCGATTTTGCTGATCTTCCAGACTACCTTCGTCAAGATTTGGAAAATATGGACGAAAAAACTAAGGAAGACGCCTTTTATACCAATCTTGAATTTGGTACTGCTGGTATGCGTGGTTTGATCGGTGCTGGTACAAACCGCATCAACATCTATGTTGTTCGTCAAGCAACTGAGGGTTTGGCTCGTTTGATTGAGTCAAAAGGTGGAAACGAAAAAGAACGTGGTGTAGCAATTGCCTACGATAGCCGTCACTTCTCACCTGAGTTTGCCTTTGAATCTGCGGCAGTTCTTGCTAAACACGATATCAAATCTTACGTATTTGAAAGCCTCCGTCCAACTCCAGAACTCTCATTTGCAGTTCGTCACCTCAACTGTTTTGCAGGTATCATGATTACTGCCAGCCATAACCCTGCTCCATTTAACGGTTACAAGGTTTATGGAGAAGACGGTGGACAAATGCCTCCACACGATGCGGACGCTTTAACTACTTATATTCGTGCTATCGAGAATCCATTTGCAGTGGAAGTTGCCGATGTAGAAGCGGACAAAGCTTCTGGCTTGATTGAAGTTATTGGCGAAGCTGTCGATGTAGAATACCTCAAAGAAGTCAAAGATGTGAACATCAACCCAGCCTTGATCGAAGAATTTGGTAAAGACATGAAGATTGTCTACACACCACTTCATGGTACGGGTGAAATGTTGGCTCGTCGCGCTCTTGCCCAAGCAGGATTTGACTCTGTTCAAGTTGTTGAAGCGCAAGCAACTGCTGACCCAGACTTCTCAACTGTAAAATCTCCAAACCCAGAAAGCCAAGCAGCCTTTGCCCTTGCTGAAGAACTTGGTCGTCAAGTTGGTGCAGATGTGCTTGTTGCAACTGACCCTGACGCTGACCGTGTTGGTGTTGAAGTTCTTCAAAAAGATGGTAGCTACCTCAACCTTTCAGGTAACCAAATTGGCGCTATCATGGCTAAATACATCTTGGAAGCCCACAAAAATGCTGGAACTCTTCCTGAAAATGCAGCCCTATGTAAATCTATCGTATCAACTGACTTGGTAACGAAGATTGCTGAAAGCTACGGCGCAACTATGTTCAACGTTTTGACAGGTTTCAAATTTATCGCTGAAAAAATCCAAGAATTCGAAGAAAAACACAATCACACTTACATGATGGGATTTGAAGAAAGCTTCGGTTACTTGATCAAACCATTCGTACGTGATAAAGACGCAATCCAAGCCGTTCTTGTCGTTGCTGAGCTTGCTGCCTACTACCGTTCACGTGGTTTGACACTTGCTGATGGTATCGAAGAAATCTATAAAGAATACGGCTACTACGCTGAAAAGACTATCTCTGTTACCCTTTCTGGTGTTGATGGTGCTGAACAAATCAAAGCGATTATGGCTAAATTCCGCAACAATGCTCCAAAAGAATGGAACGCAACAGCTATCACTGTCGTAGAAGACTTCAAGGCTCAAACTGCTACTGCTGCTGATGGTACTGTTACAAACCTGACAACTCCTCCAAGTGATGTGTTGAAATACACACTTGCTGACGGTTCATGGATTGCTGTTCGCCCTTCAGGTACAGAACCAAAAATCAAGTTCTACATTGCCGTTGTGGGTGAAAGCAATGAAGATTCACAAGCTAAGATTGTCAACATCGAAGCAGAAATCAATGCTTTTGTTAAATAAGAAATTATAAAAGATGAGACCAACCAATCTCATCTTTTTTTCGTATCAAATCTAAGCATTTTTAGAAACTTTATGGCATACTAGACTTATCAATGAAAGCGAGGTAATCTCATGGAACAATTTTTAGAAAACATTAAAGACCTTGAAGTCACTACAGTTGCGCGTGCACAAGAAGCTCTTGATAAAAAAGAAACTGCAACCTTCTTTATCGGTCGCAAAACTTGCCCTTACTGCCGTAAATTTTCTGGCACATTAGCAGGTGTCGTAGCTGAAACTAAAGCTCACATCTACTTCATCAACAGTGAAGAACCAAGCCAACTCAATGAATTGCAAGAATTCCGCTCACGCTATGGAATCCCAACTGTACCAGGATTTGTTCACATTGCAGATGGACAAATCAATGTCCGTTGCGACTCTTCCATGTCCGCACAAGAAATCAAGGACTTTGCTGGATTGTAAAAAAACCACTCGTCGAGTGGTTTTTGTATGGTCTAAATTACTTTTTTTCAAGCAAGTCTTGTATCATTTTATGCAGTTCTTCTATCTTCTCAGATTGTTTCTCTAGTAATATTCTTTGAGTTATTAATTCGTCTTGAAGTTTATCAAGCTTTATCTGATCATCTGGATTATCCTTTACAAAAAAGTTTGTCAAGGCACTCGTTAACATCCCTATCGTGCCAATACCAACAAGCATTAGTAAAACAGCTAACCACTTCCCAAAAATCGACGCAGGAACAATATCTCCATAACCAACAGTCGTTACAGTCACAAGCGCCCACCAAAGACTATCTGAGAATGATTTTTCTTCAACAACAGATAAAATTGAACTACCTACCAGTACAATAAAGGAATTGAGATAGAAAATATAAAGTAAGCCATTTGTTCGTAAGAGTTTTCCAACCTTTTTTCCAACTTGCCAGTCAATCCAACGACTCTTAAAAGACGAGTTAGTTTCAGTAATTTTGTCAGCCTTGCTAAGCGGAAGATACGCCCTAAGCGAAATACTGTAAAAATAGCATTCAAAGGAAGGATAGCCAGCAAGTCGAAGATATTTTCAAGTATAAATCTCCACTTTTCTTTACTTGAAAAAAACCGCCAACCATAATCCACCACAAAGATAAACCAAAGTAGTAAGTCAATAATACTATAGGATGGATTATCCAAATCAATCATCTCAGCAAATCCAAGCAAAACAAGGACAACGGATATCAATGCAAGAATGATAATCGTTGTGTCATAGTAATCCTTTAATAACCATTTTCTCTTCACACTACTACTCCTTTAGTTATTTTTATCATTATACCACACTAAAACCCTGATAAAGTACAAAACAAAAGAAGGCACTCGCCTTCTTTTTTATATATCTGTTAATGGTGTTGCAGTATCTGGTGAGGTATCATAAACCTTAAAGTCTACTCCGACTCCCAGATCAGCCTGGGCTAGCTGATTGACCATAGTCATATGAGCCAGTTCTTTGATATTGTTCTCTTTAGACAAATGCCCAAGATAGATTTTCTTTGTTCGATTTCCCATTGCACGAATCATGGCCTCAGCACCGTCTTCGTTAGAAAGGTGACCGAGATCCGATAGGATTCGTTGTTTGAGTCGCCAAGCATAAGATCCTGCTCGCAAGATTTCTACGTCGTGGTTGGACTCGATGAGATAACCGTCAGCATTTTCGACAATCCCAGCCATACGGTCACTGACATAACCTGTATCGGTCAACATGACGAAGCTCTTGTCGTCTTTCATAAATCGGTAAAACTGGGGTGCTACTGCATCATGGCTGACACCAAAACTCTCAATGTCGATATCGCCAAAGGTTTTGGTTTTGCCCATTTCAAAGATATGCTTCTGCGAAGAGTCCACCTTGCCGAGGTACTTACTATTTTCCATAGCCTGCCAGGTCTTTTCATTGGCGTAAAGATCCATGCCATATTTACGAGCCAAGACACCGACTCCATGGATATGGTCTGAGTGCTCATGCGTAATCAAAATCGCATCCAGATCTTCTGGTTTGCGATTGATTTCAGCTAGCAGGCTGGTAATCTTCTTACCAGACAGGCCTGCATCCACTAGGATTTTCTTTTTTGGGGTTTCCAGATAAAAGGAATTTCCACTGGAACCTGATGCTAAAATACTGTATTTAAAGCCTATTTCACTCATTCTAGTCTTCTATTTCGTCCTCCCATATTTCTTCTTTTACGGCATCCTTATCATAAGGGAGCACTATGGTAAAGGTCGATCCCTTACCGTATTCACTTTTGGCCCATATAAAGCCATTGTGTTGTTTGATGATTTCTTTTGCGATGGCTAGACCTAGACCAGTTCCACCTTGAGCCCGGCTTCTTGCACGATCTACACGGTAAAAGCGGTCAAAAATCTTCGGCAAATCTTGCTTTGGAATACCTAGACCTTGGTCTTTGATGGATAAAATCATCTGGTCATCTGTGGTCTTCATGCTGACAGTAATTTTGCCACCATCTGGTGAGTACTTGATGGCATTGTTAAGAATATTATCAATCACCTGAGTCATCTTATCGGTATCAATCTCGATCCAAACTGAATTAATAGGGTAATCTCTGACAAGCTCATATTTTTTCTCGTCATCCTGACTTCTCATCTTATCAAAGCGGTTGAGAATAAAGGTGATGAATGCTGTAAAATTAATCAATTCCACATCTAGCTGACTTGTCGCATTATCAATACGAGAGAGATGTAAGAGATCTGTCACCATCCGCATCATACGGTTGGTTTCATCGAGTGAAACCTTGATAAAATCAGGGGCAACAGGATCATAAAGAGCTCCCTCGTCCAAGGCTTCAAGATAAGATTTTACACTGGTCAAAGGAGTCCGCAACTCGTGACTCACGTTCGAAACAAAGAGTCTTCGCTCACGCTCTTCCTTCTCCTGCTCGGTCGTATCATGTAAAACGGCAACCAAACCAGAGATGAAACCTGACTCACGGCGAACCAGAGCAAAACGTACACGAAGGCTTAGGTATTCCCCATTTACATCCTGGGAGTCAATCGTTAACTCAGGAATCTGTGTAATCAGGTCACGCAGCTCATACTCATCTTCTATCTTTAGTAATTCGAGGATGCTTTTATTCAGAACATCTTCTTTCTGCACACCGAGCTGTTTCTTGGCCATATCGTTGATCATGGTAATCTGGCCACGGCGATTGGTCGCAAGAACGCCATCTGTCATGTAAGAAAGAATACTGTTCAATCGTTTACTCTCTTGTTCCAGATTTTCTTGGGTCAAACGAATAACTTCTGACAAATCGTTCAGATTATTGGTGATATTGGTGATTTCTGTACTTCCTTGCAAGTCCAAAACTTGAGAATAATCACCTGCAATCAAGTCCTTAACCTTTTGATTTATCTCCTTCAGACGGATATTATCCCGACGATTTTCAAGTAACAGCAAGGTCACCACCAGGATAAAGCCAAGTAAAATCAGGATAAAGATAAAATCGCTGGTCAGAATAGTTTGTCTAATATCTTCAATCATTATTTCTCATATAGTATCCTACACCACGACGTGTGAGAATGTACTCTGGACGACTTGGAGTATCTTCTATTTTCTCACGCAAGCGTCTAATGGTCACGTCCACTGTACGAACATCACCAAAATAGTCATAACCCCATACAGTCTCAAGCAAGTGTTCACGTGTAATCACTTGTCCAATATGAGATGACAAGTGATACAAGAGTTCAAACTCACGGTGGGTTAAATCTAACTCCTCACCATATTTCTTAGCCACGTAAGCATCTGGAACGATTTCCAAATCACCAATTTGTAAAGACTGCGTCTTCTTCTCATCGGACTCTTGGCTATCCACAGAAACCAGGTCTGTACGACGAAGGAGAGCCTTAACACGTGCTTGCAACTCACGGTTTGAGAAAGGTTTTGTAACATAATCGTCTGCACCTAACTCTAAACCAATAACCTTGTCAAGCTCGCTATCCTTAGCTGATAGCATGATAATCGGCACGCTACTAGTCTTACGAATAGCTTTAGCAACTTCTAAACCATCAATTTCAGGTAGCATCAAGTCGAGGATAATAATATCCGGTTGCTCAGCTTCAAATAGCTCGATTGCCTCACGACCATTGAAGGCTGTAATGACTTCATAACCTTCTTTGGCCATATTAAACTTAATAATATCTGAGATTGGTTTCTCATCATCTACAATTAATATTTTTTTCATTTTATCACCTTTTCTCTATCTATTATAACAAAAAAATGCAAAGAAGGCACAAATGGCTACTGTAGTCCTTCATCTTCAAGATTTGTTTTATAAGCCTGCCAAATTTTTTGTTGAGGTTTCGCAAGTGGATAGTCAGAAAACTCCTGAGGAGAAACCCAACGAATTTCTCTGTCCGAAAACTGTTTTGTTTCTGTCACCTGACCAGCTAGGATTTTAATGTGCCATTTCCGATGACTAAATACATGCTTGACCTGGTCAAATACTTGATGGGACCAATTCACTTCTAAATCATAATCCTGCTCAAAGTTTTCTTGAGGGCTTGGTCCAAATGCTCTGCTTTCCTCTTTGACTTGCGAAAAGAGATCTAGCTGATCGTCATCACTTGAGAAATCATCAACTGCAATCAATGGGAAGTGCCAAAAACCGGCTAGTAGTTTCTCGCTTTCATTTTTCTCAAGTAAATATTGACCACGGTCATTGCGTACAACTAAAGCCTTGAGATAAATTGGGAGGGGCTTTTTCTTGGGTTCTTTAATCGGATATACATCCATAGTCCCATTCTGATAGGCTGCGCTAAAGTCCTTAACAGGGCTTTCTTCTGGTCGAGGGTTAACTGGAGCCTCTATGTCAGAACCTAAATCCATCAGAGCTTGGTTAAAGTCACCCGGTCGTTTCGGGTCAATCAAGATTTCCATCATGACTTGGAAAATCTTGCGATTGCTGGGAACTCCGATATCATGATTAACTTCAAACAAGCGTGCCAAAACCCGCATGACATTGCCGTCTACAGCAGGCTCAGGCAAATTAAAAGCGATACTGGAAATAGCTCCAGCAGTGTATGGGCCAATCCCTTTTAAACTAGAAATTTCTTCATAGGTGTTTGGAAATTGACCACCAAAGTCAGCCATAATCTGCTGAGCTGCAGCCTGCATATTGCGCACTCGAGAATAATAGCCCAATCCCTCCCAAGCCTTCAACAAACGCTCCTCAGGGGCATTCGCCAGACTTTCAACAGTTGGAAACCAGTCCAAGAATCGTTCGTAGTAGGGAATAACTGTATCAACCCTGGTCTGCTGGAGCATGATTTCAGATACCCAAATGTGATAAGGATTTTTACTTCTCCGCCAAGGCAAATCTCGCTTGTTTTCATCATACCAATTGAGGAGTTTCTCTCGAAAAGAAATGATCTTCTCCTCCGGCCACATGACGATACCGTATTCTTTCAAATCTAACATATATCTAGTATAACATAGAAGCTTCTAACTGTCCTTTTCTCAGTACTAAAAAGCCTCTTCCCATGGGAAAGAGGACTAAATATTATTGATGAACTGCTTGAGCTGCTGTGATAAGGGTCAACTTGTAAACATCATCTGAATTACATCCACGAGAAAGGTCGTTAACCGGTTTGTTCAAACCTTGCAAAACAGGTCCTACAGCCGCAAAACCACCGAGACGTTCTGCCATCTTGTAACCGATATTTCCGGCTTCGATACCTGGGAAGATAAAGACATTTGCTTGACCAGCTACCGTACTTCCTGGAGCTTTTAGAGCTGCAGTTTCGGGAACAAAGGCAGCATCAAATTGCAACTCACCATCAATCTCAAGGTCAGGACGCAAGTCGTGAGCAATTTTTGTAGCTTCCACTACCTTATCAACACTTTCACCAAAACCTGAACCTTTAGTAGAATAGCTTAGCATAGCAATTTTAGGTTCAATACCAAACATCTTAGCTGTGATTGCTGAATTGATCGCAATTTCAGCCAAGGCTTCTGCATCTGGATTGATATTAATGGCACAGTCACCAAATAGGTAACGTTCCGTACCACGTACCATGAGGAAGGCACCTGAAGTACGAGTTACATTTGGACGAGTTTTGATGATTTGAAGGGCTGGGCGAACTGTTGAGGCAGTTGAGTGAATCGCACCAGATACCATACCGTCAACCAAGCCCAAGTAGACTAGCATCACACCAAAGTAATTGACGTCTTCAACCAAAACTTTGCGCGCTTCTTCTTCAGTCATTTTGCCCTTACGACGCTCTACTAAAGCAGCAACCATTTCTTCAAATCGAGGATAGTGTTGAGAGTCAATGACTTCATAACCATCCATGATTCCTTCAATTTCAAGATAAATTTTAATTTTTTCAGGATTTCCAAGCAAAACAGGGATTACTTCTGTTTCTTTTACCAAGCGTTTTGTCGCCTGGAGAATACGTGGCTCTTCCCCTTCAGGGAGAACGATACGAGCATTTTTGCCAACCAGGTTGGCTTTGAGACTTTCAAAAACTTCCATGAGTTTTCTCCTTTAAGAAAATAAATTATACTCCAAATAATTTTTAAAGAGTATTAGTTGATAACTGAGTAATAAGATTGCTGAAATCATCCGGCAAGGGGCTTTCTAGTTGCAAATCTTGCTCTAGAAAAGGATGATAAAAAGATAAATAATGACAATGCAGAGCCTGACGTTGGATACCGTCATCCAGACTACCACCATACAAATCGTCTCCTAACAATGGAAAACCGATGTGAGAAAAATGCACTCGTATCTGATGAGTTCGCCCAGTATGAAGACGAATATCGACTAGGTGAATATTTCCATAAGACGCTACAACTTTGTAAGACGTATGAGCGTATTTCCCACCTTTTGCAACCCGTCTCGTGATAATGGAATCTTCATCACGCGCAATCGGGGCGATAATCTCCCCTTCAGGCTCCAAGACACCAGCTCCTTTAACCAAAGCAAAGTAGCGTTTCTCGATAGACTTTCGTTGCAACTGCTTGTCTAAACGTGCATGAGCGTAGCCGTGCTTGGCAAAAAGCATCAAACCAGAAGTATCTCTATCAAGCCTAGTCACGATGTGAACTTGCTGGTTTTCATAGTTTTGCTTGACATAGTAGCCCTTGATAAAATTAGCAATGGTATTGGAATGATTGACACTTGGGATGGAAGCTACTCCATAGGGCTTATTCAAAACCAGAAAATGGTCATCCTCGTAGAGAATATCCAGTGGACGCTCGATTGCTTCCAACATTTCAAAGCCTTCCTCTGCTGGAATGTCAATAGTTACCCTATCTCCAATATCTAAGAGATAAGTCGCATTTTGAGGTTGGCCATTGACCAGAATAGCCCCACCTCGAAACTTAATCTTGGCCAAAAGTCCCTTGGAAACCTCGTGTTTCTTGAGGAAGGTTTTGACTTTGACGTGCTCATCTGCGATAAATTCGAACCTCATTCATCCACCTCGCCGATGAAGGCATCTTTGACACGATTCCAGAAACTAGTGTGACTTGGAGTCGCTACGAAGTGAATCTTGTGATGGTCGATTTGATACTCAATCCGTTCGATATTACGGAAGGAATAGACACTGTTATCAACTGATATCGTATGGTAATCATTGCGTGTCGGCAAAAGTTCAATCTTATCTTTTTTGGGAATAATGATCGATGATCCCAAAGTGCGATAGACTCTATTATTAAGGCTTGCTATTTCCGTCAACTGCAAAGCTTCAATGGTAGGATGTAAGACAGCTCCACCCAAGGATTTGTTGTAGGCAGTACTTCCCGTCGGCGTTGAAACAGTCACTCCATCTCCACGAAATCTCTCAAACGGAACATGGTTAATGATGATATCTGCAACCATGGTGCGGTCTGATCGACGGATACTCGCTTCATTTAAAGCACGGAAGATTTTCACCTCTCCATTTTCAAGCGTTACCTTAACATTCAAGACTGGATAAGAAACTTTGGCTCCAGTATCTAGTAAAAGATTGGTCACCAATTGATCCAGCTCAAAATCACGATAATCTGTGTAAAATCCCAAGTGTCCTGTATGTACACCTACAAATCGAACCTTGTCTAACTGATTCTCATACTTGTGAAAGGCAGACAAAAGCATCCCGTCACCACCAATGGAAATGACGATATCGGGATTGGTATCGTTCAGTATAAAATGTTGTTTCTTGAGTTTTTCCCTCAGCTCATGCAAGACCTTCTGACTTTGTGGCTTTCTATTTGCTATGAGGTCAACTCGTTTACCTGTATTCTTCATCTGTATCGTCACTATTTCCTACACCATCGTTTAGTTTTCTGCTCAATGGATCAAAGAGAGCCTGCGCTTCCTGGATATCATCACGAATCTTACCCATTTCTTCATCCAGTTGATAGGCTATTTTCGCTGTGATTTCCAGTCTTTTCCTGATTTCTTCTGGAAAATCGCCCTGATATTTATAATTGAGCGAGTGTTCAATCGTAGCCCAGAAATTCATGGCTAAAGTCCGTATTTGAATCTCCGCCAAAATCGTCTTCGCTCCGTTAATCGTATCAACCGTGTATTCGACAACCACGTGATAAGAACGATAACCTGAAGCCTTACGATGAGTGATATAATCTCGTTCCTGAACGACTCTCATATCTTGGCGTTTACGTAGAATCTCAACTACTTCTTTGACGTCATCAACAAACTGGACCATGACACGTAAACCAGCAATATCTTGCAAGTCATTTTCTAAAGTTGCATAAGTAATTCCTCGACGAGCCATCTTTTCTTTGATACTTTCAATCGGTTTTACACGACCCGTTACAAACTCAATCGGAGAATGCTTGTTTTGCTTACGATACTGTTTGCGAATCCCCCGAAGTTTAATCTTCAATTCACCAACAGCCTGAATGTAAGGATCTAAAAATTCTTCCCATTCTATGGTCATACTTTCTCCCTTGTAATGTTTGATTGCTCTGTCGAAAATCTTTGATTTTTTCAGTACATTCGTATACAATAAATACATTGTCCATTATACCATAAATCGCTTTCAAAGATATAGAAAAGGTTGAAAAAATGAAACATTTAGAAATAGAATTGAAAACACTTCTGAAAAAAGAGGAATATGTTCATCTAAAAAAACAGTTTTCCCATATCCAACCCGTCCTTCAGAAAAACTACTACATTGACACACTAGATTTTCAATTGCGTGAAAAGAAGGTTGCCATGCGCATTCGCACTTTTGCAGATTGGGCGGAATTGACCTTAAAAGTACCTCAAACTGTAGGAAATATGGAATACAACCAGAAACTAACTCTTCCAGAAGCTGAATCGTACCTCGAAAAACAAAAACTACCTCCAGGGCTCGTTCTAGAGAAACTCGCTAAGATTGGCATCGAAAGCCATGACTGGCTTGTTCTAGGCTGCCTTTCCACTCTACGTTATGAAATGAAAGCTGAGATTGGCTTAATGGCCTTAGATGAAAGTCGATACTTTGACCAGATGGACTATGAACTCGAGCTTGAAGTCACCGACCATGAAAAAGGGAAAGAAGATTTTCAGAGATTTTTAGATGAAAATCAGATTACTTATCAGAAAGCTCCATCAAAATTAATTCGTTTTATTAAAAGCATGAAAAAAAGCTGAAATAATCTCCTTTTTTTGGTAAAATAGAAAAGATAAAAATAAAAGAATCTGGCTTTGAAAAACAAAACTTTCTCAGAGAAGATTCGCAAAGTTTACAGAGGACGGTCTATAATGTCAGATAGAAACAACATGAAACTTTTCACCCTAAACTCTAACCATGAAATCGCTCAAAAGATTGCGGATACAGTTGGTGTACCTCTCGGGAAGTTATCCTCTCGACAATTTTCTGACGGCGAAATCCAGGTCAACATCGAAGAAAGTGTCCGTGGTTACGATGTCTACATCATCCAGTCAACCAGCTACCCTGTTAGCAACCACTTGATGGAGTTGTTAATCATGGTTGACGCTTGTGTACGTGCAAGTGCTCATAGTATCAACGTTGTCCTCCCTTACTTTGGTTATGCGCGTCAGGATCGTATCGCTTCTTCTCGCGAACCCCTCACTGCAAAACTAGTTGCCAATATGCTTGTCAAAGCTGGTGTAAGCCGTGTTCTAACGCTTGACCTCCATGCTGTTCAGGTCCAAGGTTTCTTTGATATTCCAGTAGACAATCTTTATACTGTTCCTCTATTTGCTAAGCACTACTGTGATAAAGGACTTCTTGGTTCTGATGTTGTTGTTGTTAGTCCAAAGAACTCTGGTGTTAAACGTGCACGTAGTTTGGCTGAATACCTTGATGCTCCTATCGCTATCATTGACTACGCCCAAGACGATTCTGATCGTAACGAAGGCTATATCATTGGGGATGTTGAAGGCAAAAAGGCTATCTTGATTGATGATATCCTTAATACTGGTCGTACTTTCTCTGAAGCAGCCAAAATCGTTGAGCGTGAAGGCGCAACTGAGATTTATGCAGTATCCAGTCACGGTTTATTTGTTGAAGGTGCAGCAGACCTTCTTGACGCTACAAACATCAAGGAAATCCTTGTGACAGACTCCGTAGCAACCAAAGAAAGAACTCCAGAAAATGTATGTTACATTACTGCTAGCGAATTAATCGGAGATGCTATCGTCCGCATCCATGAAAGAAAACCAGTCAGCCCACTCTTTGCTTACAACAAAAAGAAATAAGGTGATTCTTTGATTTATTTGGACAATGCTGCTACGACTCCTATGTCAGCAGTAGCTATTTCTGAAATGACCAAGGTCATGCAAGAAACTCATGGTAATCCTTCTAGTATTCATAGTCATGGTCGGCAGGCTGGCAAACTCTTGCGAGAAGCTCGTCAAGACTTAGCCCACTTACTAGGAACCAAACCTCAACATATCTTTTTTACATCTGGCGGTACAGAAAGTAACAATACAGCCATTATCGGCTATTGTCTCCGTCATCAAGACAATGGAAAACACATCATCACCACAGCTATTGAACACCATTCTGTGCTTGAGACTATCGATTATCTGGTTCAACATTTTGGTTTTGAAGCGACCATCATCCAACCAGTAAATCAAGAAATTACTGCCCAGCAAATTCAAGAAGCCTTACGTGACGATACCATTCTCGTTTCCACCATGTATGCTAATAATGAAACAGGCTGTCTCTTACCTATCGCTGAGATTGGACGTATTTTAAAATATCATCCTGCTGCTTATCATGTTGATGCTGTTCAAGCTATCGGGAAAATTCCTATCCATCCCGAGGAATTCGGTATTGATTTCCTCAGCGCTTCTGCCCACAAATTCCATGGACCAAAAGGAGTCGGCTTTCTTTATGCTTCTTCCGCGGACTTTGATTCCTACCTTCACGGTGGGGACCAAGAACAAAAGAAACGGGCTGGAACAGAAAATCTCGCTGCCATTGTAGGCATGGTCGCTGCTCTCAAAGAGGATTTAAATGACCAAGTTGAGCATTACCAAAAATTAAGTGCACTCAAATCTGCTTTTTTAGAAGAAATTGCAGGTCTCGACTACTATCTCAATGAAAGCAACCACCAATTACCTTATGTTGTCAACATTGGCTTTCCTGGTCAAAAAAATGATTTGCTCTTGCTACGGTTAGACCTTGAAGGAATTTCAATTTCTACCGGTTCGGCTTGTACTGCTGGTATTGTGCAAACCAGTCATGTACTTGAAGCATTTTATGGACCAGATTCGCATCGTTTGAAAGAATCTGTCCGTATCAGTCTCTCTCCTCTTAACACCGAAGAAGAACTGAAACAACTCGCACAAACCTTAAAAAATATTATTGGAGATTAATCTAATGGCATTCGAAAAAACCATTAAACTACAAAACTGCCGCTACAACTACATACTTAACCCTACTGTCAAAAAGTTCACACTGAAAGATAATACTTTCTTTGAAACAAAAGTTGGAAACTTCGAACTGACTCGTTTGCTTGAGAAAGTACCCAACAGCGGTGAAGGTTTCAAGCTAAAAATCATCATCAATAAAGACCTTACAGGTGCTAAACTCAACATTACTGACAAGTCTGGCCTTCGTTTGGTGAATATCTTTAAATCAGAAGACCACCACATTCACCAGGAGAAATTCTACTTCCTCATGGACAGTTTAGTAGAACGCGGTATCTTTACTAAAGAAGAAAGATAATTGACTATGTATCGACTTACCTATCAAGATAACTATCACGTAAACCGTACACTTGAATATAAGGATTACGAAGAGCTCATGTTATCTCTATCTGGCTGTGTGACCCTACCTGATACTCTCCTAATCAACTCCTTAACGCTGAATGATAAGTTGATTTATCAAGGATTGGTTGGCGATCTCTACCGTTTTCTATCACAAGCTCATTTTTCAGATAAAAACTAAGAATTTTCTTAGTTTTTTCTTGTTTTTGTTGATTTTTTCACAATGTTTCTATAAAATAGAAGAATAGAAAGGTTGTGATTTTGTGAAAGATAAACAGTCTGCTATTCCAAAAGCAACAGCAAAAAGACTCTCTCTTTACTATCGAATTTTCAAGAGATTTCATGCAGAAAAAATCGAACGTGCTAACTCCAAGCAAATTGCAGAGGCTATCGGTATCGATTCTGCGACCGTTCGACGTGATTTTTCCTATTTTGGCGAGCTAGGTCGTCGTGGTTTTGGTTACGATGTCAAAAAATTGATGAATTTTTTTGCTGATCTCCTAAATGATAACTCCATTACAAATGTTATGCTGGTTGGGATTGGAAATATGGGCCATGCCCTTCTCCACTACCGCTTTCACGAGCGTAACAAGATGAAAATTATCATGGCCTTTGACCTAGATGACCATCCAGAAGTTGGAAGCCAGACACCTGATGGAATTCCAATCTATGGTATCTCACAGATTAAAGAAAAAATCAAAGAAGCAGATGTCAAAACTGCTATCCTAACAGTTCCAAGTGTTAAATCACAAGAAGTTGCCAATCTTTTGGTTGATGCTGGTATAAAAGGTATTCTCAGTTTTTCACCTGTTCACCTTCACCTTCCAAAAGATGTGGTCGTTCAGTATGTCGATTTGACAAGCGAACTCCAAACCCTCCTCTATTTTATGCGTAAAGAGGATTAGAAAGCGAAAGCATGTATGAAAAAACCAGTTATTGGGATTACAGGAAATGAAAAAGCTCATCCAGATGATGACATCATGATGAGCTATGCAGCAAAGGGCTTTGTTGAAGGAGTCAAGGACGCTGGCGGAATTCCAATCATCCTACCGATTGGTGATCAAGAAATGGCTACCTATTACATCAGTATCATTGATAAGCTCATCCTAACGGGTGGGCAAAATGTTGATCCAAAATACTATGGTGAACCAAAGGCTATTGATAGTGATGACTACCACCTTCAAAGAGATATTTTTGAACTAGCACTTATCAAAGAAGCGATTAAGCAAAAGAAACCAATTTTCTCTGTTTGTCGAGGTACTCAACTTTTCAATGTTGCCATGGGGGGCACGCTTCACCAAGATATCGAGGATCATTGGCAGGACTGTTCAGCCGAATACACGACCCAACGCCTCGTAACGGAACCTGATACTATTCTCCGAGAAATCTATGGAGAAATTTCTCACATCAACTCCTTCCACCACCAGAGCATTAAAGATCTAGCCTCAAATCTTAAGGTTGTAGCACATGATCCTAAAGATGGAATCATTGAGGCTGTGACAACTACGGACGGCTTCCCTTATCTTGGTGTTCAATGGCATCCTGAATTTCTCTTTGAAAACCGCCCCAAAGATAAAACGCTGTTTGACTATGTTGTTAACGAACTCTAGGACTTATAAATAGGTTATTAATCATGAATGAAATTAAAATACCTTCTACTCACGAGATTTTGAGAGATATAGAAGCTAATGTTTTCATATCTTATAAGGAAAAGGAAGCTAATCTTTTCTTATCAAACAATGAAAAAGAAATAGAGGTTTGCTTTCATCTTTCTAATCTCTATAGACTTTTAACAGCGGAAAGTTACCAATCTTTTTCTAAGAATAAAGAGAATTTCGATAAACTATCTCAAAAAGAAAAACAAAAGTATCTGAAAGAAATGTCTAAGAAGGCGAAACTATTTTGTAAAAAGGCAGATGCTAAACTAAAAAGTAAATTTCATTCAAGTCTTTACTTTTACAGAGATATTCTCATTCATAAAAAAAGATATTATAAAATCGAAGATTTCAATTCGATTGTCAACTTTATCGTTCAAGAAGATTTACTTGTACCCACGATAAAACCTCTTCCTGTTATCAATATGGCAGAAGTAGATTCCTATGTTTTAAAAGTGATTGAGTAAGATCATGTGCAATCTTAAATCAAATCCGTTTTTTCACGGTAACTAAAGTAATCCGAGTGAGAGACAATTAAATGATCCAGAAACACAATTCCCATCAGTTCGCAGGCTTCCTTGACTAGCTTAGTGACATGGTCGTCATTTCGACTAGGAGATACAGCACCAGATGGATGATTGTGAACGAGAATCACAGAGGTTGCCATATGCTTCAAAGCATAGTGAAGGATTTCTCTCGGTTCAGCAATACTGCGTGTCGCAGAGCCGATAAAAATAGTTTGCTGATGAATGATTTGATTTTGAGTATTGAGATAGAGCGCCACTAGGTGCTCTTGTTTTTTGTCGCCAAGTTCCTGTTGCATTTTCTTGGCTAGCTTTTGACTACTGAGAATACTTTCCATCTCAAGAGTTTCGTGTTTGTGAATACGATGCCCCAGTTCAATCACCGCTTGTAATTCAATGGCTTTAATACGTCCAATTCCAGACAGACTTTGCAATTCCTGCAGGGTCATTTTTTTCAAATCAGTTAGACTGTTAAGACTATTCAAGACTTTTTGGGCAATTTCAAAGACATTGGCCTGACGTGTTCCTGTTCTGAGCAGAATTGCTAGCAATTCTTGATTGCTTAGAGCCTCTACTCCTTCTTTAGCTAGTCTTTCTCTAGGCAAGAGTGAATCTTCTTGGAATGAAATACTGTACATAAAAATCCTCCTCACTTTATTATTCGTGAGAAGGATGAAAAATTAGATTTTTTTCTCAATTGGGGCAACGCTGGCTAGGAGTTTTTTCAGACCGACTTCTGGGAAATTGATTTTTAGTTCCTGAGTATCACCGCTACCAGAGACTTCCAGAACAGTACCCTCTCCCCATTTCTTGTGAAGTGCAATATCTCCAATGGACCAACTTGTATCAGTCGAATCTTTTTTATTTCCGGCTGCTAACTGTCCAAACGGGAGACCGCTTGACTGGATAGAGCTTGGTGCGGCATTGCGTTTTCGTTCTTGAAGGGCCTGGGCTAAGCTCATACCTTGACCGAAAGCAATCCCACCACTGCTATAAGAGGCTTTAAAGCTAGTATTCGCTGGACGGGCCAAACCTTGATAGTCAAGTAAGTCCGAACTGATTTCATTGATAAAACGAGTTGGACGATTGTAGTTGGTACGCCCAAAAAGCAAGCGTGAGTTGGCATTGGTCAGATAGAGAATCTTTTCTGCTCGTGTGATACCGACATAGGCCAAACGGCGTTCCTCTTCTAGCTCATCTGGATCTTCAGCTGCACGGCTAAGCGGAAAGACATTTTCCTCCATCCCGATGATAAAGACAACTGGGAACTCTAGTCCTTTCGCTGCGTGCAAGGTCATCAAGGTTACTTCTGATGTCTCCTGACTGCCCGAATCCGTGTCTGCAATCAAAGCCAAGTCATTCAAGAATCGACTGAGTTTGTCCAAACCTGTTTCCTCTTCTTGACTATCAGGATTGTCGTCAAAATTCTTAGTAACAGATAGGAACTCTTCGATATTTTCAACCCGAGCCTTGCTTTCTAAGGTCGCTTGGGCATTGAGAATATCGATATAACCTGTTTTTTCTAGAACAGCCTCCACCAGCTCGGTGATAGTTAATTGATCCAGTTGCTCCCGCAAATCCATAATCATATTGGCAAAATCCCAGATAGACTGGGCTGCTTTTCCTTTGATTCCAGACAGCATGATATTGGCTGAAGCATCCAGCATAGACATCTCTTGCATATTCGCAAAATCACGGATTTTCTCAACCGTTCCTGGGCCAATTCCGCGTTTTGGTTCGTTAATAATGCGCTCAAAACTGATATTGTCACTTAAATTGGCAATGAGATTCAGATAAGCGATAATGTCACGGATTTCTTTACGGCTGTAGAACTTGGTCCCGCCGACCATAGTATAAGGAATATTGGACTTTAGGAGGGCTTCCTCAATGGTACGAGACTGGGCGTTAGTTCGATAGAGAACTGCAAAATCTTTATGAAGGAAGTTTTGACTACGACCAAGTTCATCGATGGTTTTGGCTACAAAAACAGCCTCATCCTGTTCGTCATTTGCGCGATAGTAAATAATCTGTTCCCCATCCGCATTCTGAGTCCAGAGATTCTTAGGACGACGATTTTTATTGTTTTTGATGACGTCATTGGCAGCTTGGAGAATGGTTTTGGTTGAACGGTAATTTTCTTCTAGCAAAACTACCTTGGCTTGAGGATAATCTTTCTCGAAATCCAAGATATTCTGCATATCAGCCCCACGCCAACCGTAGATGGACTGGTCCGCATCTCCAACTACACAGATATTTTTAAATCGAGATGCCAAGAGTTTGACCAATTGATACTGGGCATGGTTGGTATCTTGGTACTCATCAACATGAATGTACTGGAACTTCTGCTGATAGTAAGTCAAGACGTCAGGATTTTGATCAAAGAGACGCAGGGTCAGCATAATCAAATCATCAAAGTCAACGGACTCAGACTGACGAAGCTCCTTTTGATAAGCTGTATAACACTGGGCCACGATTTGCGTATACATATCACCAGCCTGAGCAGCATAAGCCACATCATCAATCAAGTCATTCTTAGCATTGGAAATGGTTCCCAAAATGGTTCGTTCATTCCATTTTTTTGGATCCAAGTTTAACTGCTTGAGAATGCGTTTCATGAGAGTTCGTTGCTCACCAGGATCTACAATAGTGAAATTCCGATTGTAGCCAATATGATCCGCATCGCGACGTAGGATACGAACACACATGGAGTGAAAAGTCGCAATCAGACAGTCCTGAGTAGCTGGATTAAGACCATAAGCACGCTCTTTCATCTCACGCGCCGCCTTATTGGTAAAGGTAATGGCCAAGATATTCCAAGGATTGACCATCTTTTCATCAATCAAGTAGGCGATTCTGTGAGTTAAAACACGAGTCTTCCCAGAACCAGCCCCCGCCATGATTAACAAGGGGCCTTCTGTCGTTTGCACCGCCTCAGCTTGACGGTCATTCATTCCATTCAATAATGCGTTCATTTTCTCTTCCTTACTCTTGAAGTCAATGTTTCTATTATATCAGAAATTAGAGAAAATATCTTTACCTAGATTGGTTGCGTCTAGAAAATAACGCTATTATCAGTGAAGACAACTCCTCATATCTAGACAAGAAAATGAGCTTGGAAAACTTTTCCAAACTCATTTAGAATCAATTAATCTATTAGAACAAACCTAGAACGGTTCCGTCGCTTTCAACATCCATATTAAGAGCGGCTGGTCGTTTTGGAAGACCTGGCATGGTCATGACATCACCAGTTAGGGCAACGATGAAGCCTGCACCCAATTTGGGTACCAATTCACGAATGGTAATTTCAAAGTTTTCTGGAGCTCCGAGTGCATTTGGATTGTCAGAGAAACTGTACTGAGTTTTAGCCATACAGATTGGCAATTTGTCCCAACCGTTTTGAACGATTTGGGCAATTTGCGTTTGAGCTTTCTTCTCAAAATTCACTTTGCTACCACGGTAGATTTCAGTAACAATTTTTTCAATCTTTTCTTGGACAGAAAGGTCATTGTCATAAAGACGAGTATAGTTGGCTGGATTTTCAGTGATAGTCTTGACAAGCGTTTCGGCAAGCGCTACTCCTCCTTCGGCACCATCAGCCCAGACACTAGCCAACTCAACTGGCACATCGATTGAGGCACAAAGTTCCTTCAAGGCTGCGATTTCAGCTTCTGTATCAGTGACAAATTCATTAATCGCAACAACTGCTGGAATACCAAACTTACGGATGTTCTCAACGTGGCGTTTCAAGTTAGCAAAACCTGCACGAACTGCTTCCACATTTTCCTCTGTAAGAGCGTCCTTAGCTACGCCACCATTCATCTTAAGGGCACGAAGGGTTGCGACGATAACAACTGCATCTGGAGAAGTTGGCAAGTTTGGTGTCTTAATGTCAAGGAATTTCTCAGCACCAAGGTCCGCACCAAAACCAGCTTCAGTAACTGTGTAGTCCGCTAAGTGAAGAGCTGTAGTCGTTGCCAAAACAGAGTTACATCCATGAGCGATATTGGCAAATGGACCACCATGTACAAAGGCAGGTGTACCGTAAATTGTCTGAACCAAGTTCGGTTTGATAGCATCTTTCAAAATCAATGCTAAAGCCCCCTCAACCTGCAAATCACCAACAGAAACTGGCGTACGATCGTAACGATAGCCGATAACGATATTCGCCAAACGACGTTTCAAGTCTTCAATATCCGTAGCCAAGCAAAGAATGGCCATGATTTCTGAAGCAACTGTAATATCAAAGCCATCCTCACGAGGAATACCATTTAGAGGACCACCAAGTCCAACGGTCACATGACGAAGGGAACGGTCATTCAAGTCCACAACACGTTTCCAAAGAATACGACGTTGGTCGATTCTCAGCTCATTTCCTTGGTGTAAGTGGTTGTCAATCAAGGCAGAAAGAGCGTTGTTAGCAGTTGTAATGGCATGCATATCCCCGGTAAAGTGAAGGTTGATGTCTTCCATTGGCAACACTTGGGCATAACCACCACCGGCTGCACCACCCTTAATCCCCATTACTGGGCCAAGAGACGGTTCGCGAATAGCAATCATGGTTTTCTTACCAATCTTGTTCAAGGCATCCGCAAGACCAATGGTAATAGTTGATTTCCCTTCACCTGCTGGCGTTGGGTTAATGGCAGTTACCAAGATCAATTTACCAACTGGATTGCTCTCAACTGCACGAATTTTATCAAAGCTGAGCTTAGCCTTGTACTTCCCGTACAATTCCAAATCGTCGTAAGAAATACCCAGTTTCTCTACAACATCAACGATTGGTTTCAACTCAATACTCTGTGCGATTTCAATATCTGTTTTCATTCAAAACTCCTATAACCTCTAATATGATAACTCATTATAACACAAAAAAAAGATTTTTCACATACAAAAAGCTTAGTAAAGTTTATAAACATCAAGTTTTAAGGCCTGTATTAGACATTTTTTTTACTTTTTATAAGTTTTTATAGCCAAAAACTATAATCTTGCTGGAAAATTAGATAAAATAACAAACGCTTTCTTTTGATTCTATTTTATTTTTTGGTACAATAGTGCTATGAAAATTTTAGTCACGTCAGGCGGTACCAGTGAAGCTATTGATAGTGTCCGCTCTATTACTAACCATTCTACAGGTCGCTTGGGGAAAATCATCACAGAAACCTTGCTTGCTGCGGGGCATGAAGTTTGTTTGATAACGACAAAACGAGCTCTGAAGCCAGAAGCTCATCCCAACCTAAGCATTCGAGAAATTGATAATACCAACGACCTTCTAGTGGAAATGCTAGAACGTGTCAAGGATTATCAGGTCTTGATTCATTCAATGGCTGTGTCTGACTATACTCCTGTTTATATGACGGGGCTTGAGGAGGTACAAGCCAGCTCCAATCTAGAAGAATTCTTAAACAAGCAGAATCATCAAGCTAAGATTTCTTCAACTGATGAGGTTCAGGTCTTATTCCTGAAAAAAACACCCAAAATCATCTCTCTAGTCAAGGAATGGAATCCAGCTATTCATCTGATTGGCTTTAAACTGCTGGTTGATGTTACCGAAGATCATCTGGTTGACATTGCTAGAAAAAGTCTCATCAAGAACCAAGCAGACTTGATCATCGCAAATGACCTGACTCAAATCTCAGCAAATCAGCATCGCGCAATCTTTGTTGAGAATGATCATCTTCAAACCGTTCAAACCAAAGAGGAAATAGCAAACCTCCTTCTTGAAAAAATTCAAGCTTACGATTCATAGAAAGGAAAGCCATGGCAAATATTCTCATCGCGGTGACAGGTTCCATTGCCTCCTATAAATCAGCTGATATAGTTAGTTCCTTGAAAAAACAAGGCCATCATGTCACTGTCTTAATGACTGAGGCAGCGAGAGAGTTTATCCAACCGTTGACACTACAGGTCCTCTCTCAAAATCCTGTCCACCTTGATGTCATGCAGGAACCCACTCCTGATCAAGTCAATCATATCGAACTAGGCAAAAGGACTGACCTTTTTATTGTAGCTCCTGCTACTGCTAATACCATCGCAAAGTTAGCCCACGGATTTGCGGACAACATGGTGACAAGTACAGCACTTGCCCTGCCAGACCACGTCAAAAAGTTAGTCGCACCAGCCATGAATACAAAGATGTATGACCATCCGGCAACTCAGGCTAACCTAAAAACATTAGAGACCTATGGTTATCAGATTATCTCTCCAAAAGAATCTCTACTAGCCTGTGGCGATCACGGCAAAGGCGCCCTAGCTGACCTGAATACTATTTTAGAAAGAATAAAGGAAACCCTCGATGAACAAACGCTCTAACATTGCTCCAATTTCTATCTTTTTTGCAGTTATGCTCGTTATCCACTTTTTGAGCTCTCTCCTATTTAACCTTTTCCCATTTCCAATCAAACCTACTATCGTTCATATTCCAGTAATCATTGCTAGTATCATCTATGGCCCTCGAGTTGGAGTTACACTTGGTTTTTTGATGGGACTATTGAGCTTAACGGTAAACACGATTACCATCCTTCCAACCAGCTACCTCTTCTCTCCATTTGTACCGAACGGAAACATTTATTCTGCGATTATCGCTGTTGTCCCTCGCGTTTTGATTGGGCTGACACCTTACTTGGTTTATAAATTATTAAAAAACAGGACAGGTCTCATCTTTGCTGGTGCTCTCGGTTCCCTTACCAACACCGTCTTTGTCCTCGGGGGAATATTCTTCCTTTTTGGAAATGTCTTCGACGGCAATATCCAAAAACTCCTAGCAACAGTTATTTCTACAAACTCAATTGCCGAGCTTGTCATCTCTGCCGTTCTAACAGTAGCAATTGTTCCCCGTCTCGAAACCTTGAAGAAATAAAAAAACAACTCCACTTTCATCCTGAAGGTGGAGTTTTAGCATTTAAAACATGAGAAACATCAATAGAATGTGAAAGCCAAAGCGCAGGAGTTGATACGAAAGAGGTGTAGGTTGCTGGCTTTTCTGGCTATCCAAGTATAGGGTTAGAGATAGAAAAATCAAACCAAATGCAATCACCAATCTGACGAAATAAGCAATTTCGAGTATTGCTGCCATCAAAAGAAAACCTAATAAAGGAAGGCTAAAAAGTGAAACAGCCAAGCTACTTGCTAATAGAGAGAGTAGCGAAAGGACCAATAAACTATAAACTATGAAACGAGTCCAACCTGAGACAACTTTCCCTTCTTTTTTCTGCTTTGACATCATCACGATTACTACGATTAGGTAAACAACAAGTATCATCACATTTTCTCCTAAATCAAAAATTCTTTACCACATTTTAACCAAATATGTCTTAAAAATCAATATTGAACCTTGACTTGGCTGACTATTTATTGTACTATACTTATGTATATACAGATAAATGGAGGTTCTTATGGATATACGAAAAAAAACGCAGTTTATGACCATGACTGCCCTACTCACTGCAATAGCGATTTTGATTCCAATCATTATGCCTTTTAAAATCGTTATCCCACCGGCTTCTTACACCTTGGGAAGTCATATCCCCATCTTTATCGCCATGTTTCTTTCGCCTTTGATGGCTGCTTTTGTGATTATTGCTTCTAGTCTTGGCTTCCTGATGGCAGGCTATCCCATGGTTATCGTCCTGCGTGCCTTCTCTCACATCGTTTTTGGTACTTTGGGGGCTTTGTACTTAAAGAAATTCCCTGAAACCTTGGATAAACCGAAGACATCTTGGATTTTTAACTTTGTTTTGGGTGTTGTTCATGCTATCGCTGAAGTAATAGCTTGTATCATCTTCTATGCTACTTCAGGGACAAATGTTGAAAATATGTTTTATGTTCTCTTTGTTCTAGTTGGTTTTGGTACAATTATCCATAGTATGGTAGACTATACATTAGCACTAGCTGTCTTTAAAGTGCTTCGAAAACGTCGCTAAAAGGAAAAACTATGACAAAGGATCGCAAACAAGCTCTTCTCAAACTCTTAAAAGAGGCACCAAAAGCCCTCAATGGCCAAACCTTGGCTGAACACTTTCATGTCACTCGTCAGATCATTGTACAGGATATCGCTATTCTCCGAGCAGATGGAGCTCCTATCCTATCCACCAATCGAGGCTATATCTACAAAGAAAATGATGCCAGCCCCTACGTTCACAAACTCTTTAAAGTGAAACATGAACTGGAAGAAATCGGTCAGGAACTTCTAGCTATTGTAGATAATGGCGGACGTGTTCAGAATACTTTGATTGACCATCCAGTTTATGGAGAAATTGAGACCCTACTCAAACTTACCTGTCGTCGAGATGTCCAGCATTTTCTAGAACAGGTCGAGAACTCTGACTTTAGACCCCTTTCTGAATTGACGGATGGCACCCATTACCACCTTGTTGAAGCCGAAACACAACAAGACCTCCACTATATCGAGGAGGCCTTGGATAAACTTGGTTATTTAGTAAAAGACTAGAAGGTTTTCTTTTCCCATCCGTCCTCTGTACGGTGGCGATAGAAAAATTCAGACTTGTCAGGTGCTTCCATCATTTCCATCAAAGGCAGCATATCATAGGCCAGTTCCAAGTTAGGAATCTGGTCTTTTTGTACCCAAGATACTTCTCCTTCTTCTGAGGATTGGAGATTTCCAGTAAACTCTGTCGCCTTATAACAAAAGACGATATAGCGTTCACCTGTATCCAGAGGCCAATTTTTAATACCGACAAGTTGAGGATTTTGGATAGTCAACCCTGTTTCTTCGTAGATTTCTCGGATAACTGACTCTGCAAAAGCCTCGCCATTCTCAACATGACCTCCTGGAAAGGCGTAGCCAGACCAGTGATTGTTTTCAGGAGACCGATATTGCATGACTACGCGCTTGGTTTCAATGTCTTCAATCAGACAGATATTGGTTAAAATGGTTGCTTGCGCACGGGACATGGATTTGCTCGCTTTCTAAGTTATTAAAATGTGTCTTCGTTGTATTTTACTTCTGACTTCATGATAAAGGGATTAATCAACTCGTGATGTTCATAAGTACTACGGGCCAAAAAACCTCTAACAATGATGATTTCTTTATCTTGTATATGATAGTCTATATTGATAGGGATGGCTGAATCCGACATAATAGACAAAGCAAAAAATGCTGCAAACCAAAGATAAAGTGCCACCAATCCACTAAATATTTGAAAAATAAGCTGATACCATTGAAAATCTCTTGTTCTATAAAAGATTCTCCAGGGGTGGATTAGGAAGGTTAAACAAAGAATAAAAAACCAACTATTCCACAAAACTGGCGTAAAGGATAGGCCAAAAACCAACAACACCAAATGAAAAATCACAAAGGTCAGCAAAGCCAAATAGAGTGTTTTAAATGAAAATAACCTAGTTCGATTTTCTTTTGTCATGATTTTTCCTCATTTTGTCCTTATATTTCAAAATCACTATCACTATCGCTGGAATGAAGAAAAAGATTAGATAAGTAGCAATTGGAAGCCAGATGTAGCGATAATCGATAGATAATAGGGAAGGAATTTTTTTAACATTTCTCCCTTTCACCCCAACAATTAAGTGGAGGAGAAAAATAGGACCATTTATGTATAGAAAAGGTTCTAAAAATTCTTGTACTGAAGTCTTTTCACTAAAACCATCTCTAAAAATACCTTGATAGAGTGTGTACACTAAAAAAACAAAATTCATAATAATTGGCAAGACATAGGACATTTCCTGATATGGTTTTGGGATAAGTGTTGTCCCAAACAACACATACATGATACCAAAAATAGAAAATAATATTATGCCACCATCCATAAAAGAAGCAAGCTTTGGATGCCTTCCCATCCACAATTGGACGTGAGCTATCAAAGAATACTTTTTATGGATTTTTCTCATTTTTATGTTCTTTTGTTTGATCTTCTTTGGTTTCTTAATCTTTCGTTCCATTTACGCCTCCTTCTTCTCTTTTCTATCCGTATAACCAAAAGCAGAATGTCCAGCCCCAAGAAAAAGAAAAAGAGATAACTTACAATAGGAACCCAGACATATGCTGGATCCATAGAAATTATAGGGGGGAAATTCGTTGACTTGCGACGCCCTAGCCAATTCAGACCTACCAAGAGATGAAAGGGAAAAAGAAGACCATTGAACCCAATAAATCCCCATGAAAAGTAACGCCATTTCTGAAGTTTATCACTACTAAAACGAAAGACAAGGAAATAGGATGATAAGAGCAGAAGGAAAAGATTAAAGCTTAAGGGAGAAAGATAGTTTAAGTTTGGGAATGGAGAGCCAATGAAAGAGGCAGCAAGAAATGATACAAACAAAGATCCGAATAACACACTCGTATCTAGGAATTGACCAATCCTTCGGTGCCTTTCCATCCAAAGATAAATCATCTTAGTCCAAGAAGACTTTTCTTTTGTCTTGTACTTCATTTGTCTACTCATCTTCATTTTCATCTACTCCTTTTTTTGAAGCTTTAGAGAGAAAGAAGATTGCCAAAGTTAACATCAAGACCAGAAGGTAGACGACAATAGGAAACCAGATATAGGAAGGCTCCAGTGAAAACAAAGGTGACAGAACGACTCTTCCTCTTTTTCTGACGCCAATCAGTTGAAAAATGAAGCTAAGGACATTGATATAAATAAAGGGTTCACAGAATTTTTTAAGGGTCTTTTCTTTTTTTGTTTTCACTGATAAAAAGAAAGCATAGAGTCTATAACCCAAGATAAAAAGATTCAATTGCAAGGGAAATAAGAGTTCTCTATACCGAAAATCAGCTGGAATGCTTTTGTTCTGTGATGTTGTAAATTCTATCACTAGGAACAAGCTGATATAAAAGAACATATCAAGCATAAATTTGACAAATCGATGCCCTTGTAACCAAAAACGGACTGAATCTAACCCTGATGATTTCTTATAATTCTTCTCTTTCAAATTCATAATAACATCTCTCTATTCAAAATACAATCTAAAACATGATTGTTGATTCATTGCGTAATCTGAAAACAAAATCGCAATTCTATCAGTATTTAACTCTCAGATTTTGAGGATTTCTTACGTACCATTCTAATTTCAGTGATAGGTTTTCCAAGTTCAAGTATTTTTTCTTGACCATCAAGAGTAAAACCTATTTTTTGATAAAAAGCAATGGCTCGCTTATTCTCTTTTAATACCCATAAGAATATTTCAGAGAACTGTTCAAGAGTCGTCAGAGCTTCCTTCATTAACTTCTGAGCAATACCTTTTCCATAATAGTCTTTTAAAACATATAAGGCAATAATTTCGCCAGCTTGAATAGCCACATCACGAAAGTTTCCATAACTGATAAAACCAACTACCTTAATGCCATCCATCGCAATCAATGTATTTTCTGGATATTTTTGACTAAAGAATCGACATCTTTCTAATGTCATTGTCTCCTGAAATTCTGCAGGTAAAAGGTCGTCATAAGCCTCTCTCCACGTCTGCCAATGAACGAGGGACTTACCTTCTATCTCTTCAGGAGTTTCCATCTGCTTGATAGTAAGATCCATTTATTTTTCTCCTTCTCTACCCCAACGCCTTCACTTCCAACATCATATCACGGATCTGAGCTGCCAGTTCAAAGTCAAGCACTTCGACGGCTTCTTGCATTTGTTTTTCCAGTTTCTTGACGAGTTCTTTGCGTTCTTGTTTGTTAAGGCTATTGATATCGACGTCCTTGTCCTCTTCCTTAGCAACTGCCTTAGTTACAGCGATTAGGTCACGGATTTCTTTCTTGATTGTCTGAGGTACAATACCATGTTCTTCATTATAGGCCATCTGGATTTTCCGACGACGAGCCGTTTCATCAATAGCACGTTGCATAGACTGGGTCATGGTATCAGCGTACATGATAACATGTCCTTCGCTATTACGGGCAGCACGTCCAATGGTCTGAATGAGGCCACGTTCGTTACGAAGAAAACCTTCCTTGTCAGCATCAAGAATAGCTACGAGACTCACTTCAGGAACGTCAATCCCTTCACGGAGCAGATTGATTCCGACCAAGACATCAAAGACACCCAAGCGCAGGTCACGGATAATTTCCGTCCGTTCCAATGTCTTGATATCCGAGTGCATATACTTGACCTTGATGCCCATTTCTTTGAAGTAGTCGGTTAAATCCTCTGCCATTTTCTTTGTCAAAGTGGTAATAAAGGTTCGTTCGTTCTTTTCAACACGGGCATTGATTTCTCCTAAGAGATCATCAATCTGTCCCATGGTTGGACGAACTTCTACCTCAGGATCCAAGAGTCCCGTTGGACGAATGATTTGCTCAATCACTGTCTCGGTCTGTTCATTTTCATAGTCACCTGGTGTCGCTGAAACATAAACAATCTGATGCACATGGCTCTCAAACTCCTCCCGACGGAGAGGACGATTGTCTAAGGCAGACGGCAAGCGGAAACCATAATTGACCAACATTTCCTTACGCGAACGGTCTCCATTGTACATGCCCTTAATCTGCCCCATGGTCATGTGACTTTCATCAATCATGATCAAGAAATCATCTGGGAAGAAATCAAGAAGCGTATAAGGAGGCTCTCCTTCGCTACGACCATCCATGTGACGTGAGTAGTTTTCAACACCGTTGGTATAACCCATCTCACGTAACATCTCGATATCATACTCTGTCCTCTGTTTCAAACGCTGAGCTTCCAGCAGTTTGCCTTCCTTTTCAAAGACAGCTAGCTGCTCCTCCAACTCTGCTTGAATCTTGGCAATCGCAACTTTTATATGATCCTCATTGGTCACAAAGTGAGTCGCTGGGAAAATCGCCAAATGATCTACTTCTCCCAATACCTGACCTGTCAAAGCCTCAACTTCACGGATACGGTCAATCTCATCCCCGAAAAACTCTACTCGAAAAGCGTGTTCATCTCGGGAAGCTGGAAAAATCTCTACCACATCCCCGCGCACGCGAAATCTTCCTCGTTGGAAATCAATATCATTGCGTTCAAACTGGATATCAACCAAGTCATTCAAGAGTTTATCACGAGAAATCTCCAGACCTGGACGAAGACTAACAACACTATCAGAATATTCCTTTGGCGAACCCAAACCATAGATACAAGAGACTGAAGCCACGACAATGACGTCATTACGCTCCAAAAGGGCTGAAGTCGCTGAGTGGCGAAGCTTATCAATCTCGTCATTGACGGAACTATCCTTCTCAATGTAGGTATCGCTAGAAGGGACATAGGCCTCTGGTTGGTAATAATCGTAGTAAGATACGAAGTACTCGACTGCATTTTCAGGGAAAAATTCCTTAAATTCTCCATAGAGCTGACCAGCTAGAGTCTTATTGTGGGCAATGACCAGAGTTGGTTTATTGACTTTGGAAATGACCTGACTCATGGTATAAGTCTTCCCAGTACCAGTCGCCCCCATCAGAATTTGGGCTTTTTCTCCACCCTCGATATTATCAACCAACTGTTCAATCGCTTGGGGTTGATCTCCTGAAGGTTGGTATTTTGATACTAACTTAAATTTATTATCTGTAATTCGATTTATCATGATTGCCTCATCTGCATTTTTCTATCCTTCTATTTTACCATAAAATCCACCAGATTCATTATCTCTGGATTTATCAAGGATATAAATCTGTGTTATATCTTCTTACATAAAAAGTCTTAAAATTTGCCTTCTGAAATATTTTCTGTTATAATGGGAAAATATTCGGAAAGGAGACTAAAAATGAAGAAAAAAATCCTAGCATTTTTGCTAATTTTATTTCCCATTTTCTCACTAGGAGTAGTAAAAGCTGACACAGTTAAATCTAAGTATGTTATTGCAAGTGATTCATCTTTTGCTCCCTTTGTATTTCAAAATTCAAGCAACGAGTACACTGGTATTGATATGGACTTGATCAAGGCTATTGCCAAGGATCAAGGATTTGAGATTGAAATTACTAATCCTGGATTTGACGCAGCTATTAGCGCTGTTCAAGCAGGACAAGCAGATGGTATTATCGCTGGAATGTCTGTTACGGATGCTCGTAAAGCTACCTTTGACTTCTCAGATTCCTACTACACAGCTAATACCATTCTCGGTGTAAAAGAATCAAGCACTATCGCTTCTTATGAGGACCTCAAGGATAAAACAGTTGGTGTGAAAAACGGGACGGCTTCTCAAACATTCCTTACGGAAAACCAAAGCAAATACGGTTACAAGATTAAAACTTTTGCAGATGGTGCATCCATGTATGACAGCCTCAACACTGGAGCTATTGATGCCGTGATGGATGATGAACCTGTTCTCAAATATTCTATCAGCCAAGGTCAAAAATTGAAAACGCCGATCGCTGGAACACCAATCGGCGAAACAGCCTTTGCAGTCAAGAAAGGCAGCAATCCAGAGTTGATCCAGATGTTTAATAAGGGACTTGCCAATCTCAAAGCTAATGGAGAATTCCAAAAAATTCTCGACAAATATTTAGCTAGTGGAGCAACAACTACTTCTACAAGTACAGTTGACGAAACCACTATCTGGGGCTTGCTTCAAAACAACTACAAACAACTCCTTAGCGGGCTTGGAATCACTCTTGCCTTAGCACTTATTTCATTTGCAATTGCCATTGTCATCGGGATTATCTTTGGTATGTTCAGCGTTAGTCCATACAAATCACTCAGAGTCATTTCAGAGATTTTTGTTGATGTCATTCGTGGTATTCCTTTGATGATTCTTGCCGCCTTCATCTTCTGGGGGATTCCAAACTTCATCGAGTCGATTACTGGGCAGCAAAGCCCTATCAACGACTTTGTAGCTGGTACCATTGCCCTTTCGCTCAATTCAGCTGCTTATATCGCTGAAATCGTTCGTGGTGGTATCCAAGCTGTTCCAGTTGGTCAAATGGAGGCCAGCCGCAGTCTTGGTATCTCTTATGGAAAAACCATGCGTAAGATTATCTTGCCGCAAGCAACTAAACTCATGCTTCCAAACTTCGTCAACCAGTTCGTTATCGCTCTTAAAGATACGACTATCGTGTCAGCTATCGGTCTGGTAGAACTTTTCCAAACTGGTAAGATTATCATTGCCCGTAACTACCAAAGTTTCAAGATGTATGCAATCCTTGCTATCTTCTATCTTATCATCATCACGCTTTTGACTAGACTAGCCAAAGGCTTAGAAAAGAGGATTCGTTAATGGCAAAACTTAAAATCGAAGTCAATGACTTACATAAACAATATGGAAAAAATAAGGTCCTAAAAGGAATTACAACTAAGTTCTACGAAGGTGACGTTGTCTGTATCATTGGTCCTTCTGGTTCTGGTAAATCAACCTTCCTTCGTAGCCTCAACCTGCTAGAAGAGGGAACGAGTGGCCATATCATGGTTAATGGTCACGACTTGACTGAAAAATCGACCAACGTTGACCACGTCCGTGAAAACGTCGGAATGGTTTTCCAGCACTTCAACCTCTTCCCTCATATGTCCGTTTTGGATAACATCACTTTTGCTCCAGTTGAACACAAGTTGATGACCAAGGTTGAAGCTGAGAAATTGGGAATGGAATTACTAGAGAAAGTTGGCCTTGCTGATAAGGCACATGCCAATCCAGATAGCCTCTCAGGTGGTCAAAAACAACGTGTAGCTATCGCTCGTGGACTTGCCATGAATCCTGATATCATGCTCTTTGATGAGCCGACTTCCGCTCTCGACCCTGAGATGGTTGGAGATGTTTTGAACGTTATGAAGGAGTTGGCAGAGCAAGGTATGACCATGATCATCGTAACCCACGAGATGGGATTTGCTCGTCAGGTAGCTAATCGTGTTATTTTCACGGCTGATGGAGAGTTCCTTGAAGATGGAACCCCAGACCAAATCTTTGATAACCCGCAACACCCTCGTCTAAAAGAATTTTTGGACAAGGTCTTAAACGTATAAAACGAAACTGTAAGGTTCTCCTTACAGTTTTTTAATTGCGTATTGGATTTTTTGATTTTTTTGAAAATTATGATAAAATAAAAACTATGATAATGAGGAAATCTCATCCCTAGCCCGACTAGGAATAAAATTAGAAATCAGGTAGCTAGATGTCATCAAAGGTTATTGTTACAATTTTCGGTGCGAGTGGAGATTTAGCTAAACGCAAACTCTACCCTTCCCTTTTCAGGCTCTATAAATCAGGCAATCTTTCTGAGCATTTTGCTGTTATCGGAACAGCTCGTAGACCTTGGAGTAAAGAATATTTCGAATCTGTTGTTGTTGAGTCCATCCTTGATTTGGCAGATAGTACCGAGCAAGCCCAAGAGTTTGCTAGCCACTTCTACTATCAAAGCCATGATGTGAATGATACGGAACATTACATTGCTTTACGTGAATTACAGGCTGAGCTCAATGAAAAATACCAAGCTGAACACAACAAGCTCTTCTTCTTGTCTATGGCACCTCAGTTCTTTGGAACCATTGCCAAGCACCTCAAATCTGAAAACATTGTTGATGGCAAAGGTTTTGAACGCTTAATCGTTGAGAAACCTTTTGGTACAGACTATGAAACAGCTAGCAAACTCAATGAAGATCTCCTTGCAGCCTTTGATGAGGAGCAAATCTACCGTATCGACCATTACCTAGGTAAAGAGATGATTCAGAGTATCTTTGCTGTTCGTTTTGCCAACATGATCTTTGAAAATGTTTGGAACCGTGAGCACATTGATAATGTCCAGATTACCTTTGCAGAGCGTCTAGGTGTTGAAGAACGTGGTGGCTACTATGATGAATCTGGTGCCCTTCGTGACATGGTTCAAAACCACACACTTCAGCTTTTGTCACTCCTTGCTATGGACAAGCCTGCAAGTTTTACAAAGGATGACATTCGCGCAGAGAAAATCAAGGTCTTCAAGAACCTTTACCACCCTACAGATGAGGAACTTAAAGAGCACTTCATCCGTGGTCAATATCGTTCTGGTAAAGTTGATGGCATGAAATATATTTCATACCGTAGCGAACCAAATGTCAACCCAGAATCAATGACAGAAACCTTTGCTTCAGGTGCCTTCTTTGTTGAAAGTGACCGTTTCCGTGGTGTTCCATTCTTCTTCCGTACAGGTAAACGAATGACTGAAAAGGGAACGCATGTCAATATTGTCTTTAAGCAAATGGATTCAATTTTTGGAGAGCCTCTAGCACCAAATATTTTGACCATCTATATCCAACCAACAGAAGGTTTCTCTCTCAGCCTTAACGGTAAAGAAGTTGGAGAAGAGTTCAAACTAGCACATAATTCGCTTGACTACAGAACTGATGCGACTGCTACAGGTGCTTCACCAGATCCTTATGAAAAGCTAATCTACGATGTATTGAATAACGATTCAACTAACTTTAGCCACTGGGAAGAAGTTAGCGCTTCTTGGGAATTGATTGACCGTATCGAGAAGTTGTGGGCTGATAATGGCGCTCCTCTTCATGATTATAAATCAGGTAGCATGGGACCACAAGCCAGCTTTGATTTACTTGAAAAATACGGTGCCAAATGGACATGGCAACCAGATCTATCGCAAGCTGACCGACAGTGAAAACCATTATTACCAATACGATATAGAAAACTAACTCGTCCGAGCCGAGATCAAAAAGCCCGCCGGCAACACCGAGATTTGGACCTACGCCTACGATCCGTTCGGACGAAGACTGAGTAAGGAAAGAAAAGACAAACTTGCCTGGAGGAGTTGACGAACATTTATATTCTAATCAAGGGCATAGAGGTCGCTGGGCCAATTTGGGGCGCGGTAGGTTAATTGATAGGCGAGCAATGTTGCAACAACTTAAAAAATGCACAAGATACAGGTATATTATTATGTTTAGTTTGAAAACAGCAGTTAAAAATTTTTCTAATATTTATGGTCAAATTTCTCGTAAGGAGATCGATTTTGGGGAAATTATAATTGACGAAAAAATATTACAAGATAATGCGTCTATCATTAACTATTTTTTCAATTTGATAACATTAAATCCTCAAATTCATATAGGTCAGCCATTTAATTTAATTTTTGCATCATCTGAAAATCAAGAAGGCTTAGTAGGATGGCAAGAAGCCATAAACATAGAGAATTATCTCTATATAGCTAATCAAAATGACGAACCTATATTAATTTCAAAGGAAACCCTTGAAATCTTTTCTTTACGATTAGGGTCAAAAGAACCTAAAAAAATAGCTTCTTCTTTAGGAGATTTTATACAAACATTGTCTGAAATAATGGCATTGTCGGAAAAATTCTTTTCGAAAAATATTAATAATGATGATTATTTTATTCTAGAGGACGATGAATTTATTGCTGAACTTAATGTTTTTTTTCAGTCAACTAAACTAAGTATTGAAGTAAAAAACTTCTATAATTTTTTCTTTGAATAATTGAGAATAACAGGCAAACCGTAACCTGCATAAATTTTCAATTTTATAGGTAGCAAGCTGTAGCCTGCACAAAATCTTCAATCCTGACGTAGGGTGTATGTGGCACGCACGCGGTTTCTGTTTTTCAGACGATCTCACTATCTTCTTTGAGGTCGTCTGAATCATTTGTTCTTTAACAATCTCATTAGCAGTTGACATAGAGGTCGTCTGAAAACGAACTTTCAGGCGACCTTCATCTTATTTCGTCAAAAATGTGCGCACGAAAGGGTTTTCATATCATACTGCTGCCTTTGAAATAGAATAAAAGGCGTATATAAAATCATGTAGGAAGGATGATTTCGGAAACCAAACGGCAGGGATTAATTTCTAGGAAATAGGCAACAAGATTTCGTAGAATTATTAGTAAATGTTCCTAATTTTATTAATGTAAATATATTGGAAAGGGTTAATATGAACTACTTGATTAAGCCATTTGAATCAATTGGTGATTTTGTATTTGGTACTTCTCTTGAGGAAATACAAGAAAAATATGGAAAACCAGCAAGAATGGTTGAAGATAATATTATGAATAATAAGGTGGAATATAGGAATGCTTGTGAGTTAGTTTATGAAAATGATAAATTGGTCTATGGATATTGCTTAAAAGATTCTAATCCCATATTAGGAGATGTTGATATATTTAAAAATTCAATCGAAGACCTTAAAGCCATCGATTCAGAATTTATCGAAGGAAAAAAATATATCCTTTTTAAGAATCTCGGAATTTGTATAGGAGGTATGACAGGGAAAAAAATTCCTGAAGGCAAGTTATTAATTGCGTTCGATAAAAATCACCTTGATTTTTTTGAATGTTTTATCGAGGTCTAATCGAACTGTAGCCAATGAAACTTCCAATTACGATGTAGAGTAAGCCACAGCCTACACAAAACCTTCAGTCCTGACGCAGGGAATGTGTGGTACGATGGTTTAAATTAGGAGGAAATAATGTTTATAGTTTGTGCATACTGTGGTAATAAGTCTGAATTAACTCAGAATGATAAAGATTTTGTTAATCAAATGATGAAAACAGGATTAAAAGTTGTTATGGTAGAGTGCCCTATATGCCATAACAGTACGGCTTATACCGAAGATTCTTATTTAAAATCAAAAATACCAGTAGAGAATTTTGTTTTTAGGTGTCCAACGCAACATTGTACTGGTTGGGTTGCGCATATTACTGGTGATAATGAGGATTTTTTTGGTTGTGGAGAATGCTCAAATATCTGGAATACAAAAGAAACTTTAGATAAAGATATTTCTAGAATTATCCAAAAATTTTCTTATAGGAAATCAGCCTATGTAAAGGAAAAAGGTGGCTGGGTAGGAGCACCTCAAAAAGAAGAGGATCCTAATTATGTAGATTTGGTTAAGCAGGAACCTTTTGAAATTTAAGTAAGAACGTAGTCTGTCTAGATATCTTTTCTGTAGGTCTGTGTGTTGGATGACTTTTAAAATGCAAGCTGTATTTGCATAACCATGGTCTACATAAAATTTTCAAATACATAGGTAGCAAGCCGTATCTTGGACAAAACATTTAGTCCTGACGCAGAGAATGTGTGGTACTCACGCATACGGTTTTGCTGTTTAGACGACCTCAATACTTTCTTGAGGTTTTCCAAAATATCAGTTCTTTAATAATCCGATTACCGTTCAACATCAAGGTCGTCTGAAACATTCGTCCTTTTTAAAATTTCTCATCCACAAACTGGGTAACTTGATCTACCGCCGGCTGTCCAATGTCGAAAACCAATATTACCAATGCGATTTAGAAAACCAACTCGTCCGCTAAATTAAAACCTACTACATGGACTCGCTATATTAAATCATCAAGGAAGTGTTAAAATGAAAAAGATAGAGCTAATAAAAAAATATATTAAAGTAAATGAAATAGGTAAAGCACAGGATTTGATATTTAGAAGTATTAATGATTCGGATATTGATATTCATGGAAGAACTGAGTTGATTGATTTATTTGTAAAATTAATTCCAGATGATCAATCTAGCTTAATTAAAGAAATGGAAGTTTTGCTTAGTGGAAAAGATCAAATACTTACATACTTTTCAAATAAAATAAAGGAACTTCCTAGTAGAGAAGATGTGCCTATAAATGTAGAGAATATAGAGTATGTTGAAAAAATCTTTCTAAATTTGGATTTAGAAAAAAATACTAAAGAACAGAAGATTAAAAATTTACTTGATGAAAATTATTATGGTAGATTAAAAGATATGTATATAACGAATATCAACAAAGTATACTTCTCCTCGAGCGGTAGAGAAAAGATCAGTATAGCTATTGAAAAAATATTCACTATATTAAGTAAAAGAATTGATAATTTAGATGCGGAAAATAATATTTATGTTTATTTTATGGAGGAGGTAATGTGCGATATAGAATTACTTATAAAATACTATGCTTTTGATAAGGCTGATTATTTTATTGAATCAATAATCAAGTGTTATAAAGAAAATTATTTTCCTTATAAATGGGAGGGAAAATACCCAGATGGGAACATTAAATATCTAACTTAGAAATTAGTAATTCGTATCTCGTATAAAGCCTCCATTCCCAACGTAAACAAGCCGTAGCCCGTATGAAACCTCCAATACTGACGTATGGTGTGTGCGGTACACACGCGTTTTCTGTTTTTCAGACGACCACTGTAATGAAATAAAACTTAAATTAAATTTTAAATAATTGAGAAAATAAGATGGATATGCCAATTATTGTGAATGATAATGGAGATATTAGTTTGTTTGCCAATATCAAAGATGCAGAATTATATTTAGAACCAGACGATATCAAACAAAATTTCTATGAAATATTTAATAGAAATGGAGATTTATTAAAACCAATTATATTAAAAAATAGTAAAAAATTTCTTTTTGGTAACTTTATAAAGGAGAATATACAAATAACACCACATATTCCTAATATAAATGATAGAGAATATTTATTCAAGCTATTATTTAATTTTTGTAATAATATTAAACTTGAAGTTCCAAAGGAAATTAATCTAAATGATTTAATTGATAAATTGATCAAAGAAATTGGCTTTACTAAATAATCGTATACCGACGGCGAAGTGCAGAACTACTTCTACGATCTGCATGACCACCTGGTTAAAGCCGAAATCTTCAAAAAAGACGGCACGAAAGAGACTTGGGCCTACACCTACGAACCTTTGGAACAGATACATAACTGGACCAATGAAGAAGGCGAAAACCGCCAACAAACCCACTACTTCCACTGCGACCAAATCGGCATCCCGCGTGAGATGATCAATGACGAAGGCAACCTGGTTTGGTTCGGCGATTATTACGGCTGGGGTAACCTGAAGAGCGAAACCAACATATCCGGAACTGCTCACCAACCCTTCCGCCTGCAAAACAATACGCCGACCGTGAGACGGGGCTGCATTACAACTTCTTCAGGTACTATGAGCCTGATGCGGTTCGGTTTGTGAATCAGGTCCCGATTGGATTGATGGGTGGGGACAACTTTTATGAATTCTCATCAAATATAAATAGTTGATTTGATTCTTTAGTATTAAAGAAATGGAACTTTTGATTTTTTATTAGACAGTATCATGATAAACATGCCAATGAAATATTTGCTGGAGGAACAGAAGGAAGGAGATTAAAAGCAAATCCTAAAGAGAAATGTCCTAAAGAACAGGAAATTAGGGTATATGATAAACGTTATAGATGATCCATCTAAGGCCCCAGAGATGAAGCCTTTACTAGAAAAAATGAGAAAAGGTAATATCCCGTGGGCTTTTGGTAGTAAAGCACTTTTTTTAATAATTATAGGAATGTAAGATGAGCTTTAATAATAATGTGAAGAATTTAAATTTATTTCTAATTGATAATGGCTTCAAGCTTTATCCAGAATGTTCTGGAAAATATAAATCTTGGGTCAAAGAGCTTGATGATGAACATTTAGTCTATATGTACATATATTGTATAGAACATAAAGAAGGTTCTCAAACATGCTATTTAATAATTTCTTTACCTAGAGCAGATGATGATGCTTGGGTGGTAAGCCCATTAGCTTTTGGAGTGCAAATCAGTAAAAGTTGGGATGGCGATAAAGATTTTTTCAATAAATGTATTAATCGTCTTGATAATATTATGTCACCAGCAGCATATCTGAAGGATGCGATAATTAATGAGATAAACTCAATGAGTTGCATTTCTACTGACTCATCTGATTCTAATTTTTTGGGAATTAGACAATTAACTAATCTGAAAGCCTTCAAAAAGCTTAAAGAACATAAAGATTTCTCTGAATTATCTGCTAAGAGTAAAGATTTATGGGTTAATGGAAAAGAAATTCTTCGTTTGGATGTGAATTTGGTTAAATCTTGTTATGAACCGTATAGTGATGAGATTGTTATGGAATATATCGATGACTATTCTTGGGAGCTAAGTGTTATATTGGCGACGTATAGTGTATTTAAATAATTTATTCTCACCAACGCGCTGGGTCATACCTTGGCCTACACCTACAACAAAACCGACAACAAACTCACTACTTCCACTGCGACCAAATCGGCATCCCAAGAGAGATGACCGATAAAGACGGCAATCTGATTTGGTTCGGGGATTATTACGGCTGGGGCAAACTGAAGAGCGAAACCAACATATCCGGAACTGCTCACCAACCCTTCCGATTGCAAAACCAGTATGTCGACCGTGAGACGGGGCTGCATTACAACCTGATGAGCTATTACGAACCTGATGAGCTATTACGAACCTGATGCGGGTCGGTTTGTGAATCAGGATCCGATTGGGCTTTCAGGCAGAGACAATCTGTATCAGTTTGTTCCTAATGCGCAAACAGGCAATAAAATTTGCAAAAAAAAAAATAAATGCTATTGAGGAAATTTAAATGTCAAAATTACTTTTTACTTCTTCTAAAACGCCACATAGTATTGGCTATATTGGAGGAGGAGCCGAACATATTCCGTTAGAATTATGGCCTAAAGTTCCAAATTCTGATACCTATCAAACACATCTGTTTACTCTTTATTCTGACTTTTTACCTGAAAATGTATTCCCTCGTAGAAATTATTATATCTCTGTTTTTATTTCCATAGAGGAGCATGCATTGGGAGGAGCAAAAGACTCTATTTCATCCAAATATACTGTTAATTGTCAGGATGATTTAATTTTACTAAATGATGATTTTAGTTGTGCTGTCCTTTATGAAAGGGAACAAGATATCAACAAGCAAGATTTAGGAAGTATTTCTTTGGAAAGAAAATTTTTTGAAAGACTTGATGAAGTTGATAAAGAAGCAGATACGAAATACAATGAAAATGAACATTTATTCTTTGAAGATAATGGAATGGGATTGGATGTATCCAAAATTTTTGGCAATCCTTATTTTGAACAAGATATAATATATCCTTCTCCTAAGTTTAATTTTTGCTTGCAATTATTAGAAGAAGATATAGATAAAAAATTACATATTTTTCAGAATGGTATTGGTTATTTTTATTATGACCAAAATGTTAAGAAGAAACTTCTATCTGGAAGTCAAGCAGGTATTTTCTTTATTCAAAATACTTAATAATTAATATAAAACCTTCAGTCCCGACGTAGGGTATGTGAGGTACGCACGCAAGCGGTTTTTGCTTTTCAGACGACCTTTGTTGTATTGCGTTCAACCACAGCTACACCTACGATGCACTGGGTAACCTGATCTACCGCCAGCTGCCCAATGTCGAAACCAGTACTACCAATACGATTTCGAAAACCAACTCGTCCGCACCGAAATCAAAAAGCCGCCAACAAACCTACTACTTCCACTGCGACCAAATCGGCATCCCGCGCGAAATGACCGACATTCATGGCAATCTCCTGTGGTACGGTGAATACACCGCTTGGGGCCGTCTAAAATATTTCTTCAATAACAATCTAGGCCAAAACCGCCTACGAATACGGTCAGGACGGTCATACTCAAAAAATACAAGAACTTAAAAACAGATTAAACAATCTAAAAAAGAGCATAAAAAAATTGTGTCACGAGTATTAAATAAAATCCAGATATTAAATTTATCAACATAGAACTATAGGTATTGTTAATGAAAAAAGAATTATTATGTATTTTAAAAAAATATGAAACGCATCCTGATTTTTTGGGTGACACTATTGAAGATGTAAATCAAGTAGGTGGTATAGATGATACAGTTTTACATATTGCAGCCAGAAATAATTCTTTAAATGATGCTCTTGTATTTCTTCAAAATGGTGCATTAATCGATCTTAAGGGTGACTTAGGATATACCCCCCTACATTATGCATGCATGTTTGGAAATATAGAAATGGTGAAATTACTCCTTGATAATGGATCTGATAAAAATATACAAAATGAATTTGGGGAAAATGCTGTTAGAATTGCAATTAACTCATCCAGTGAAAATAAAGAGAAGATAGTTAAACTATTAAATAATTTTAAAAAACGTAATTAAAAAATTAATTATAAATCAATCTTGGTGGGCTATAGCATGCATGAACTCCCTAATCTTAACAATATGGTATTGAAGGAAATATGCTTCTATCAAAAAATTTATGGAGGATACTTTTGTGTTCAAATTAAAATTATTTCCCGAGGATTTTTTTAATCTATGTATTAAGCGTAAAGTAGAAATTAAAAAGTTAGATAAACTTCCCAAGTTAGATAATAACTATTTGTTATTTATTGCTAAGTATCAGGAGGTAGAGATAATACCTGATATTTCTCTTTTTAATTATGAAGAGGCTTTAAATGAAAATAGATACTTAGAGAGTCATTATCCCGAAATATCAAGGTGTTTTTGGAGTATTGGACAAGCGGGACAAGGAGATGGATGGTTTTTAAATAAAATAGATAATACCATTTTTCATTATAATCATGATAGTGGAGAATATACCAGATCTGGATTTACAAATTTAGGGATAGATTTCTCACAATTTATCCAGTTGGCTTTCTTATACCGAGATTTAGAACACCTATTAGATGAAGGAGAGACACTTACGGATAATGTAAAAGCTGAGTTTATAAATTCAGTAAATAGTATAAGTAATAATTTGTTTAATATTTATCCATTTAAGTATTTTTAATTAGAAGATTCAATAAATTTATTAAGCAAGCCCTAGCTCGTATGAAACCTTCAATTTTGAAGTAGTTTGCCTGCGGGTCGAACGCACGCGGTTTTTGCTTTTCAGACAATCTTAATATCTTCTTTGAGGTCGTCTGAACTATTTGTTCTTTAACAATCTCATTACCATTAGTAATGACATTCTATCTAGAGGTCGTTTTCTCTGATAACTGAGAAACTAATTGACTTAGACAAATACAGGAAAGGATATATATTATGTTGAAAATATCAAATAATTCGTTAAATGGGATTGTATCGGGTCAAAAAATGTAGTGGAAAATCTGAGCAAGAAATCAAAGACGCACGGAAATAGAAAGGATTTAAATAATGGGCCTGCCAAAACAAGCAATTGATTCAATTGTTAAATTATCAGCTAAAGAAAGATTGGATTATTCTATTAAAACTATATCCGGTATTGAAACTTTATACCTCCTAGATGGAAAGGATGACTGGATATGTTTGCAAGATGATGAAGGAAAAGAATATCTAATGATCTTTCCAGAATCTGAATTTGCTGAGTTAGCCCTCCAATGGAATCCTCAAGCATTGAGAATAGATGAAATAGAACTAGAGAACTTCTTAGAAGATACTGTTCCTTTAATGTCTGAAAGTAATATTAGATTAGTTATTTTTCCTATAGATGAAAAAACAGAAACTATAATTTTGGATCCAATTGAATTTGCTAAGATGATCAATGATTATTTTTATGAGTGGTATGGTGAAGAATTTGATTTACCTTATTTATTAGGAGGTTAACAATGGGTTTACATGAAAAAGAAATAAATGCAATTCTTAATTTGTACAGTCAAGAACGTTATGAGCATACTTTAAAAAGGATAACTGATTCTGGAGTTTTATATGTTTTAGCAGACAAAGACGGAGATTGGATATTATGGGGAGATGAGAAAAATTCATCTTTAGCCATATGGCCTGAATTAGAATTTGCAAGAATTATGTCAAATTCTGAAGATAAGAATTCTGATATTTATGAAATTGAGATAGAAGAATTTTTAGAGGATGGCATACCATGGTTGATAGAAAATAAAATAGGTATAGCTGTCTTTCCGATTCCTCATAATCCTGAAACAATTGATATGAAGGCTATTCAGTTTGCCGCCTCAGTCAATAAAATCTTAGATGAAAGTTATGATGAGGCCTTAGATTTGCCTTATCTTTAAACGAATGGTCAGTTCGAAATCCAACCGAACCGTAAAGGTCATCTGAAAGAGGAAACCAAGGTAACGGATAGCGCGTACCAGCACTTCCGCCTGCAAAACCAGTACGCTGACCGTGAGACGGGGCTGCATTACAACTTCTTCAGGTACTATGAGCCTGATGCGGGGCGGTTTGTGAATCAGGATCCGATCAAATTGAAGGGTGGGAATAATTTTTATCAATTTGCACCGAATTCCATTGGGTGGATTGATACTTTAGGTTTAGCACGTAGAGGAACTTACAGAGGAGAGAGAGGGAGCCATAAAGGAGGAGAAACTAATCACTCTCCAGCTTGGGGAGCATATAAAGATTTACCAAATAGACCATCTTATGGTTCTGCACCTGCGTATCATATGGATAAAGCAGATCATAGAGGCATGTCAAGTACAGGGAGTTCAACTACTGCTCGTCGTTGGAGAGCGCAACAAAGACAATTTATCCTTCAAGGTCGATGGGATTTGGCTATGGAGATGGATATTATTGAGACTAAGAGGAAATTTATAGATAAATATGATAAGAGATTGAGAAGGATGGTGCGAGAAGCCGTTAGACAGAAATTAATCACTAAATATCAAGCATCTAAACTAAGAAAGGTCATTGGAAAATGCAAGTGAATGAAGTTAAAATTATTCCTTTTAAAGGCATAGATTTAGGTAATCGTTTTTTTCAACTTGGAAATACGATGGAGCAAATTATTGCTAAATATGGAAAGGCAGCAAAGGTTATAGAAGATAACATTCTTAAAATTACTTCTGAATATAGAGATGCCTGCACATTAGAATATAAAAATAATAAATTAGTTAGCATTATTTGTAGTAAACATCTGAATCCAATATTTGATAATTTAAATCTTTTTGAGCCTGAAAATATTAAAGAATTAAAAGAAGAATATGATTGCATTGATGGAAAAGCATATATTACATTTCCCACTTTAGGTATTTCCATAGGTGGCATGTCCAAAAAAAGGATACCTGAAGGTAAAGTTGTTATAGTCTTCGTAAAAGAGGAGATAGATACTTATGAATTTTTTGCTAATGAGGATTGAGAAGCTGTTGCTCGTGTAAATCCAAGCCGTAGCCTGCATAAACTCTTAAGTCCTGACGTAGAGGGTGGGCGGTATGCACGCACGCGGTCTCTGCCTTTCAGACGACCTCTGTCAAATCGCCTAACCCGAATGCGACGCACAGCCTCACTTCCGTCACCTTCAGATGAATTATTTGAAATTATTTGATTACCTTAGGAGATAATCATGGATATAACACTATTTAATTTTCGAACATTTTGGGAAGCAAATGCTGATGAAGATTATCGTGAAGATATTATCAGAATGTCTATTGCACTTATGACGTTTCTCAAAAACAATAACTTACTTGTTGATATTGACCCATTTAATGAGGATGGCTCTATCAAAGAAGATTTGATCATCCGAAAATCCAATGTAACCGATGAAGGATTCCAATTATTTGTTAAACCAGTAAATAACTGGTGGAATGCTTTGGATAGGGGAACTCCTCCCGAGAAAGTTACTATTTTGGAGAATGGGTTGAAAAAAATTCGTGCTGCGAAAAAGTAATTTTATATTTTCAGACGTCCTCTACAAAATAACCTCTCCCGACTTCGGCGCACGGTTGCTGTTCGCCGAAGTCGATTCCGGCTGCGGCATTTACCAACTGGTCGCACAGCTCGACGGCAGATATACCTATCTCTACACCGACCCGGATTCCTACGAACCCTTGACACAGGTACACAACTGAACCATTGAAGAAGGCGAAAGCTGCCAACAGACTCACTACTACCACTGCGACCAAATCGGTATTCCAAAAGAGATGACCGACATCAGTGGCAATCTGTTGTGGGACGGCGAATACACCGCCTAGGGTAGTCTGAAAGATGAAACCAAGGTAACGGATAGCGCGTACCAGCACTTCCGCCTGCAAAACCAGTACGCTGAACGTGAGACAGAGCTGCATTACAGCTTCCTCACGTACTATGAGCCTGATGCGGGGCAGTTTGTAAATCAGGATCCTATCAAATTGAAAGGATAGAGTCATGAAATCTAATGCCAACATTTCAATAAATGACAGTATGTATATTTCTAAAACTGATCTGGAAAAGTTAAAAATTGATGCTTCCTCTGGCAATAGTCAAGCAGCATCAAAATTAGCTAATTATTTTGCTTTTTATGAATTTAACAATGATAAATTTATATTTTGGTTAATTCGATCAGCCGAATTAGGTAATACTCAAGCACAATATGATTTGGCCTATATATTCTTTGATCATTACCAAGACAGTAAAGACAAAAACAAATTAGACGAAGCGGAAAAATGGGCTCTACTTGCTCAAAAAAATGGGATGTCTGTTACTAACCTACTCACTGATATACATAATGAAAAGCAGAATTCCAAACATAAACATAAAAACAAATAGTTAAAATAAAAAACTAACCAAGCTAGCGTATAAATCCCTGAGTAAACATGGGGTGAATCAAGCAAGCCGTAGCCCGCATAAACCTTCAGTTCTTACGAAACCTTGGCGCAAGTCCACGACTGGTCAACCGAAGACGGCGAAAGCTAACAACAAATCCACTACTTCCACTGCGACCAAATCGGCATCCCACGTGATATGACCGATAAGGACGGTAAGCTGCTGTGGCTCGGCAACTAGGAACACCATATCCTATGAGAGCCTTACCTCCTGGTTCTAATCAAAAGCCTTATACCATATATAGGGTACTGAAACCAATTGATAATGTAACTGCAAGTAAAATTATGCCGTTGTTCGGAGAGATTGGATTAGGGACACAGTATGAATTACCAAAATCTGTTAAATCATATAGAATCTTGGCATCTGGAAGAGGTGAAAATAGGAAAATGTTAAAAATTAATGAATTGAATTCATATCTTAAAAATAAAGGAGTACCAGAAGATAGTTACTCAATCAATGAAGTAAATGATGAAACATTATGTATTGTTGCAGAAAATAAAAAATGGCATATATTCTATTCTGAAAGAGGATTAAGAACCGAAGAATATTGTTACCAAGATGAACATTTGGCAATTCTATATTTTATAAATCGGTTATCAAAAATGTTAAAATTTTCTTTCGAATGAAAAAAGCAAACTGTAGCTTGTATGAAACTTTTAATTATGGTATGGGGTATGTGCGTAACATACACGCGGCTTCTACTTTTTAAGCGACATCTAAACCTTCTTTGAAGGCGTCTGAGCTATCGATTCTTTAACAATTTCATTACTGATTGATGTAGAGTTCGTCTGAAAACATACTTTCAGGCGAACTCTACCAAATTTCTCTCTTGTTGGTTACACCACAAACTACAGCTACAACGCCCAATGGCTGCAAGTAGACCTATGTGTGGCAGTTGTCAAAAAGGTGCTAAACGTAGGGGTATACTACGCCGTGTAATTACCGCATATAAAAAATAAGGATTTTTATGGAACCACAAAATTTATCAAATGAAATCTTATTAGAAGATATTTTAGATACTAATGAATATGTACATTCTGAAAAAAGAAACTTGGTAAAAGCCGTAATAGAACATTTTCCTCCACATTCTGTTATTTACTTTCTAGAATTTGTTGAAAATTCTACCTATGAAAATAAATATTATGGGTATATTTTTAATAAAACAGAGAATAAAATTTATCAATTTTCTTTTATAGATAATATAAAATTCAAAAATGTAAAATTAAATCTAAGGCATAAAGACAGGAAAAAGCTCACAAAAAAAGATATTTTAGCTTTGGACATCATTGATTTATTGTAAATGTAGTCTGCAAGCGTAGTTTGTGTTACCAACGCCAGCAAGGCGTAACATATATAAAATTTTTAATTCTGGCGTGGTGAGCGCAGTACGTTCCTATGTAGTTTCTGTCTTTCAGACGACCTCGAAGAGGAAACCGGATTCGTTTGGGACGGCAGATATACCTATATCTACACCGATCCCGACAGCTACGACCCCTTGGCGCAAGTCCACGACTGGTCAACCGAAGACGGCGAAAGCCGCCAACAAATCCACTACTTCCACTGCGACCAAATCGGTATTCCAAAAGAGATGACCGACATCCACGGCAATCTGTTGTGGGATGGCAACTATAAAGCTTAGTTCATGTTGACGGAATATCCGAAATTATTCGATTACCTTAGGAGATTATCATGGATATAACACTATTTAATTTTCGGACATTTTGGGAAGCAAATGCTGATGAAGATTATCGTGAAGATATTATCAGAATGTCTATTGCACTTATGACGTTTCTCAAAAACAATAACTTACTTGTTGATATTGACCCATTTAACGAGGATGGCTCTATCAAAGAAGATTTGATCATCCGAAAATCCAATGTAACCGATGAAGGATTCCAATTATTTGTTAAACCAGTAAATAACTGGTGGAATGCTTTGGATAGGGGAACTCCTCCCGAGAAAGTTACTATTTTAGAGAATGGGTTGAAAAAAATTCGTGCTACGAAAAAGTAATTTTATATTTTCATACGGCCTCAATATCTCTTTTGAGGCCGTATGAAAGACATTGTTCGAGGAGGACTATATTATGGAAATTAAAAATAGAGATGACTTTCTAGTTTTTTTAAAAGAATTCATTACTGAAATTCATACAGAAGATTTTGAAAATAATACACTAGATAGCTTTTTAGAAGCCATGAAAAATTGGATTGAAGATATGGATGGATACTATAAAAATATAGGTGTGAGAGAATATAACGACAAAACTTTAAATTGGAGTATGTTAGCAGATATTTTGAATGCATCACGAATATATGAATAGCAATAAGTAAACGTAGGTTGAACTGAGTTCAGTCTACTATAGTTTGGATTGAATTCCAATAAAGAGGACCATTAATCCAAACATCTCAAGTACAAGCCATATTCAATAAAGTTGGTCAATTAGTTTCAATTCGGGGGAAATTTAAATGAATAAAAAGTATAAAGTCAGTCCTGAATATATCAGACTTTTTCTTGGACTATTACACGAAGGTATAGATAGCAAACTTGAAGACTTATCAGGTCTGAATTTGGTTAATCGAAATAGTGTAAAGAGATTAGTCAAAGAATATCTGTACCCCGAGTATCAAAATTTTACAATATCAACCCAATTCAGAATTAAAGAAAGTTTGAGATTTGGATTAAATTTCTGGACAGAAGAACGACTACATGACCAATTTCCTAGTACCGACGCAGCCTTTGAAATACCTCAACAAATGACCGCAAAAGAACTTTATAAGCAAATTTGGGATGATATGTTTAATAATGAAGATATCACTATTTCTGATATAACAAAATATCAGGAATCGAACCAAAATTAGCAATCCGTAGCCCGTACGAAACCTCCAATCCCGACGTAAAGTCTGCGTGGTACACACGCACGCGGCTTCTGCTTCTCAGACAGCCTCGAAGAGGAACTTGGATTCGTTTGGGACGGCAGCCATTTACCGCAAGAAATCCAACCGGACAGCAGGTATACCTATATCTACACCGATCCCGACAGTTACGAACCCTTGGCACAGATCCACAACCGGACCAACGAAGAAGGCGAAAACCGCCAACAAACCCACTACTTCCACTGCGACCAAATCGGCATCCCGCGCGATATGACTGATAAGGACGGCAATTTGTTGTAGTTCGGCAACTACACCGGCTGGGGCCGTCTGAAAGAGGAAACCAAGGTAACGGATAGCGCATATCAGCCCTTCCGTTTGCAAAACCAGTACGCCGACCGTGAAACGGGTCTGCACTACAACTTCTTCAGGTATTACGAGCCTGAGGCGGGGCAGTTTGTGAATCAGGACCCGATTGGGTTTTCTTGGCGGATAAACACAAAAATATATGAATGACTTAGAAAGGTTAATACGACAATGAATCAGGAGCAATTTATAAAAAAGACTAATATAGTTTTAGTCGAAATTGATAAAATGATTAATAATTGTGATGAATATAGTTATACAAATAAACAGCAGTTAGTTTCTATAAAAAATGAACTATATGACATGATGAATTATCTAAATTCAGAAACTATTTTTCAACAAAAAAAAGGAAAAGAATTTTTATTGTCTCGGATAGTAATTGATTCTTGGCCATTTAATAATGAGGTTGGTCAACTCCTTGTAGAATTAGAAGAAGATTTCAATTCTTTGACAAGAAAAAATATAAAAATGTCTAAGTTAAAAATTTTGAATGAAACCCCTTTAGAATTTCAAGAAAAAATTTTTTTGACGAATGGGAAATCAGTTACCTTGAATTGATGGAAGTAAATCAAGGTTCTCCCTTAGTTGGAAGTCTATCCATTAACGGTCAAGTTATTATTAAAGAACAGGGGTTTGGAGGGCCTTTGTTGTATTCCAATAGAAAAATATATATTCCAGTTTTCATTAGACGATTTTGCCTTGTTGGATTTAGGCTTGCAATATTAAATCTAGATGATTTATCAATTGAGTATATTGGAGGTATCGAAGACTTGGTTTATCTGAAAGAGATAAAAGATAATAGAATTTATTTCTATACAGATATATATAAAAGCACAGAAAAGAATTTAACTTTATATGACCAAATATAACTCAAGGCTATGCTGTAAACATCATAGCCAAAAGACTTCCATATTAATTAAATTTAAAGAATTTATTCAAAAGTATTGGATCAGTATTTTAATTTCTTGGTTTTTCATTTGGTTATGGATGGCTTATTATGGGGATAAGACGATAGTTAAGTTGGTCGTGTTTCCGATTATCTCTTTCTTTCTAGTTATTTTATTTCATTTGGAATTAGAAAGAAAAAATATTAAATATCTATCCATAATTCAAATGTTAATTGGGATGTTGCTGGGATTAGCTATACAAATCAAAAGAGAGAATTTTATGCTCCTTGAAGGATTGATATTCGGAGGAATTTGGGGATTAACAACACCCTTTTGGGTAAAAATATTTTTATTTTTAAGAAAAAAGATAGGAAATTATGTATAATAAAGCATAAGAAGGCCATTACGTCATTGCTGCGCTTGACGGTTCAATAGCACTGCGTTTTACGCCTTTGGTGGTCGTGGAAGATGGTTCTGATGAAGATTCCACCCTCTTCCCTTTGGTCACGGTAGAAGATGCCAACAAACCCACTACTTCCACTGCGACCAAATCGGCATCCCAAGAGAAATGACCGACATCCACGGCAACCTGGTTTGATTCGGGGATTATTAGTCTGAAAGAGGAAACCAAGGTAACGGATAGCGCATATCACCCCTTCCGTTTGCAAAACCAGTATTGAGACCGTGAGAGGGACTGCACTACAACTTCTTCAGATACTACGAGCCTGAGGCCGGGCGGTTTGTGAACCAGGACCCGATTGGGTTGGATGGTGGAGATAATAGGTATCAGTTTGCTCCGAGTGTACAGGCTTGGGTTGACCCGTTAGGATTAGCTACTCGACCTAATAATGGGAAATACCATATTTTCTTTGACCATAAGTTAGATTCAGGAATTAGATATTCAAGTGATACTGTGCAATTTAATGATGCAAATAAGGCATTTATTAAAAAAATGGAATCTAATCCATCATTTAAACGGGATATGCTTAATCGTTATCCTGAATTAAAAGAATGGATGAAATCTGGAGATATGAGTTCAAGTCCCAATTGGGGAAAAGGTAAAAATAAACAGGGACTAACGTGGCATCATCATGAGGATACGAAAAGGTTGGTACTGGTTGATTATAATGACCATAGAAGAAATCATGGTCTATATCACCCACAAAGAAAAGGCGGAAGAAGTATATGGGGAGGTGGTAGACCAGGTCGGCGAGGAAAATTAAACGGTCGCACTAGTAAACCATTAGGTAAATGTTAATTTAATCATAGAAGGAACAAAAAATGAATTTAGATAAATTTTATAGAAGAAAAATTAGTATATCAGAAGTTATTGAATGTGCTAGATTATTCAATGATGATGATACTGATAAATTTGCCAAATTTCCATACATATATATTTCTTCTGATGAAGATGAGAGTATTTTTGATTTAGAGACGGTTTGTTATTTGGATAACGGTCCAAAAATAATAGATGGAAAAGAAGTTTTTCCTGATTTTGTAAACGAAAATGGATTAGATATTTTATGTAGTGGGGATGTATTTATGGATGTTTACGATGACTTAGATGAACGGTATCCAAATTTTACAAAAGATCAATTTATTGATGCTCTAAATTATTACATGGATAATGATGATTACATTGAATTTTAAAATCTATATTTAGGTATTATTTCAGATTTACTCTCTACGATTACGGTTATATTAGCGTAAGAAAACTTATCTACATTACAATCTGATACGTTACTATGAGCCTCAAACTAGGCAGTTTGTTTAATCAGGAGTTGATTGGGTTGTTGAGTAGAAATAACCTTTTTTCAGACTACCTTAATATTTTTTTATTAAAGTCGTCTGAAACATTTGTTCTTTAAATAAACAATCTACAAATATACTTGTGCTGCACCAATTTCTAAAAGTAATGGTAAGAAAGGAAAAAATGATGACTCTTTATCAAATATACTCTGCTGTTGATAATGAAGAAGCGTATGTGGACTTAAAACAGGATGATAGAAAAAGTGTAGAATTTATTAATTACAATAAAGGTAATTATACAGATGAAGCAGTTTTTATAGCTCAGAGTGGATATACCTCCAAAAATATTTCTAATACAGATTATATTCAAACAATTCCTAAAATGTTATTGTTCTCTGAAACTTTCATTAATAAATTGGCTGATAAATTAAAAAATGAATTAGATTTTTTTCCAGCTAAACTTAGAATCAAGAATGATGAATTTAAAGTTTTTCTTGGAAAAATTAAATTAACTGCTAGATTAGTAGATATGGAAAAATCAAATTTTTATGAAATAGATGGAGAGAAGTTTATTGATTATCCACCTATATTTTTAGAAAATATATCTGGTTTTGAGTTTTGTGCAAAAGATATAAATGATGATTTAATTTGGGCTTTTTCTGATAAATTCAAAGAATTAGTTGTTAGTAATAATTTGAAGATGGAATTTCTTCCTTTAACATGAAATACTCTGTAAGCAAGTTATAGCCAACTGTAGCCAGCACGAATCCTCCAATCCTTGGCATAAGTACGCAACTGGACCAACGAAGACGGAGAAAACAGCCAGCAAACCCACTACTTCTACTACGACCGAAATCGGCATTCCAAGAGTGATAACCTATGACGAAGGCAATCTGGTTTGGTTCGGCAACGACACCAGCTGGTGTCGTCTAAAAGAGTGAAACCAACATATCCGGAACTGCTCACCCACCCTTCCACCTGCAAAACCAGTATGCTGACCGTGAGACAGAGTTCCACTACAACTTCTTCAGGTGTTAACAGCCTGAAGTGGATCGGTTTGTGAATCAGGACCCGATTGGGTTGTTGGGTGGGGAGAATTAGTATGCTTTTGCGCCGAATTACAATTTATAGTGCATTCAGAAGAGGTTCAAAAAGTTAAATCGAAAAAATTAAAAGAAAGGGAAAGTTTTAGAAATGTCTAAGTTAAAAATTTTTCTTGAAACTCCTTTAGACTTTCAAGAAAAAAATTTTTTTGACAAATGGGAAGTTAGTTACCTTGATTTGATGGAAGTTAATCAAGGTTCTCCCCTAGTTGGAAGTCTGTCCATTAACGGTCAAGTTATTATTCAAGAACAGGGCTTTGGAGGGCCGTTGTTGTATTTCAATAGAAAAATATATATTCCTGTTTTCATTAGACGATTTTGCCTTGTTGGATTTAGGCTTGCAATATTAAGTTTAGATGATTTATCCATTGAGTATATTGGAGGTATCGAAGACTTGGTTTATCTGAAAGAGATAAAAGATAATAGAATTTATTTCTATACAGATATATATAAAAGCACAGAAAAGAATTTAACTTTATATGAACAAATATAACTCAAGGATATGCTGTAAACATCATAGCCAAAGGACTTCCATGTTAATTAAATATAAAGAATTTATTCAATGGAAACGCGAGTTCTGGTACGACCAAGCTTTAAAAGAATTATCAAGAAGAGGTATTTAATGATTAGCCAAGAAACAATGAATCTACTTATTAAATATTTTCAAGATTACCCTGAGCTTAAAGGGATACCCGCTAGTAGTGAGGAAATCAAACATGCTGAAAATATTTTAGGAATAAAATTTCACGATGATTACATTGAATTTATTAAAAAATTCGGCGGCGCAAGCGCTGGTTTGGATATCCATGCTTTCCATAATTCAACATTAATTGGAAAAGAAACAGTTATCGAATTAACTCAGGGATTTCAAAAACTTTTAGAATTATATGAACAACCAATGAATAAACTTTATGCAATATCAGATGATGGTTCAGGCAATCCTATTTTAATGGATCAACAGGGACATATTTTTATTTATTATCATGATTCATCAGAAATGGAAATGTTATATGAATCACTTGAAAACTTATTTAAAGAAACATTGTTGGGTGAATAGCAAACTGTAGCCCGCATGGAAACTCCAATCCCGACGTAAAGTCTTCGCGGTACGCACGCGGTTCCTGTTTTTCAAACGACCTCACTATCCTCTTTAAGGTCGTCTGAAATATTGGTTCTTTAACAATCTCATTACCAGTCATTTACAAAATGTAGTTTCTCGAGGAGCATTATAATATTATGGAAATTAAAAAAGAGTCTAACGACTATATTATTAAATTTAACAACCATGAAGTCTTAGTTTTTTTTGAATGGCTTGTTAAGTTCGTTGAAAATAATGAAATTATTGATGAAGCTGAGCAAAAAATATTATATGACTTAGAATGCTTATTAGAATCCACATTAGAAGAACCTTTTATGGAAGATTATAAAGATCTAATACATATTGCTAAAAAATCTATTATTAATAATAACCAATTTATTGAGACGAGCCTCAATAAATTGGTTAAAGTCAAAATCTTCAAGAAAGACGGAGAAGCTTCAGACGGCCTCGAATAGTAAACTGGATTCGTTTCCCCGATTCCTACGAGCCTTAAGCACAGGTTCGAGATTGGTCAATCGAAGACGGCGAAAACCGCCAACAAACCCACTACTTCCACTGCGACCAAATGGCATTCCGCGTGAGATGACTGATTTTCCTGGTAATCTCTTGTGGTACGACGAATACACCGCTTGAGGTCGTCTAGCGGATTTATAAGAACGCACATCCCAAGAGGGCTTTATACAAAAATCGCCTTATATTCTTCTTGTTATTGAGGATATTGATACCTTTAAAACTGGAGTTATTAATCTCTTTAATGACTTACTTGATCCTTATAAAAAGTATCTGATTTATCGTGATTTTATCAAAACATATCGCAATATGACTCCGATTGAAATAACTTAGTTCTGTCATCAAACAGAACTTTTTTTCTTGATTAAAGTCTACATCTAGTATATAATCAATCTATAACGTATAGATTGGAGATATATCATGGCTATAACTTTATCGAAACAATACAATTTTAAACTGAATGAAGCCACTATGGAACAAGCTCGAAAAATTATCAAGGAAAAGGGAATGACAATGACAGATGCTATTTCTTTATTTGTGGAGCAAATAGTCCTAGAGCAAGATTTGCCTATTAAGACGGCCGAAGATCTACATAGAGAACAGTTGATTGAAGAATTACAAGCCCAATCTGAGCGTGCCTTGAGAGAATACGAGGCAGGCGAAGGAACTTCCCTAGACGATATGAGGGTACGTTATGGCTTATAAAGTGATTGCTTCAAAAGAGGTCGAGGAAGCTATCGACAATATACACGACTATATAGCTACGGTACTTCTATCCCCTCAATCCGCCAAAAATACTGTGGCTAAAATCTTAGACAGCTTAAAAAGTTTAGAGATTTTTCCTGAAGCAGGCTTTGACGCTGATGAGAAAATCGGAGTAAAGATTAACAGCAAGTATCCCTCACGAGGAAAAATTATAGACCAATATGTTTTGCTTTACTTTATTGACCAAAAACGAAACACTGTTTTTTTATCTCACCTATTCCACACTAAAAGTGACTACGTCACTTTGTTACAAAAAGACAATATAAAAAGGCCAAATACTTGAGACAACTTTCTTAAGTTTATAAGCTACGAAAACTTAATTTTTGCTACCGTCTTGGTTTAACAATACAGTATATATAATATTTTACAGCTATATCCCCTTTAGAAACGTGATTTAATAAAGATTTAAACACTATAGAGTATATCTTTGTAAAATACGGTTTAAAAATGGAGCAAGTAGAATGAAAAAGTTACTGATTGGAATGATTGGAACTATTTTGCTTTTGACAGGAGCTTTAAAAATGTCACAACAACTTACAAAAAATACTCAATATAATGATTTGACTGTTAGATACTATTTAGGAATGACTTTTCCTAAGTATAACCATCCTGCAAAATTGTATGATGAAATCAATTTAGATAAGGTAGACAATATCCGAAAAAGCAAAGAGGCTATATCTTATTATATTGGGTTTTATAAAGATGGAAAATTAATTAAGTTTGAGAAATATATCATATGATAATAAAGTAATGGATTTTGCTTATGAATATGATGAGAGGGGAAATCTAATCAAAATTTATAACAATAACATTGAGGTAGGAAAACCGCTCCAAAAGAGAATAGAGAAGAAAAAAACTGGTGCTTGTTAAATTGTTAAAGGAGATTGTTATGCTTAGTTTTTATGATTGCGATAAAAATTTATCTGAAAATGATTTCAATGACGTTGAAAAAAAATTAGAAGTATCTTTTCCAGCTTCATTCAAGTCACATTACTTCAAATGGAATGGAGGTACTCCCAATCTTTCATGTTTTGTCAATGATACTATCGATTTTGACTATATTGAAATTCGCGACTTCATTCCAATGAAATATTCTAAGCAGTTTGAGGATGATCCAGATTTCACATTGGAAGGAAGAACAATAAATGAATGGGAACTTAATGAGTTACCTATAAATCTGATTCCTTTTGCTTTTGATTGGGGAGGGAATTACCTATGTTTAGAAAAAAATAGTTGGCAGATTATTTATTATGTAAGGGATGTATGGAGTGAAAATATATCAAGAGAAGCTAATTTTAAAAAAAATTCAATTATCATTGCGAAATCATTTGATGAGTTTTTAAATTGTTTAGAAGAAAATCCTGATGATTAATAAACTGGCGTAGCGTCGTGTATATATAGTAAGTGTAACAAGCCATAGCTCGCATGAAGCCTTCAATCTCGAAGTAGGATGTGTACAGTAAGCATGAGATTTCTGTTTTTCAGACGACCTCTACCAAATCGCATCCTCTGACGACGGCTACGGCGATTTGACCGCCGTTTATGGACGTGACGGCAAAAACTGCGCGGTTTCTCCTACCACAACCATATCATGGTCGATTACAGGTACAAGTGCGACAGCGTGTACAAGATTTACAAGAAAGATTAAAAAAACGTTTGAGTCAGTCCATATCTGTTGGAGAATGTTCATCTACCAACTCACCCAAACGATTAGATTAGGAGTGTATTATGAAGAAATTGATGGTGTGGGGATATGCCCTACAAAGCATGGATAAAGCAGCAAAAATGGGGTTACCACGTGTAAGTAGTGGTGTTCTAGGTATATCAGAGAAGTTTAACCCTAAAAAAACGCATCCTGATTTTGACTTTCCATGGAGTTGGTTTGTAAAGGGACAAGAAATTCCTCCAATGCCTGAAAAGGTTTATGTCTGCTTGAAAAAAGCCCGAGGTGTTACTTTTGATTTTCTTCCATATAATGATTTCTTTATCATGTCAGCTCATTTTTTGGAATTTATTAAAAAATACGGATTTGATCATGATTTTGGAATGAGTAAAGCAATTATTGTCAATACAAAAGGTGAGTTATTGACGAATGAAGTCTATTATTTAGTAAGAATAGTTGATTGGGAAATTGAGGATGAAATTGTTTACCCAGATTTAGCATTAGATGAAGATGATTATTCACTGGAGGCATATACTAATTCAGATAAGGATATTTTATTGTCTACCAATTATAATTATTCAGGAGCATTTATGGTGTCAGAAAATTTAAAAGAAAAAATATTGGAAAACTTTTCTTTGCCTTTTCTTTATTCTTTGGAAGAGTGGAAGGAATTAAATAATTCAGACTTTTATTGGGATTAATATAAATCAAAGAAGTGTTGGATGAACTTTTTTCCATCCCAACATCTACTCCTTCTCCCGTGGGAGAGGGCTGGGGAGAGGGCAAAACGATAGCTACGAACCGCTCGCGCAAGTCCGCGATTGGACAACCGAAGACGGCGAAAGCCACCAGCAAACCCACTACTTCCACTGCGACCAAATCGGCATCCCAAGAGAGATGACCGATAAGGACGGCAATTTGCTGTGGTTCGGCAACTATACCGGCTGGGGTTGTCTGAAAGAGGAAACCAAGGTAACGGATAGCGAATACCAGCCCTTCCGCCTGCAAAACCAATACGCCGACCGCGAGACGGGGCTGCATTACAACTTCTTCAGGTACTATGAGCCTGATGCGGGGCGGTTTATCAACCAAGACCCGATTAAATATTTGGGGGGTGAAAATTTTTATACTTATGCATTTAATATCACGAGTTGGGTAGATTATTTAGGATTAAATCCTTTTAAAATTTATTCGCGTTTGCGACAAATATTTAACAAAGCAAATAAAAAAAGTAAAAAACCTGATAAACGCGACCAAGAATATCAATTAGCAAAAAGATTCTGTGATACTCCTGTTTCACCTCAAGCATCCAGATGTGCAACCCTAAGTGCACAAATTAATCATGCCAAAAGATGTATTGAGTTATATACTAATTGGGATAGAAAATGGCAGCCTGGAAGACATACAATCAAAATAAACGATTGGAAAAACAGATTAAATGTTTTAAAAGAAAAAGCAAAAGCTGAATGTTCTAGATAAAATTGTTTGGAGAGTAAATATGAATAATCTTTTAACAAAACTTTTTTTGAAATACCAAGACTACCCTAGTTTTTTTAGTAGTAATCCTATCACCTCAGTACATGACTTAGGTTCTATGGGAGAAACATTATTAAATTTAGCAGTTAATTCTCAATCTAAAAAAGATGTTATCTTGCTAATAGAAAATGGAGCTAATGTCAATAAACAGGGCGAATTAAATTTTACTCCTATTCAAAATGCTTGCCTTCACGGAAATATTGATATTATTGAAATTCTTTTAAAGAATGGTGCTAAAACAAATATAAAAAATGAGTTTGGATATGACGCAAAGCATTATGCAACGGAAGAATACCATGATAAAAAAAAATCTAAAGAGATAATGAATTTATTGAGAAATTATAAGTAATTGATTAAATCATATTAATGGCGAGCCAACAAAACCGTAATAAGGTCGCTGCATTACAACTTCTTCAGGTATTACGAGCCTGATGCGGGCGGTTTGTTAATGAAGAGACCATATTCTCAAAAATGGTTGTAAAAATCTTTCAATAATTTGACATTATATGCTATAGAAAAGGAAAAGTATTATGAAAATCTTTAATTGGGAAAAAAACAGAACTTTATATAGATATCTTAAGAATGGTGATTTATTTTGTTTTAAAATAGCTGATAAATTATTCGGTTACGGTAGAATAATCGCTAAAAATAAGCTTGGTGCCACTGTAGGAATTTTTGATTTGTTTACTTCAAGCCCAGTTGAGCTATTCGATTATAAAAATGCTGGAAATTACCCAATTTTATTCAAAACCGTTTTAGACTGTCATACCTTATTTGAATCAAAGCTAGAGTCAGACTGGCGGATAATTGCTCAAGATCCCGATTACCAAGATCCAACCCCAAGTGAAATTACTTCCATTAATCCTGCTTTAGGAGTGGCTCACAATGCAGATTTTTCCATTGCACAAAAAATAGATGAAGAGGAAGGTAAACAAAGAATATTCGAGAGAATTGAATTACGTGAAACACCAAGAAGTCATTATCATATCCTAAGTTTGCTTATTCGTTATAAACCAGAAATTTTTAATTTACCTATTGAATCATTTGCAGAATTTGGAGATTTTATTTCGGATGAGTTTCAAAAAATTCACCACCGGAATTTAAAAGAGTAAAACGCAAGCCGTAGCCTGCACAAAACCTCCAGTTCTGACGTAAAGTGTAAGCGGTACGTACGCACGCGGTTTCGCCTATCGAAATCACATCAATGAATACGGAGAAAGCCGTCAGCAAACCCACTACTTCCACTGCGACCAGATTGGCATCCCGAGAGAGATGACCAATAGCAAAGGTAATCTGGTTTGGTTCGGCAACTACACCGCCTGGAGTCGTCTGAAAAAGGATGGGGAATAATTCATCCATCCAAAAAAGGAGCCCATATTGTTCCTGCATTGCCTGATATAACATAAATTCTATATTATATTGGAGAAATTAATTATGATAAAACAAGAAATTATTCTAAGTATGCAAATGGCTTTTCTTGGGGCAATTTGTAACAAAGTCAGACTTATTGCATTTGATATGACCGAAGAATTATTTGCTCTTTATGTATATATTGATTCACCACTGACAGATGATGAGTATGAAGCAATAGATTGTGCAGTTACAGATGTATTGGCTGATTTTCCAAATTTTCTATATGAAAAAATATATATTATTGAAAATAATGATAATATTCTTTCATTAAATATATACAAAGGATGCTTTTTTATGAGATTTGAAAATAAAATTGATTAAATAACGCGTTGTAAAAAAAACAGCAAAGGATAAATATGGTGCAAGGGCTCCTCCAGGGTTTGTGTGGCATCATGATACAGGAGGGATGATGAGGCTACTTCCTAAAGATGTACATAATTCTGTGAAACATACAGGTAGTGTGGCTCAACATCAAACACGGAAGGGAAAAGGAAAGTGTTAAATAACTTAGTAAAATTAATAATAGGAGTGATTTGAAAGTGAATATTAAATTTAAAAAATTCGGTTTAAGCCCAGAAGACATACAACAGATGAAAAATTATGGAATTTTGCCAGATAAGAGGACTTTAAAAAGTTTAAGTAAAGCATATAATTCAAGTAACCCAAATATCAAAGATATTATTGAATTTCAAGATAAATTAGGTTTTAAGATTGATACAGATTATGTTGATTTTTTACTTAGAAATAATGGAGGGGTTCCATCAA